>JAFGQA010000001.1 GCA_016935885.1 Phycisphaerae bacterium | reverse complement strand
TCGTAGTACCGCTCGCCGACGTGCAGCCAGCCGAGGGCCGCCAGCGGGTCAAAGGACGCAGCCGATTCGTAGCCCCAGGCGCCGGCGCAGCCGGAGCGCGTGTCGATGACGCCGTTTGCATCGACAGGCTCGCCGAGGGAGGCACGTTCAAGGACCTTCACAGGCAAAAACGCCCCCTGGGCGATGGAAACCGGCAACAGACGTGACACCCACGCCTGTATTCTCGCTGGAGCTTCACGAAAACGAGAATTTCCGCGTCAGATCCCTCCTGCTTCCGTGTACCCCTTATGGAGCAACTGAACCGCTCCGATCAGGCGAATGCCTGTGGAGGTGACTCATGTTTCACGGTCGCAAGAACAAGAAGACGAGCACGACAGTCGCCGGCAGCGACAGCATCCTCAACACCTGCCATTTCGTGGCGTCGGAAAGCGGTGCCCTGCGGATCCAGCCCCTCGGCACAACACTCACCAGCGACCAAATGTCCGGCATCATCAGCCGCCTCAGCCATTCTGATTGCGTCGAGGGCCTCAAGGAAATCGTATTCGACTTGAGCCATGTCAGCATGATCGGCCCGCGGTGGACCGTTGTGTTCGCCATGATCATCGACTTCGCCCGCAAGGTGGCGGCCCACTGTCGCCTGGTCGCGCTGAACGATCAGCCAGCCGCCGCCGCGGCCCTCTTTCGTCGCAACGCCGAACTGATGGGCCTGATGACCCATTTCAGCGATTGACACACGCTACTACGGGATCAAATCCGATGTGGCGGGTCACGAAGCTCGTGCCATTCCCGGCCAGACAATCCCGCGCTTCGCCGGCATCCCAGAGCACTTCACGATTGGATGCACCTGTGGCACCGCCGTCTCGGCGGTGGATTCACGGGCGAGACGCCCGTGCCACAGTCGCAGGCAAACGTGAACTGCTCTACTACGGCGTTTCACAAACAGAACGACTGCACGCTCTGCCGAGAATCCCTTCTCGGCACCGGCTTCAGGACCGAGAAGGGATTCTCGGTCCAGCAACCGTAGTCGCGTTTCTTATGAAACGCGGTACTAGGCATCGTCGAGGAGCTCGTCTGGGATCGGGATCAGCCTTCCGTCGCGGTTGATGCACGCGAGGGTGGTTTTGGCTTCACAGAGGACCGTGCGGCCGCATCGCAGCACGTATGAGTGATCGATCCTCGCCCGGGTCAGCCGGTCGATCGTGGTAGTAAGGACGAGCTCGTCGTCATATCGGGCAGGGGCCAGGAATCGGCATTCGACCTTTGCCACCACGAACAAGAAGCCACGATTTTCCATATCACGATATCGAAACCCGGCCTGCCGGAGCAGCTCTGTCCGTCCCATCTCGAAGTACTCGAAGTACTTGGAATGGTGGAGATAGCCCATTGGGTCGCTCTCGGCATACCGCACGCGGATGCTCAGATCGCAGGAAGTGGGTTTTCTATCCGGCATTAGGCAATCGCGCTCTCGATCCGCTCGATTCTGTACTCGGCTTCCTGACCGTCGAGTGCCAGCGTGGCCACGTCGCCCACGCGCTTGCCAAGGATCTGCTGAGCAAGCGGCGTCTGGTAAGAGTAGACCTTCCGGTTGAGATCCGTGTCGTTGATGCCCATGATCGTCATGACCACCGGTCCCTCCCCGTTGGTCGGTCGAAGGGTAACGCGGTGGCCGATCCTGACACGGTCGTCCGATATGTTGTGGAGTTCGAGCACCTTGGCCATGGAGACCTCGCCATTGAGTCGAGCGACCCGGGCACGTAGCAGGTCGCGCTCTTCCAGGGCGAACTTGTACTCAGCGTTCTCGCTCAAGTCGCCATGTGCGGCGGCTTCACCAATGGCTTTGGCGTTTTCACGCATCTTCACGTTGACGATCTCGCTGAGTTCAGCTTCCTTTGCTTGTAGGCCTGCCGCACTGAAGTACAAGACGGACTCGTCCTTCCACATCTCGACCTTGGCCTTGACGTACAGCTCTGGGAATCGTGCACGGAGGATGTTGAGCATGTCCTCCTGGACGCGAGGCCCCAGGCCTTCGGCGCGTTCGAGCTGACGCCGGATCGTTTGGGCCATCGGCACATCCAGATCGTCGAGACAAGCCTTGAAGGTGCCGTACCGCTTGGCCGCCAGCCCCACGCGAACCCTGGCCCGCATTTCGTTGGCGCTCTGCCCGACGGCCTTGCCCTTCGACATCCGGACCGGCCCGACCAGGCCCAGCAGGACGTTCAGCATCTCCAGCCGTGGGGGAATCGACAGGTCGGTCTTGACGGTCGGTCCTTTCCATACCCACATCATGGCATCCGTGAACTGTCCGGGATCCGCCGTGGCCCGTTGGACGATCGACGGCAGGAGGTCGCCACGTCCCGCCTTCTCGACCTTCTTGGCCAGAATGTCACACTGTCCCGCCGGTGCGTGGAGGATCAACTCAGCAAACAACTCCACCCACGCCCCCGGAAACACCTGCTCGACGCACCTGATCGCCAACGACCACAGTCGTGCATCGTTCACCGATGCCACGACTGCCACGGGGTCTTCTGCCTCCTTCAGCTTCTTCAGGGCCGCCCCGTGGGCATCGGTCGAAGCCGTCCGTCGGTCCGCGGCGATCCGCTCAACGACCAGGGCCGTCGCAAAGGCATTCGCGGGCTCCTTCCGCCGGATAAATTGCTCGACGTGCTCGGCCAGCGCCGACTGCACGCGGTCAAGAAACGCAAGGTCCGGTTGCTCCTTCTGCCGCTTCGTGTCGCGCAGGTAGCCTTCGAGCAAATCCAGCCACTCCCGCGGCGTGGACGCCTCGCAGAACGCCATCCAGACCCCCGCCTCCCGGGACTGCCCCACCTCATCGTAGATCAAGAACGTCGGGGATCGCCCTTCGGTCCGCAGATGGGGCGACCGCTTGACACCGTCTCGTATCTTCCCCCACCAGCCAGACCACTTGGCTGCGGGCAGATACCGCGGCACCAACACGAGCTTGAGTTCGTCGCGGTCGATCCGATTGCCGCGACACCGCAGGATACCAATCGCCAGCGCGACCGGGTCCTCCTCGACGAGTTGGGCCAGCCGGTCGGGGCAAAGCTGACTCAGGACGCGGAAGTCGTTCTCGTCGGCGATCTCATAATCCTCAACCAACTTGGCGATCTCGAACGTGCGACCGCGCCACGCCGTCCTGATCGTCACCAAGTCCTCCTCGGCATTGAATTCGATCACCTCGGCCGCCTCGTCCTCCGTGCGGTGCGTCACGTAGGTCCCCGCCGACAGCCGCAGAGCGGTCGTGAGATAGCCCAACGCCCGCCGAACCGACTTGCCCGACTTCAGCCCCGACCGTTCGATCCATGATTCCAGGTCAGGCCGGTCGCGGTGCGTCTCCCGATAGAGTGCCAGGATCTCGTCACGCAGTTCTTCGCCATCCGGCAGACGCAGCAGCAGCCCCCGCCCCAGCCGGAGCGCCTCGGCCGGCGTGTGCGTCTCCTTCATCACCGACAGCCACGCCCAGGCCAGCGTCTCCGCAAGGTCGCCTTGCTTGGCCTCCACCACCAGGTCAATCACCGGCAGCAACCGGGCTGGATCCGCGCCGGGTCCTTCAATCGCCGCAAGCCACTCGCGCTCCAGCTCGGACCATGCCTTGCCTTTGGCGAGGGTCTGTAAGGTCTCGTATTGCATGCGACGCGACGCACCTCCCGCACAAACATCCCAGCGCCCATCCAGGAACTGTGGCACAGGCACCAAAGCCCGCCCCGCAACCGCTCGCACGGTGGTCTGACTACGAGGCATTGAGATGGACCTTCATTCTCGCACGTCGCGCGGTCCTTGTCGAGAATGATGTGAGAACCCGCGTGGCTTCGGCTCCCTGTGGCACGCACTCCCCAGCAGCGCACTTGCGGGTCTTGGCGCTCGCGCTACGGAGGTTCGTGCCAAGGGGCCTCTAGTAGCAGCCGTGGTAAAAGGGAAAACAGCGGTTCGGAAACGCCGTTCCTGACCGTGAAAACCACCGGCTTTGGCGCCGGTGCCACAGTTTTGCC
>JAFGQA010000054.1 GCA_016935885.1 Phycisphaerae bacterium | reverse complement strand
AGGGAAAACAGCGTTTCGGAAACGCCGTTTCTGACCGTAAAAACCACCGGCGAGACGCCGGTGCCACAGTTTTGCCACGGGCTGCTAGCCCCGAGCCCGTGGGCGCCGTCACTGCAGAGCAGCACTGCGCTTTGACTACGGACCAGGTCCGTGCCGACCTCACATGATCTTTGAATGGAAGGAGACCTAAGAAGTGAAATTAAGTACTAGTTCATGCATTGTTGTTGTGACATTCGCGGGGACTGTGTTCTTGGCCCAACCGGCGGTGGCACAGTGCCCGCTGGCCCACACACACATCGGGATCAACCCGACGTCGCGACCCAACTGGAGTGATCCGGGTGATCCCGCCGGTGATCTCGATTGTTGTTCGACAGACGACAGCCAGTTGTGGATGTTCTCCATCCCGCCGGTCGATCCCGTTGCTCCCACGCCGGCCTGGCCGCAGTGGGGTGATTCCGACGACGATCCTTTTCTGCGGCTGATACAGGAATTGGACGAGTACGGCGAGGCCATCGCCAAGCCTGACGATTCCACGAAGTTCCTTTACACCTGCCGCTTTATGTGGGGCGACGATGGTGGATACGGCGACCCAGAGGGAAAGCAGCACCTGGACGGCTGGCATTCAGCCAACGGGCCTCGGGGTATGTGGAGCCTCGATAGCACGGATGAGTTCACGATACCCGACTGGGAAATCTGGCTCAGGCGCATCGATGCGTCCGTGCCGGAGGACGACTTCTTCATGATGCTGCCGAATGATGATGTCGTGCTTGATACGAATGGCGGCACGTACAAGCTGGAGAAGGTCTGGCTTGAGGATCAGAACGCATGGGGCATCCACGAGCACATGGGGTACTACTTCTGGCTGGCTGACGACATGGTCGGGCAGACCGTCTGGTGCGATTTCACGGCATTTGACACCGGGGGAATGTACACGGAGGGCGGAAGCTCCCTCGTGGGCCAAGACGGCGTGCCGGGAGAGCACGCGGAACTCTGCGGTTCGGACGCGCCGTTCAGGTTTCGCTCTAAGGTTACACCCGAGCCGGGCAGCCTGTGTTTGCTGTTTGTCGGCCTCCTGGCGGTTGTGCGGAGGCGCACATAGTCATGTATGTCACGCTCGCTGGGGACGTGCAAGAAAGCGCACTCGCACGGGCACGTCCCCGCGACCCCCTGGTCGGGGGCTTTCTGGAGGATGACAGATGAGCCGGCGCGGCCGTTTTCATTCGTGCTTGGGCTTCACGCTTATCGAGTTGCTCGTGGTCATGACGATCATTGCCGTGCTGCTCGCCATTCTGATACCTGCCCTGTCGGCAGCCCGCGCCCAGGGCATCTGCACGAAGTGTCTCAGCAATATGCGTCAAGCCGGCCTGGCCCTAGGAATGTACGCGTTAGACAACGAGGAGTACATGCCCGCGTCGGCGTGCCCCTCCGCGGAGGCCAACATCGAAAACTACTGGCTGTGGATTCTGCAACGCTACTCCGAGCAGCCCCTGATCGCTCAATGCCCGGCAGACAAGACGGACAGGCCGTTCCTTGATTGGTCGGATCCTCCTGAGGACCGCGGTACATGGGCTGGTTATCGTTGGTCCAGTTATGCCGTCAACTTCTCGCTGGTACCTACGCCGCAGAACCCACACGAATACAACTGTTTGAAGAAGATTCGACGTCCCGACGCCGTCGTCTATCTTGCTGCGATCCGTTGCGGAGAGGGTTTTGATTCAGGGGATCACATCCATTCCGACCTTTGGGAGGGCCTCGAGGATCCGAAGCAGGAGGTGGCATGGGACAGGCACCGGGGCAAGTCGAACTACCTGTTTACCGACGGCCACGTGGAGACGCTCCACTGGACGAGGACGTGGGATTTTCCTCGCTGCAACTCCTGGTGGCCAAGCCACGCACCGGCGTGGCCGCCTATCGAGGAACCTCCGCCGGGATCGCTGGAAGCAGAGTACGAACGCCACATTGGACAACCGTGAAAAGCAGAGAGAAAGAGGTTTGTGTCATGGAACGATTACGCATAGGCATTGTGCTTGTCTTCTTCGCCGTTCTCAGCGCCGGCGCGCCAGCCCGGGGCGACTGCCCGTTGGACCACCACTTCCTGGGTCAGGAGGACGGCAAGTTGGCCGTGGACAGACAACAGATCTACCGGCACGGTGATCCGGCTGAGTGCTATTACCCGTTGAGCTGGAGCCCGATCTACGGGTGCTGGTCCAACGGTGAGCCTGGATTCGGAGAATACAGCGCTGGAGGAAGCGGGGGCGAGATGGAGGGGCTCGCGGGGGAGCACAACGTTGACTACCAGATCTGGTTCGAGATTCTCGACCTTTCGCCTGACTTCAAGCTCCGCACGGACGACGGCACGTGGCTGACCCAGATCGGCGACCGCTACAACTTGAGCCAGTGGAACGAGCACCACGTACACATGAAGTACCGGGCGTACGTTCCCGAAAACCCTCCGCCGGACTACGCCTTCTACGTGACGTATCAGTTGGTCGATGACTTCGGCATGTATGAAGACTCCGAACCGTTCATTTGTGTGTCTAATGCTCCCGCCGCGGCGGTCGAGGAGACCACGCCGCTGTATCGAGGCTCACTGGGTGGCCTTGAGGATGCTCAGTTGACCTTCACCTTCCATCGGGCCGTCACCGTCATGGGCGGCCCACCGCTGACGATCACGGACGAGGACACACACTCGCAGGATTACTACACCGGCTACTTCGGCTACGAGGTCTCGCCGGACGGGATGACGCTCATCCTGAACCAAACCGGCGGCACGCTGCCCAACGAAACGTGGCTGGAGGCTTCACTGACGCAAAATGTAAAGGATGCCAACGCCACCAACCAGCGGGCGATACCGTACACACAGTTCGTCTACACGCGTCCCGCCGGCGACATGAACTGTGACGGGGCGCTCAACATGGACGACGTCGAGGCCTTCGTCCTCGCGCTGATCGATCCCCCTGCATACGATTCGACCTATGATTGCGAGATCGCCCTTGCGGACATGAATCACGATGGGGCCCGAGACGGACGGGACATCCAGCCATTTGTGAGCGCGTTATTGCAGCCTTGAATCAGCGATCGGGGCTCGGCACACCGGGGGAGTCCGGCTGGGACGTCGCGGCCGCTTGGACGGGTTCCCAGAAACCGAGGTTGTCCTCCTCGACCTTGCAATAGCCGGTCGCCTTGTATTGGGCGAAGGCGTTGTAGCCCCAGTGGAGACACTCCGAGTCGCCGCCGCCTTGCGTGGTGATCAGAAAGCGATTGCTCAACTCGCCGAAGCCGCGGGCCTGGTCGGCGGGATCCTTGGCGTCGCCCCTGTTGGCGTCCACCGGCACCCATCCGTGGCCGGGCAGGTAGACCTGCGCCCAGCGGTGGAAGGCTTCATCGACGCTGGCATCGTCGCCGCGGACGACGATGCTCCCCTGGTATCGGGCCGGCAGGCCGGCCGCGCGGCACAGGGCCACGAAGGCAAATGTATATTCCGAGCACGAGCCGCTGCCTCGCTTCAGGACCACCTCCGGCACGTCCCAGCCGCCAACCATCTCGTATTCAACGTGTTCAATGATGAAATCGTATATCTTCCGTGCGATCCAATAGGCGTTTGTCTCGTCGCCAACGATCTTCTCGGCCGTCTCCTGAATGTAAGGGCTGCTGATGCGAAGGTGCGAGCCGTCTACCGTGTACTGCTCGCGAATCTCCGCGGGGATGTCGTCCAGCGTGCCGGTGTCTTCAGGAATGATCAGGTAGCGAATGGCTGATACTTCGGCGTTCACCGAGTAGGTCAGCGTGGTCTTGCTACCGGCCGGCACGCGGCCAAGCTCGAACACGGCGCACTGCTGTCCCCATCGGTCTCGTAGCGTCTTGGACGGCGGACGCGAGAAGTCGACACGTGTCTGGAGCTTCTGGTTCGGTAACTCCATCGGCACTGCGACGTTGAGGACCAGGTCCGTAACGTCGCCGGGGCCGTAGTTGTTCAGCGCCCACAGGTATTCGACGCGGGCCCGGCGGGTGTCCGACAGGCGGTACATCGGTTCATCCTTGATGACGATCTGATAGATCTTGCGGGTTTGGAAGTCGACGTTCCACAGGTATCCGTCGAGCCAGGTGATCCCGGCGGGATAGGGCCCTGGCGCCTGAAGAATGCCCACGACCTTTCCGCTGTCCGGTTCCACCATGTAAAGCTCGTCTTTGATCCGGTTGGCGACCCACAGGTATCTCCCATCGTGGGCCAGGCACCGGCACGATCTGCATGGCGCGGCGAAGGTGCCGAGAATCGTCCCGTCATCGGGGAGGACCTTGTAGATCTTGTCGTTGGCGAGAATGAACAGCATGTCGTCGGCATAGGCCAGCCCCGTGGCGTTTTCGCTGGGTGCTTGAAACGTGTGTTCCACAACACTGCTGTCCAGGTTCAGCGCGTACACGCCCCCCGTGTGATCGTCACACACATAGAGCCTGCCGTCGTGATACGTCAGCCCGCCAGGCTTCAGCGTCGGCGCTTTCCAAGACCGGCCGGTCTTGCCATCGGAGCGGCTGATCTCGCAGATCATCGCCTCGCGCCAGTCGGCCGCGAAGAGGTGCTTGCCATCCGATGCGAGGCCCGACGGGTACTTGCACGGCGCGTCGAAGGATGCCCTCACATCTCCAGGCGCGGCCTGGAGCGGCCCGGGCAATGTCAGCAAAGCCGTTCCCCATGCGAGGCACAACACGCGAGTGAATGCGGACTTCATCATGAATCTCCTTCTCGGTCGTCTGACCGTTCGCCACGTCTGGCGGCGAGACGCTCATCGAGCACCTTGGGCCAACGCTTGTGGGCCGAAATAACGCCGATCAGGTCGTTGAGCGAAAGGTTCGCATAGTCGATCGCCCGGTCTTTGCCGTGCCGGTGCAGCGTCACGAGTCGATGTGGATCGGGGCCGGCCAGCGGATAATGAAGCAGCGCCTCGGTAAGCTGGTTCTCCGTGAAGCTGCCAGCCTTGAGCAGGCGGCGCAGCCTCGGTCGCAACTCGTCATCTTGGATCCGCGTGATATCTCGCTTGACGATTGTCGATGCAACGGCGTCAAGGGCGAGTTGAACGCCGTTCGACGTTCGGCGATCGATGAAGCACAAGCACCGACGGCAATACGTCCGCTGGCTGCCCGCCGAGACGTGACCGCAGACCGGGCAGCGGTCCTTCTTGTTGATCGCCGCGCCCTTCCAGAAGATGAGCGCTCGACCATCCCACCCAGGTCGCGGTTTCCCGCTTGGAAACCTGTGGAAACTCCCGCCACCGGCCAGCGTCTCGAACGGCGTTGAGAACACGCTCTTCGGGTGGAGCGGATCGACGAAGTACAACGTCTTGCCGGCCTCGCCGACGCCGATGGCGGACATGTAGTGGCCTGGGACGTGCAGGACGGCCCTGTGCCCCTTAGCGAGGTGTTCCCGCAGAAGTCCCCCTACCTGCGGATCTGGTTTGCCCGTGCCTCGATCGACCGACGCCCGCGTATTGACAACGCAATAGCCGTGATCGATCAGAAACTCCGCAAGCAATGGCTGGTATGTCTCCTGGTAATCGGGATAGTAGCGTTCGATGGCGTCGGCGGCCTCGGGGTGGCGAGCCTTGTATTCGGGCAACCGCGCGCACAGCGCCGCGGCGATCGCGGTTTGGCGCGTCCATGCGTCGCGATCCCCGTAGGATCGCAAGATGGTCTCGGCACTGGCGACGCCGCAGTGGTGCCGCCTCTGCTTGACAACATCGACGCGAGGAGGGCCGGCAAGTGCCACGCCGGTGACACATACGGCAAGGGCGATCACACACGCGCACACGCCTGATCGACCATACCTCAAGATCCAGACCCTCCACAGGCCGCCGTCGTGCCCGATCACCCGTTTACAGGTTCCATGCCCGGACGAACGCCTCAAAGCTGCGGTCGTACGTCTTCTCCGCTTCCGGCGGGAAGCAACAGCCGGGCAACTGCCTTCGGGTCAAATGGTATTCGATGCAGTCGCAGCAAACACCCTTCTTGTCGCACGATCCATACGTGCAATTGCAGCGTTGAAGGTTATCGTCTTTCTTGCATTCCACGTGTCGACCTCCGTCGAAACCGGGTCCGTGACACTTCCGGCGGCATTCGATTCTGCGTACCACGGGCGGCTTGTCCGCCCGTGCGGTCTCTCCGGCAGGGCATGGGGCATACACACTGGCGGACAAGCCCTTGACAAGCCCTTGAGAAGCGATTGTCAAGGGCAAGCTGCCGGTGGCACACGCCTACCAGCCGGTGGTAAAAAGGGAAACAGCGGTTCGGAAACGCCGTTCCTGACCGTGAAAACCACCGGCTTTGGCGCCGGTGCCACAGTTTTGCCACGGGCTGCCACACTGTCACGGACCCATCGAAAGCGACCAGCGGGGCATGGCCAGGCCCGCACGACTGGACTACACTATCCAAGAGGAGGCGCGATCACGCAAGCTGGACGCGTGGCCCGGCACGCCGACGTTGGTCATTGGTGCCAGAGACGGAGAAGAACATGTGCGACGAGAAGAAGAAAAAGCAATGTCAGAAGCCGGAGAAGTTGACCGGCAAGCCGGAGGAGTGCTCGCCCGAGCAGATCAAGAAGTGCCACGGTGATGCCGAGGAGCATCCCTGTGTCAAGAAGCCCAAGAAGCCCGCCAAGAAGTGAGCGGACCCGCGCCTGGGGTCGCCCCCGTGGGTCGCGCGGCACGGCCGTGCCGGCGGGTGGCACAGAGGCTTTGTCGCCTGTCCGCCGGCAGGCAGGCTTGTGCCACAGCGCGGCCTCCAGCCGCAACCAGAGTATGGCACGGGCGTCCCGCCCGTGAGACCCCACCGTCTCTAGGCGCCGGTGCCACAGGTGCATCCAACCGTGAACAGCTTCTAAGGCGATCGGGCAATACCGCTACAACATAATCGCGCCGGGTCGAAGACCGGCCGGTTGTCTACTGACCGAGCATGGCGTCGACGAACAGGTGTACGTCCACGCCGTCCGCGGCCCCGTCGTTGTTCATGTCGGCCCTGTATTCATGGCCCGGGGCCGCGGGCTGGTCCAGAAGAACCGCAACGAACAACGGAAGATCGTCCATGTCCACGTCGCCATCACGGTCCAAATCACCCCTCCTGACCGGGCGCAACGTGGGGTCGCCGTTCAAGATCATCCCGTAGTACCATTCGCGTTCCCACAACTCGAAGGGGGCCTGCGCGTCGAACCACTCGCGAAAGGCGGCCCCAACCGTCTTGCCCTCGCCGAGCGGATCGGTGAAGTCACCGAAGTTGAGCATGCTGCCGCTCTTCGAGGAGGCAACCGTGATCAGGCCGTACGTCGTGTTGAAGATGTACGCCCCCGCCAGGTAGTTGTCGTCGGTGAATCGGCCTGGCCCGCAGGAGAACAGGTTGTAGAACAACACCGGTGGGTCACGGTCCTGAATCGTCTGTGAGAATACCCAGCCGCCGTCTCCCTCGTAGAAAGCGCCGATGTCCCAAGGATAGCCGTTTCCGGCGGCCTTTTCCCAAACGCCCAATGGGGTGGGATCACCGGTGCTGGGCCTCACACCGGCCTCACCGCCGAGGTAGTCCTGGCTTAGGCGCGTGCCCTGGTCGGAGTTCGCGTACGGTCCGTTGAACAGCCAGGTCCCAACGTAGGAAATCGGCGAAGGCGAAGGATCATAGGTGAGCCCACCGACCGCGCTGCCATCGGCCTGACAGAAACGCGCGCCGAACCCATGCTCGCCCGTCGATTGGGAAACCTTGACGAGGAGGCGGTTCTCGCCGGCATCCAGATCGACGCCCACCTTCTTCATGTCGGCTTCGAAACCGCCGGTGCGGTTGTGGTAGACCAACTGTTCTCCGTTGAGCCACACACACGCGCCGTCGTCGTATCCCAGCCAGAGTTCACACGACTTGTTTGTATCGGCATACACTCTGGCGAATGCATAGGTCACGCCATACTCCGCATCCCCCACGTGCTCGGTGAGGTCGACGTACGCGCCGCCGCTGGAGAACCCCGTCCAGGTCTGACCGCCCATCACCTCCCCCGCCTCCGGATTGATCGAGGTCTCGACATAGGGAGCTAGGTAATTCGTCATCAGGTACACCAGCAAATGCTCGGGGGTATCCTGATGGAAGCCATTCAGCAGCCACCCGCGGATGAACAGTCCCTCTTCACCATGTATGTCGGGGTCGTCGACCTGGTACGTGAGGTCGGAGAACGGGGTCAGATCCGCATCCGTGAGGCGGGCAGAGAATTGATACGTGCCGCCGCCTTGGCTGACCTTGCAGAGCAACTGGTTCCATCCTTCGTTCAGTGTCACGTCCTCGGTGAATTGGTCCGCCTGCCAACCTTGATACACGTCGTGCGTGCACACGATGGTCCCGTTCGACCAAGCCTTGATGCCGTCGTCACTGCCGAGAAGGAGCTTCGCCGCCCGGGCCGACGGGCTGTGCACGTACACGTGCGCGTAGGCGGCTGACTCCGTGGGGTAGATTGCGAAGTGATGCCCGCCCGAGTAACTGTGGGCACAGACCTGCACGAAGTGTTGCCCCAAGTCCATCTGGTCGAGGTAATCGGCGGCGGTGGTGAAGTAGCCGAAGTCGTGACGGACAACGTCGGTCCCGTAGACGAGGTCCAGGTTGACGTTCATGCTGTACCAGTCCTTGTCAACGTACTCGAGGCCTCGCCAAGGTTCGGTCAGCGTGCCGACGCGGTAGTCGTGGGCCTTGGCGAAGTACCCATTGACCATGTTCGCCTCGGTATCGTAATTCAGCGTGTGGGCGTAGATACGGGCCACGTAGACTTCGGGTCCTTCGTCCCCGCTGCCGGCATCGTGGATCTCGTAGTCGTCGTCCGCATCGGCGTCCTCCCAGTGGCCGTCAAGGTCCATGTAGAACAAATCGCAGGGAAAGACAGATCCCGACACCTCGGCCCAGGCAGCGGTGATGTCGCCAACAAACACGATCCCCTCGCTCCCGGCGGCGTACCTGTCCTGCACCCATGCCTTGATGTCTTCCGGCGTGCCGCCGGAGACGGTCTCCGAGAAGACCGAGTATCCCCTTGCCGCCAAGTCATCCACGTAGCCGTCGAGAGCCGTCTGTATGGAAGGAGACAATGTGGAATCCACCAGGATGGAGAGGTCCTCGGCCTCGCGCCCTGGATGGCCGTGCGGGCCGGTGGCTGGCCTGATCACACGATAGTTCGAGAATCGCGCGGGCGCGAGCGGGTGCTGTCGCAGGTACTCGGCATGCGTGCCAGGCAGTTCACCGTTTGGCGAGACCCAACGCAGCTTGGCCATGAATCGGCCATCCTGTCGAGTCTGGGCCGGAGCGATCGAACCCCCTGCCAGGACGAGCAGTCCCGCCATGCAAACCGGCAACGCGGGCGCAAAACGAATACGAGAGATCATAACTGGATTCCTTTCGAGGCGCCGTGAGAGCCCGTAGAAGCGGATGTGTGACGTGAACCGGCGGCCTTGCACGCGCTCAACCGGTGTTCATGCATCCGGACATCTTCTTTCTCCCCACGGGACATCATCTTCAGCATACCGCTCCCGCACGGCGTATTCAATGACCGCCAGTCGTCCTTGGCCACGTTGAGCTTGTTGAATCGGAGCACACGATCTGGTATCCTGAAGAGTGGAGTGGGGTTCAGCAGGCTGCCGGCACACCTCAGTGGGACGGCCACGCGCCCCTCATGCGTCCGTAGATCAGGCGAGCAAACAACCCGGAATCCCTTCACGTGGAGGAGGTAGTCTAGGTATGAATACCTGTAGATTGCGCAATCAGTGTCGTTTGAATCAGGTCGTCCCTCATCTGTTCTTGATCGGGACTGTCCTGGCGTTGACCGCCTTCGCCAGCCCGCCCGCCTTGGGGCAAACCGTGATTATCGGGCAGGCGGAAGCCAGGCAGATTGCCCGGGAGAAGGGCTGGATCGTTCGCGAGGAATCGCCCGCGGGCGTGATCGAACTTCAGGCCGTCGTAAACGGCATACCGAAGTACTACATGACCCACAATGCGGACGCGGCGGACAGCATCAGCACGGACGAGTGCCTGCCCGGTGGATCGAGCGGTCTGAACTTGACCGGATCGGGCGTGACGCTCGGCATCTGGGACGGCGGCGGAGTGCGGACGAGCCATCAGGAGTACGGCGGACGCGCCACCCAGATCGACTCGCCCAGCGGGACCCACTACCACAGTACCCATGTGGCCGGCACGATGATCGCGTCCGGCGTGGTCGGTGCCGCCAAGGGCATGTCGCCCTCAGCCTATCTCGATTGCTGGGATTGGGACGACGACGACAGCGAGATGCGCTCGGCCGCCAGCAGCGGGCTGCTGGTCTCGAACCACTCGTACAGTTACGTCACCGGCTGGTATTTCAACTACTCCTACTACGAGTGGTTCTGGTATGGCGACGTCACCGTCAGCACGACCGAAGACAACTGGTTCGGGCTGTATACGTCGTACACCGAGGAACTGGACGACATCGCCTACGATAATCCCTACTACCTCATGTGTAGGTCGGCGGGCAACGACCGCACCGACGACGGCCCGGGGCCTGGCGGCGGGCACTATTACTACAACCCCGGTTCAGGAAACTGGGAGTGGAGCACCACGACACGCGATCCCGACGGTCCGTGGGACTGCATCGGAACGGTGGGCGTGGCCAAGAACATCCTGAGCGTCGCGGCGGTAGACGACGTCTCGGGTGGCTACTCCGGCCCCGGCAGCGTCAGCATGAGCTCCTTCTCCAGCTACGGGCCGGCTGACGATGGCCGGATCAAGCCCGACATCGCCGGCAACGGCATCGATCTCTACTCCTGCGATGACGACAACAACTCAGACTACACGACGCTTTCCGGCACGTCGATGTCGTCGCCGAATGTCAGTGGCTCGCTGGGCGTGCTGATCCAGCACTACCGCAACACCCACGGCAGCGCCGACATGAGATCCGCGACGTTGAAAGGGCTCGTGCTGCACACGGCCGATGAATGCGGCTCGAGCAATGGACCGGATTACAAGTACGGCTGGGGGCTGATGAACACCCTCAAGGCGGCCAACACCATCTCGGACGACGCCTCCGAGCCGCTCACCATGACGGAGCAGACGCTCTCCAACGGCGGAACGATCGAGTTGTACGCCACGACCGATGGCTCGACCAGCGAGTTGCGGGCGTCGATCTGCTGGACCGATCCGCCGGGCACGCCGCCCGGGAATCTGCTAAACCCAACGACGAAGATGTTGGTCAATGATCTGAACCTGCGCATCGAGAAGGCATCGCCAAGCACCACCTACTATCCATGGGTGCTCAATCCCGCAAGCCCCGACTCGGCCGCCACGACCGGCGACAACGACCGCGACAACGTTGAACAGGTCGTCGTCTCCTCCCCCGGCTCCAATAGCTACACGATTCGCGTGACGCACGACGGCTCCCTGAGCGGCGGCAGCCAGGCGTTCTCGCTGATCGTCACGGGCGCGGCCTCGCTCAGCACCACCCAACAGGACGAGTACACGCTGACGGTGAACATCACGGGCAACGGGAGCGTGGACCTGAACCCGCCGGGCGGGACGTACCTGTCCGGCACGCCGGTGACGTTGACGGCCAACGCCGACCCCGGCTGGCACTTCGACCACTGGGAGGACGACCTGACGGGTTCGACGAACCCCGACACGATCGTGATGGACGGCGACAAGACCGTGACGGCCGTGTTCATCGAGGATGACTCCGCCACCTTGGCCATCAGCTCAACCCCGATCGCCGGCGTGTCGATCGTGGTTAGCCCGGACGACAAGAACGGCAATGGTGACGGGGTCACGGACTTCCAGCGCGTGTACTACACCGGTGAAGACGTGACGTTGACGGCGCCGGCGGGGCCGATCGTCGGCGGCACCGAGCTGACGTTCTGCAACTGGGAGGTTGACGGCCTAGACCAGCCGGACGGAGAGACTGACCTTGTGCTCTACAACGTCGATCACGATGTCTCGCTCGTCGCGGAGTACTTGAAGCTGGGCGACACGAACGGCGATGGGGAGGTGGACGAAAACGACATCGAGTTGTTTATCGAGGTCCTGTTGGACCCGGCCGGTTTCGAGACGTCGTACGGGCCGTGCCGCTTCCGCGCTGCCGACATGAACCACGACCAAGTGTTAAACGGGAGTGATATTCAAGGATTCATCTACGCACTGATTGCGTAAAGGCGCCGCGATGCGCGCGTTGGCTACGGTTGCGGTATCCGGTCGGCGCCCGTGACAGTCCAGGCGCGTGGCACTGGCAGCTTGCCTGCCAGTGTGGATGCTGCGTGCGCCCACCGGAGAAACCGCACGGGTCGACAAGCCGCCCGTGGCACGCAGAATCGAAAGCCGCTGAGGGTATCGCGGACGCCATCCGGCGTGCAGGCTCCCGACGGACATCCCGCATATATCCTGACGAGCGCCCGCCACTCCCGTGCTGTATCGCGCGGTCCCGATCACCGGCGTCGCGGACAAGTACGTCCCACCCGTCGGCTGTCACGGCCAGACCTGCACGCGCCGGTCGAAAGACATGTAGTCGTCCGCCCAGGCCTCGCGAACGGGTGCGGCCTGGTTGACGGGTATTTGCTTGTCGATAACGTCTTCAGGGCTGACGATCTCGCCGTCGTTTCTGCGGAACCGCTCCATGTGCTCGGTCGGGATCTTCTCGATCGTGCCGGTCTCTTTGTTCACGTACCCGTAGTTCTCCGTGAGATGGTCGTACATCATCTCGTGGATGGCCCCCTGGGTCTTCATGTGGTTGTCCCAGATTTCCTTGTCGATGCGGTTGCTGTGGGCCCAGAACTTGCGGATCGTCTCGGCCTCCTTGGCGTTGGCGCCCTGCACCTCGCGGATCCACCATAAGGTATAAGTGAAGCTGCCACAGACGCGGTCGAGCATCGGCGCCAACTGTGCAAACTGGGCGGCCGGGGCCTCGAAGCCTCGCACCTGAGCAGGCCACATTCCCAGCGTTCCCTTGATCCCACCAGGCATGGTCGACGAACACATGCTCAGAAACACGACCGATCGCATCTCGACGCCTTGCACTTGCCGCCGACCGTACAGTTCATAGACGTACCAGGTGACGCGCCCGCCCGTCATCTGTGCCGTCTGGACCACGATGCCGAACACCTTGCTGAGCAGGTCGCGAATCTCGTCCAGGCTCTGTTGGCGCACGATCTGCAAGCCGGGCAGCGTCGCCTCAAGGGCCATCCGCAGGGCCTGCTCATCAGATGCGATGTTGGCCAACTGATAGCCCTTACGCTGCCATATGCCGAGGCCGTACGGATCGGGCTGACCCGTCGCCAGATCGCTGACCCAATTCGGCGAGATGTACTTCGGCGAGAACATGAAAGCGCGGGCCCCAGGCACCTGCGGGCAAAACACCTGCCAGTCGATATCATGGCCGGACGAGCCCGTGCCCTCGCTGGTCTGCACCTGCCAGCCGGGCGGGATGCGGAGCTCAACGGCGGCCGACTTGAACGGCTTCAGTTGCATCCGGGGCCCGGTGTACCGGTAACTGGCCAGGATATCGTAGAAGGTCTGGCGCAGTCGCTCGACGTGATCGGTCGGGGCGAGGTACCCCATGACAAACGCGGTACCCAACCGGCCCACGACCGCACGGTAGCTGCCGACGACGGGCGTGCCGCTGATCGTCACCGCAAGATCTCGCTGGACGGATTCGCCGGTCGGTCTGCCCGTTGCCTGTGTTCGCAGGTCAGGCAGGCCGCGACGGAGCATCTCGTCGAAACCGTCGGCCAGCGCGTCGGGCCGCATGGCGACACCACGCCCCTGTTTGCCCAGCAGAATCGGCACGAAGAAAGCGGCCGCCCTCGCCAACTCGTCTGGCTCAACGCACAGGGCGGCGTCACCGCGAAACCTCGGCGTCCAGCCGGGCGGGACGGCGACCTGTGTCCCAAACAACTTGTCATCCATAATGGACCAGCCTGGCGGGACCTTCACATCAGGTCCTGAACGCTCATTGGCTTGCCGTTCCGGCAGCGTGACCCGTCCCTGTTGGTCCGGTCCCGTCGGCGAACGCGGCCCAGTCGGCGAATCGCCGGCCGTGCCCCAACCCCCCTTGCCCGTTTTAACGCCCCGATCGCTCCCGTCATCGGGCGTTCCCCAACCGCCCTTGCCCTGTCCCGATCCGCTGCCGCTCGTGGCGTCTGAATCAACCGGCGTTCCCCAGCCGCCCCGCTTGGGTGTCACGCCGCCGGGGCCCGTTCGAAAACGAATGACCGCCGGTGGCAGCGGCGAACCGTCCGCCGACCGGAAGCCTTGCCGACGAGCGCTGTTCAGCCCGACCGCGTACGCCGTATCGGGTGCGAGCTTAACGGACAGGACGAAGGTCTTGCCGTCGCGAAAGCCGAGGGGCGCATCGCCAGCCAATTCCGGAAGTCGGCCGCCTTCAGCCTGAAGCACACTGAAGCCGTCGGTCT
>JAFGQA010000498.1 GCA_016935885.1 Phycisphaerae bacterium | reverse complement strand
GTGGCCGACGGGGATGACCAGTCTGCCGACGTTCCTCAAGGGTGAAGGCTGACCGCTCCCTCACGGTCGCTGTTCGGATCGGCGTCGGCCGGCATAGGCAATCTCAAGCTTACACTGCTCTAGGATGGCCCGCCAGCCGCACAGTACCGCGGAGACCAGCACGTAGGGTGCGGCTTGCCGCACGAACATCGGGGGACGCGTCGGCGGATGCGAAAGGTGCGTCACGACGCACCCTACAGGCTTCGACCCGCGTCACCTCGCTCAGGCGCCGGCCCGTGCAGGCCTTCGGAGTCAGTCTGACCCTTCCAGCAACTCCTTCATCTTCTCACTGAGTTTCTGGGTCACCCGCCACTTGATCCGGTAGACTTGGTTGGTCGTCATGTTCAGCTCCTTGCCGACTTCCTCGACTGGCCGTTCTTCGATGACATGGAGCTGAAAGGCCTTGAACGTCGACTCCTTGACCTCGCAGCGGACGAGCCGGAGACAATAGTCGAGGTGCTCCTCCATCCACAGCTTGTCGAAGATCTCCTCGGGCGACTGCTCGCGCCGCTGGTCCCGCTTGAAGTCCTTCGACTCCGCCACCTGGTCGTGCCGGTCCCGGATCAGGTTGCGGATCCGATTGTTGACCATGATGCGCAGCCAGCCCTTGAAACGCCCCTTCTCCGGATCGTAGTCGAAGCTGTTGATATGGTGGTTGATGACCACCATGCACTGCTGGACCACGTCTTCCGCCCGGGCGTGATCGAGACCTCGGGCGGTGGCGAACCGATAGAGCATCGGCCGGTAGATCGCGTCGAACTCCCGCCACGCCGCCTGGTCCCGGCGGTCCTTGATCCGCACCAGAAGACTTCCACGTGTCGTGTACACAGCCGGGTGGCCTCCCACCAAAAACCATCATAACGGTCTCCTGGTCTTCTGGCATCGCCCTGTTGCGTGGGATTCGGTCCTGTTCGCGCGGGCCGCCTGCTGGCCGGGGCGTAGCCTTCGCGTTCCGCATGTTCAAGCCTCGCCCCGCAACCGAAAAGATAGTGCCCCAGAACCGAGAAGACTGTGCCTCGGAAGATGCTGAATGCCCTTCGGGGCCTCGGTCCACGGGTCCGTGACACTTCCGGCGGCATCCGATTCTGGGTGCCACGGGCGGCATGTCCGCCCGTGCGGTCTCTCTGGTGGGCGCGGGGGCATACGCACTGGCAGGCAAGCTGCCAGTGGCACCCGCCCAGGCTCTCACGGACCCTCGGTCCACTGTCCCCGCCGTTGCGCCGCGTACGCGATACCCCACGTGATTGAAGGTCGTGACGCCATACCTGGCGGTCAGCCATTCCGACCGCCCTTCATCTCGATAGTGCTCTCCGTCGTCCCGCAAGAAAAACCGGGCATCGCGTCAAAGGCTCCGCCGGTCCGGGTATCCCCCGTAGTGACGTTGCCAACGGGCAAACGAGGCAAAACAACGGCAGCTACAAACCAAGGAGAAGCACGATGACTATGAGAAGCCAAAACGAACCGAGTTGTTCTTCGATCTGTCGGGCAGGCATGTGGACGTGGTCCGGCCTGTTCGTGCTGGGGATGGCCCTGGTGTTGCTCGGATTCACCAGAACGGCACAGGCCCAGCACGACTCACCGTGGGACGTCCTTCACAACCGCGAGATGCACGAAGACTCCCCGTGGGACGCAGTCGCCGGGCCCCACGCCGCTGGCCGCGTCCTGGTGAAGATCCAATGCGCTCACTCCACGCTTGCGGCGGACAGCAGCATGGGTTTACCCGGCGTCGAACGCCTGGTGAGTCTTTCGCCCGTCGGCTCAGAGATGAAGGCCCACGCCCTCGGCACGCGTCCGCGGTGGTTCATCGCCGAACTCACAGAGGGATTCTCCGTTGAGCAGGCCTTGACCGAGTTGTCCTACGAGCAGGATGTCCTCCTTGTGGAGCCCGATTACTTGGCGCCGCCGCCGCCGCCGGTGTCGTCCGCCCGGTTGTATACCAACGGCAGCTCAGATCCGGGCTCCGACCAGCAGTACGCCTTGGAGAGGATCCGCGCCTACGAAGCATGGGATCTGCACCGTGGTGATCCGTCCCTGGTCGTGGCGGTCATCGACAGCGGCGTGCAACTGGACCATCCGGACCTCGCCGAGCAAATGTGGCGGAACCCGAACGAGGAGTTCAACGGCGTTGATGACGATGGCAACGGCTTCGTGGACGACGTCTACGGTTGGAACTTCACCGCAGAGAACAACAACCCCGGTCCTACGCATTGGCACGGCACGCACGTGGCCGGCATCATCGCTGCCGTGGCGGATAACAACCTCGGCGTGGCCGGTACGGCGGACGTGAGGATCATGCCGTTGCAGGTCCTGGGTGCCGACGGGATCAGCAATTCGGATACGATGCGAGCCATCGACTATGCCGTCCAGAACGGCGCGAAGGTCATCAACATGAGCCTCGGTGGAGCACCTTACAGCCAGGCCTACGCCGACACCTGCGCAAACGCCCTGGCGAATGACGTGGTTCTCGTCGCCGCCGCGGGCAACGACGGCCGGGGGCAGGTCAACTATCCCGCCGCCTACGATGCCGTGATCTCGGTGGGTGCCACCGACGCCTATGACCAACTCGCCGAGTTCAGCAACTGGGGCGACGCGCTCGAAGTCGTGGCTCCAGGCGTGCAGATCCTGAGCACCGTGACCGAGTCCGGCTACGATTTCTCGGATGGCACGTCCATGGCCTCGCCCTACGCGGCTGGCGTGGTCGCCCTGATCCGCTCGGCCAACCCCGGCATGGACGCCCAGACGGCCCGCGGCCGCCTGGCCGCAACGACCGATGATCTCGGTCAACAGGGCTGGGATGCCCAGACCGGTTACGGCCGCATCAACGCCTACCTGGCCCTATCGACGAACCCGACGCCCGCACCTTCGCCCACGCCACCGGGGGGTGACGACCAGTATGAAGAGAACGACAGCGGACAGCAAGCGGCACGTATCCAGCCTGGAACCTACCAGTTGGAAGGCCTCGACGCGGACATCTTCCTCCTCAACGTCACGGCTTCCACCACGCTGACTGTCCAGACGCAGGGCAATGCGGGAAACCTGGACCTCGGCGTGTTCACCACCGACGCCGAACCCCAGGCGCTGGGTACCTCGGAAGGTCCCGACTCAAATGAGACCGTCGCGAGCCCCGTGCAGCCGGGTGATTACTTCGTCGTGGTCGTGCCGATCAACGGCCAAACCGCCAGCTACACGATGAACGTCAGCCTGGCAGGCAACCCGACGCCGTCACCTTCGCCTACGCCGCCGGGCGGTGACGACCAGTACGAGGAGAACGACAGCGGTCAGCAAGCGGCACGTATCCAGCCTGGAACCTACCAGTTGGAAGGCCTCGACGCGGACATCTTCCTCCTCAATGTGACGGCCTCCACCACGCTGACCGTCCAGACGCAGGGCAATGCGGGCAACCTGGACCTCGGTGTGTTCACCACCGATGCCGAGCCCCAGGCGCTGGGTCTTTCGGAAGGTCCCGACTCGAACGAGACCGTCACCGCCGCCGTGCAGCCGGGCGATTACTTCATCCTGGTGGTCCCGATCAACGGCCAGACTTGCAGCTACACGATGAACGTCAGCCTGGCAGGCAACCCGACGCCGACGCCTACCCCCACGCCTTCGCCTACGCCCACGCCTACGCCCACGCCCACGCCTTCGCCTACGCCGCCGGGTGGTGACGACCAGTACGAGGAAAACGACACAGCCCAACAAGCCGCGTTCGTCCAGCCCGGCAGCCATCAGTTGCAGGGCATGGACCAGGACTGGTTCCGCATCCGCGTCAGCGAGCCCAGCATCCTGACGATCACGGTCGACGGCCCCGATGGCGACCTCGATCTCGGTCTCGCGGACTCGAATCAGAACGCGCTGGCCATCTCGGAGAATTTCGACTCACACGAGCGCATCGAGATCCTCGTCGAGCCCGACGACCTCTATCTGCTCGTCATGCCCTACGAGGAAGGCAAGACCAGCAGCTACGGTCTTAACGTGAGTGTGGAACCGTACCAGTGTCCGCCCTGCGGGCCCTGTGCGCCGCTGCCGATGGTGGGCGTGGTCGCCGGGGTGGTCGGCTTCCGCACGATCGGCCGCCGCCGAACCCGTTAACTTCGCCGCACTTGGCGGGCCGATGAACCCGGGGCGCTTCCGACATCCAAAGTCGGAAGCGCCCCCTTTCATGGGGTCCGTGACAGTTTCGAGCAGTTCACGCTTGCCTGCGATTCTGGCACGGGCGCCAAAGCCCGTGAATCCACCGCCGAGACGGCGGTGCCACAGGTGCAGCCAACCGTGAAGTGCTGTAGGCGTGTGCCAATGGCAACTTGCCTGCCAGTGTGTTTGCCCCGTGCGCCCATCAGAGGGACCGCACGGGCGGACAAGCCGTCCGTGGTCGTGCGCCGGCGCGGCTCAGGAGCATGGCGAATGTGTGACGCAAGCCATGAACGTCGCACGAATCACTGCGCATCGGCGTATGTTCGGGGATTGCTCGGGCCGGTGGAGCAGTATCGTCTCGTGACGCTGTCAATGTTGGCGTTGGCGCTGCGAGAGATTCGGTGTAATCCTGGCTCGTAAGCCAGTCGTCACGTGACGCTGTCGAAACTGGCGTTGCTGGCGGCGATCCGGGTTGAAGCGGCTGCGGCATCTCGCAGGAGTGGCATGAGCGATTGCTCCGCTTGGCTTACGTGTTGGCTTGCCGTTTGGCGGATCAGCCGCTTACTTCTTTCCTGCGAGACTCCTAAAGGTAAGGAAAGGGCGGTTGGTCAGCGGCGTCGATGCCTTCATCCGAACCCGACGGCTCCTCGGCCTCCTCGGGCGCGATGAACTCGAAGCCACAACGGGCATCGATGTTCTCCGGCTTGAACCAGTCCATGCGCAGCTTGAGGCGGCGCTCCCCCCTAAGGCTGTTGTATGCCGCCTCGCGAAGCTCGGATTCGAACCGGTCCTGTTCCACATCCTCCGTGCCCAGCAGTTCGATGACGAACCACTTCCGCAGCTTAGGAATGGAAAGCAACCGCACCACCGGCGTCGGCGTCGCCGCCGGCATGGTGGTTGCTGCCTGGACCTGCTCGGTCTCCGGTGAATCCACCTCCTCCGGCTGCCATCCTTCCACTGCCATCTCGAAGCAGGCGTCCACGAACTCCTTGGAGGCACCCACGCTTGGCACGTTCGGCGCCGCCAACGTCGGCTTACCCGCTTCCAAGGCCTCCAAGTAGCGGGCCTGCTCGGCCCGGTCTTTTGAGTCTGCCAGACTGACTCGTCGACTGAACGGTGCCGGCGAGATTGCGTCTCGGACACCCCGCTTGGTGCGAAGCTCCTCAAAAAGGGTCATCGCGTCCTGCACACCCAACCGCGAGGCCACGGCGAAGATCTCCTTGGCCACCGGTTCGATGCGTTCAAACGCCCGCACCACCCGCAGATCGCGCTCCACGTCACCCCGAACCTCCGCAAGGCTCGTCGGGGCCTCCGCCTCCCGCGCCTCGACCACGCGAAACAGAACGAGGTTCTCCGATTGCGTGAACTGACCGTGAGCGAATTGATACGCCGTTCCCTTCAATGGGACATCCGGTGATTGAAAGAGCTGAAGGCAGGGGCCCGTCTCTTCCGCCATCGCGCGCTTCACAAAGGGGGGCACGCGGAAGGCGTAGTCGGTCAGACTTATGCTCTCCTGGCCTCCACCCTCCAATCGTACCGAGCGAAGCGTCGAGTCCTTGGACAACGTGTCCATCGAAGAAAGCGGTGTCTCCTTGTATTCCAGAGGAATGCCGAATTCCCTCGACATGGCCTCGGATATCGATCGCATGTGATCCGGATCCTGCGCCACCTGCGGGATCGGCTTGTAGCCGGTCCTCACGTCCGTCTTCTGGCCTTCCCACGGGCGTAGCAACTCCCTCGCGGCCTTTCGCATCGCCTCCTCGGCCGTCTGCAACGCCTTCTTCTTTCGGATGGCACGTTCGACGTCGGCCCGCGCCTCGCTGAAGCTCTTCTCCACTTCTTTGGAGACCTTCTTGGGTGGCTCCGCCGGCCGCGTCGAGGCCTGAGTCGTGGCCGGGCCGGTCGTCGGATCAGGAGCATCAACCTGAATGGTCTTCTTATACTGTCCCTTGTTCTTCTTCCAATAGTCCTTGATTTCTTCGAAGGTGACGGCAACCTGGGGTTCAATCTCTGAAATAGACGCCAGGATGTACTGCACCTTGACCCGTCGCGGATACCGGCACCCGAATCCCGTCTCGCTGTCCCCCGCGTCAACGTCTTTGTTGGCCTCGAAGTGGGCCCGCAATGCCTCCTCCGTGAACGTCTCGTTTGGATCGAGGAACTTCTGCGCGTCCAGCGTCACAAACCGAACACGCACGTTGTTCGCGGTGTCGCGCACGTAGTGCCGGACCTCCGCCTCCGAAGGAGTCGCCGCGTCACTCACACGTGCGGCATTCTTCTGAATCGCAAGGTGCTGGCGCAGTGCCCGGCGGACCTCGATCGGCGTGATCCTGGATTGAGTCCGCAGCACGTCGAGGTAATCCGCGGGAAAACCCTGCTGCTCCAGAAGTTGCACTCGAAGCTGCAACGCCTCCTCGACCTCTTCATCGGGGATGACGATCCCGGCTCGTTCCGCCTCCTGGGCGAGCACATACCAGTGACGAACGGTCATGTCCCAGTTTGGAAGGTCATACTTCCATGAGAGGTACAGCCGCTCCAGCGTCGAAGTGTCCCGCTGTGCGGGGTACATATCGAGGAAGGTGATCTCCTTGCCAAACACCCGGGCATAAGGATCGGCACTCCTGCTTGGCGAGAGGATCCACTGAAGGGCCGAGCCACCCACGAACGCAAACATCGAGAACAACACAACCACAACCATGATCTGTTTGGTGTGTTTTCGCAGCCACTTCATCATTGCCCGCAACTCCTTATCGTAGCGGTGGTTGTCGCCAAAACTCGCAAACCCACTAGCATACGCTTATTGATGGCGGCCGCAAGCCCGTCCCCGGCGTCGAGTGAGCGTCGGGTCCGTGACAGTCTGGGCGGGTGCCACTGGCAGCTAGCCTGCCAGTGTTTATCCCCCATGCGCCCACCAGAGAGGCCGCACGGGCGGACAGGCCGGCCGTGGCGCCCAGAATCGAATGCCGCCGGAAGTGTCACGGACCCGTGAGCGTCCATTGCGGCACGACGCCGCCTCTACGAATTCGTGGCTTGGCGAATCGGAAATTGGAATCGGCCCGGAGACCCCGTCCATAGCCGCGTTTCCGGGGCGGTGCAGCCGGATACGCTCCTGGCCGCCCATTCCATGTTCCAGTCTGGGGCGCGGTCGATGCCGTTACGGCCGAACCGGCCTGGGGATGCCGGTCCCATCGGATTGGTGTGGCGCCGTGTCTTCCCAAACACCGGAAATCGAGGTGTCACACGCCGGGCACTTGCCGGGCGACGTCATCCGGTTCTCCTCGACGTAAAACCCCGATCGCCGGATCACCAGTTCGTTGCACGCTGGGCAGAATGTGTTCTCCCGGTCGCCGACGCCGCCGTGGACGTTGCCGGGATACACGAACATCAGACCGGCCGCCTTGCCAATGTCGTATGCCCGAACCAACGTTGCCGCAGGCGTCCGCGGCGGGCCCTGCATCTTGTAGTCCGGATGAAACGCCGTCACGTGCCACGGGATATCGCGCGAGATCCCGGCAATGAACTTGGCCATCCGCGTCAACTCGTCGTCGCTGTCGTTGAAGCCCGGCACCACGAGCGTGACGATCTCCACCCAGTAGCCGTCCGAGACCAGTTGCTCGATCGTTGCCAGCACCTTCGCCAACACGCCGCCTAGCTTGCGATAGCGCCTGTCGTCGAAGCACTTCAGGTCCACGTTGATCAAGTCAAGATACGGCCGCAGGAAGGCGAGCACCTCCGGCGTGCCGTTGCCATTTGAGACGTAGCCACACATCAATCCGTGGGCCTTGGCCTCCTTGAAAACCTCCACGGCCCATTCGCTCGTGATCAGCGGCTCGTTGTACGTCGAGACGACGGCCGGCGCGCCGTGCTCGACGGCCAGGTCCGCCAACTGCTTCGCCGTGCAGAACCTCGGCATGCTGACCGCCTGGTCGTCGCGCAGGGTCTGCGACGTCACCCAGTTCTGGCAGAATGGACAGTGAAAGCTACAGCTCAGCATCCCGAACGACAGCGCGTCCCGCCCGGGAAGGGCGTGGTAAAACGGCTTCTTCTCGATCGGATCGACCTGCAAGCCCGACACGTAGCCGGCCGGCACACGCAGCTCCCCGTCCCGGTTGAACCGCACCCTGCAAACGCCCGAGCGGCCAGGCTTCACCAGGCACCGGTGTCCGCAGGCAAGGCAGCGGACACCTTTCTCCTCGCGGCGGACCAGATCCGGATGGGCCGGCATCGTGTGGTCAGCCAGGAGCATCTTCAGTGAGACAGTCGCCGACATACTGCACCATCCAATCGCGCACAACGGCCCGCGACACGGGGCCCCGTCGAGAGTACGCTCTTAGCGTCCACGTGGGGTGGCGTGGGTAACGAACGACACGCCCCACGGGGGCGGGTCGCTCATTACCCCCTTGAAGACAGGCTCGAATGGATGCCCACGGGTGAGCTCCGCCGCCGCTGGCGGCTTCGCCAACCCATGCCATCACGCTAAACGCGTACCGTCGAGAGCGACGGAGAGATTATAACGTGAAAGCCCGACGGATGCTGGCGGCTGAATCGGGCATGTGTTCACGGGCCGGGTCGGCTTGGTCGGTCGCGCTCCCCAGGAGCCTGCCGTTGACGGCGCCGCACGGCCCCGTTTGAATGGCCGCGTTGGTGGATGATCCACGCGGGCTTTAACGACAGAGGTGTACGATGGCAAAGGTGACTCAGTTCACCGTCGGTTTGGACAACAGGCCCGGCACGCTGGGCAAGCTGTGCGGCGTCTTGAAGCGGGCAAGAGTCAACATCGAGGCGATCGCCTTGTTGATGGACGGCGAGTGCGGCTGGGTGCGGTTCGTCGGGACACCCACCGCCTCGGTCAAATCGGCGCTGGCCAAGGCCAGATACAGCTTCGGCATGCAGCGAATCCTCAGGCTGGAGGTCTCGCACAGATCCGGCGCCCTGAGGGGCGTGGCGACCCGGCTGGCGAAGGCGGGCATCAATATCAACTACGTCTACGGCAGCAACCCCGAAGGTGGAACCTCCTCAACACTGCTGTTGAGTGTCAGCGACCTGGATCGTGCCGCCGCACTGTTCGAGGATAGCCCGGCCGTGGAGTGACACCTAACAGCCCGTGGCAAAACTGTGGCACCGGCGCCAAAGCCGGTGGTTTTTACGGTCAGGAACGGCGTTTCCGATCCGCTGTTCTCCCTTTTACCACGGGCTGCTAAGGGGGCCCGCTGCCGGCATCCGCGGAGGCGTCCAGCGCGATGGGAATGCGAATTCCACCGGCTACGGTCCGTCTGAGCCAGTTCTGCCGATGTTTGAACAGTGTGGGTGTCAACCGTTCAAACACTACGCAGCCCCGCTTAGCAGCTTCGCCACGTCCAACGTCGCCTTCCTGCACGTCGGGGCGGGCTTGCGGTCTTGGTCAAACGCCACGTGCATCAGCCGCTTGTTCGGCTCAAACACGACACTGTGATACGTCATGACCTGCTGGGCTTGTCCCCTTGGGAAGCTGACGTCCTTGAGGATCTCCCAGGCAACCTCCAGGTCGATAGGCTTCTTGCCTTTGACCGCCTTCCTGAGGCGCTTGTTCATTCCCGCGTAGCGGTCGCATTCCGTCGGCTCGCCCCGCTCGCGATAATGGTTCGTGCACATCAGGAAGTCCTGCCGAGAACCTTGCCCCTTAGACCTCTTGCCCTTTTCCTTCTTGTGCTTCTTGGCTTTGGGTTTCCGGACGGTCACGCCCTTGCCATCGTCGAGATTGCCGTCGTATTCGAACACGGCCACCGCCGGCGTGTCGCTGGCATACGGCCTGGTGACCGCCACGTTGTTCCCCACTGCACAGACCCGCTTCCGCAATACGCGTCCCACGTCGTCGAACGCCGTCTTGGCATGTGCCGACTCGATCGCCTCTCGCAGGGCAAAACCGCGCGGCGTGAAGCCGGTCTTCACCGACGGCGCGGGGTTGTACACGTCGTGCATGCTGACCGTCACGCCTTCGGCATTCATCCCCGTGGTGCAGACGATGTATCCCGGCCACGTCATCGACACCCAGCCGATCGCGCCGCTGTCCGCCGCGGGCACCTCCACCAGCATGATCGACGTCCCCTGCAAGGCGGGGATCACGGTCCAATCCATGTTTCGACCGCCGATCGTCCCACCGTCCTCCGTCAGCCCGCCCCACGCGGCGAACGACGAGCACGCCATCCGCGCAAAGTCCGCGGTGCAATTGACCGCTGCCACATCCTCGTACCGCAGGCTTCGCCCCAAACACGGCACATCCACCGGCCCTCCCGCCTTGGCCTCGATGCCCGCCAGCAAGCCCCGCATCTCCGCCTCGAACTGGGGCTGGATCTTCATCAGGCCCAGCACGGGCAAGACCTTCTCCTCGTAACCGCTCGGGCCGCCGCCGAGCCGGCCGCTCGCCAGAAGCCCGTCCAGCACCCTCACCATGTCTTGCCCGAGCAGGTAACCGTGGGCGAATCCCCGTTCCTCCGGCGTGCCCCACACACGCAGCACGCGGACGCCGTCGATCTCCGTCAGCGAGCCGTTGACATGCTTTGCCGGCGGCTGGCCCGCGAGCGCCACGGTCGCCAAGACCGGAAACAAGACAGCCGTCGAAATGTATAACCAACGCGATCGCTCAAACATGGGTGATCTCCTTGTCGGGAAGGCTTCAGACATTCGCAGCAGGCCACATGGTAACCGGCGGCCTCCACCGCCGGAAGTCCCACGAAGCTTGACCGATGTCTTCGGGGTCCGTGACAGTTCAGGCGTGTGCCACGCGCAGCTTGCCTGCGTACGTGCACTTAGCGACCGTCAAGAAATAACATACACTATATGCCTTGCGGACGAATGGTGTAGTTCCAATCGCCGTGGAACGTGTCTGGCGTG
>JAFGQA010000497.1 GCA_016935885.1 Phycisphaerae bacterium | reverse complement strand
TCTGCGGACGCGCACCCAAGCTGCGCGGCGCACGCCACAAAACGCCGAAACGGCAGAGCCTTGTCGAGTCTCACCGCCAGAGGCGGTTGTCTGTTGATAGAATCAACTTCCGGGGGCTGCCAACAACCAGGACGTCAGATGGGAGTTAAGCCACACCAGGACAACGCCAGTCATGGCCAGCGTCACCGCGAGGAGCTTGCGCTTGCCGAATCGCTCCTTCAGGATCAGCGTTGCCAGGATGATCGCAAAGATCGTGGACGTTTGGTTGAGGATACTGGCCACAGAGGCGTCCATGTACTTGAAACCAGCCACCCACAAGATCATGGAGACGTACGCGCCCAGAAAAGCCCCCGGCATGGACCACTTCCAGACGGACGCCGGCCGAAATGCCGACCAGATGGCCTTTCGTTGTGGCAACGCCAGCGCGATGACGGCGAGGCTCAGTGTGCCCGCCAGCATCCGCAGGGTGGTGGCCCAGATGAGCGGAAAGTTCTCGATCACCGGCTTGGCCAGGACGATGCCGAAGCCCATGAAAGCCATGGCCAGCGCCCCCAGCAGAATGCCGGCAACCAACTGAGCATGTGTCCTCTTGTCCGGCGGCTTGAGGCGTGAAGAGACCAGCACAGCCGACAGGATCAGCGCCACGCCGACGTACTGGAAAGGCCCCAGTCGTTCCGACAGCATAAGGAAGGAAAAGAAGATGATGGAAGGGCTATAGAGGCAGTCGACGATGGCGACGATGCTCACGCCGATGAGGTTCAAGGCGTGGAAGAATATCGTGTCGGCCACGGCGATGCCGAGGAACCCGCTGATGAGCAGGATACAGATCTCCTCCAAGGAATGGCCGCTCAGCCTCCCGATCCACCCGTGCAACCCGACGGCCCACAGGATCAGGAGAGTCGCTGCCAGGAGGACGAGGCCGACCGTGTTCTTGAACAAATTCAGGGCCAACGGCGTGACCTGCCTGCCGCTGAGCCTGAAGAACACCATGGCAAACGCCCAGGTGAGGGCGGTCAGGATCGCACAGGTTTGTCCGATGAGTTGTCCACTCATGCCTTGGCTTGGCCTCCAACATGCTCCTGATGATAGTGGTTTGGCGTTCGGTGGATACCACCCCGCAACAGGCTGTCTTTGAAGGGGGCTGCTTCGATCTCCTGGATCTGCGATGTCAGGCGTGCTGGGCCTCGGCGATGAGGTCAGCAAGCTCGGCGGCGGCGTTCTCGGCAGCGCCGCGCTTGACGATGGGCTCGATGAGGGCGGCGAGCTCCCGCCGAACGCGGGCGAGGGTGGCTGGCGTCGAGAGCCATTCGGTGGCCGCGGCGATGATCGGGTCGGTCGTCCGATAGTAAGGCATGAACTCGGGAACCAGTCGGCGGCCGGCCAGGATGTTGGGAATGGACAGGTACTTGGTTGAGATCAGCCGGCGTCCGATAATGTGGTAGATCCAGCGGTTGGCGTTGTACATGACGATCATGGGGGTCCCGTGGTAGGCGACCTCGAGTGTGGAGGTGCCGGAGGCCACCAGGACGAGATCGGCGGCACGGATGGCAGTGGCGCGGTCAGCCGCGCTCGTCTCTGCGTCTGTTGCGGCATGGGCGGGGCGTTCGGTCGAGTCGGAGCGGGTGAAGCCGCCAGCACCGGTGGGACCGCCACGACCCGGTTCGCGGGCCATCTGGCCGATTTCGTTGTTGGCGGCCTGTCGAGGCAGGAGCTCGATGTCTCTGGCGTGGCGGGATTCGGCCAGGACCGTGTCAATCAGGTGGCGGATCTCGTCGCTCGCTGGAACAACGAGGAATCGGGCGTTGGGGAATCGCTTCTTCAGTGCATTGGCGACTTCGAGTTGGCCGGGGAGGACCTCCAAGACCACATGGCGGCGGGAACCGGGCAGGATTGTGACCACCGGTGCGGCACCGGCACGGAGGTGCGCGATGCGAGCCTCGTCGATCTTCAAGGCGAGAAGGTGGTCGAAGGAGGGGTGGCCGACGTAGGTGGCGGGGATGCCGTGGTCACGGAAGTAGTCCTCTTCAAAGGGCCAAATGCAGGCAAGCCGGTTGACGCGCTGGCGGATTCGACTGTTCCGCCATGCGGCCCAGGCCCATGTCTGCGGGGCGATATAGTAGAGGACCGGGAGACCTCGCCGGCGGCAGATCTTGGCGATGGGGAGGTTCAGTGTGGGGGAATCGACCATGACGGCGGCGGCGAAATGCCCTGCCGAGAGGTAGCCCCTGAGCCGATGCAGCAGTCGCAGGGCCTCGGGGACACGACGGATCGTGGCGAGGGCCATTGCGGATCGAGCCGTCATGTCGTAGAAAGTCTCGCAGCCTGCGTTTCGCATGGCGGGGCCAGCCAAGCCCGCAAAGGTGGCCCCCGGGATGCTGTTTCTGAGGGCCCGAATCAGCGCGGCGGCATGGTCGTCCGCGCTCTGCTCGGCGACGCTGATGAAGATCCTGGGGTTGAGGCTGCTCGGGGGCATGACGACTCCTGTGAATCAGCGTGGCCGGCGGCGGCCTCGCCGGGCTGGCGAGTATGGCAGCGCTGCACGATACCGTCGCTGGCGGTTGGAACAAAGGGGCTGCGGATTGGGGGATCAGGGGCTGGTGTGATGCCATCTGGCGTTGTAGGATTGACCGGTTGACGCCATTGGCGCATGCGTTTACCATATAGGTTTTGTCGTTCTACTCGGAAGGCAAGGCAAAACCGACAAGCGCTAAGCGGGAGGTGACTTTTGGCATCCGCCTTGGTCCGTGAGTTGATTGATTGCGGCGTACACTTCGGACATCGAGCCGGCCGTTGGAATCCGAAGATGTCGCCGTACATCTTCGGCAAGCGGAACTCCATTCACATCTTCGACATCCGTGAGACCGTCAAGGGTCTGCTTCGAGCGAAGAAGTTCCTGGCCGCCCTCGTTTCGCAGGGGCATGACGTGCTGATCGTGGGCACGAAGCGCCAGGCTCGAGACATCGTGGAAAAGCAGGCCAGGCGCGTAGGCATGCACTACGTGAACGAACGGTGGCTCGGCGGCACATTGACGAATTTTCAGACGATTCGTTCTCGGCTGGCTCGACTGGAAGAACTTGAGAACCTGGAGAAGACCGGTGAGATCGATTCCTTCAGCAAGAAGATGAAGTCGACGTTCGATCGGGAGCGCCGGAAGATCAAGCGGAACCTCGATGGCATCCGTCGGATGTCGCGTCTGCCTGGCGCGCTGGTCGTGGTCGATGTTCGGCGCGAATACATCGCCGTCAGAGAGGCGGGGAAGCTTGGCATTCCGACGGTTTGCCTCGTCGATACGGACAGCGATCCCGACGGCGTCAGTATTGTCATCCCGGGCAACGACGATGCCATGCGCGCAATCGAGCTGATGATGACGCAACTGGCGGATGCGATGGAAGAAGGCAAACGTGGACGGATCGCCGCCGCCAAGGCATCGGCCGACCAGGCTGGCCCAGGTCGTCCCAGGCGGTCGCGGCGGCTGACGACTTCCGAGTTGGCCGAGCGCGGCGCGGCGGAGCAGGAGGCGGCATCGGATAGCCGATCTCCGACCTCCGACCAGGAGCCGGCGCCGGCGGTTGCCTCACAGACGCCGGATGCGGTAGCCTCACAGGCCTCCGGTGCGCCGCCGACGGAGGTTTCCGACAGCGCCTGACCACTCGGATTGAACGATTCGCCTTTCCGGCGGACCTGCACATTTAGGAGACAGCGCAACGATGGCCGAGATTTCTGCCAAGCAGGTACAAGCCCTGCGTGCCAAGACCGACCTGGCGATGATGGACTGCAAAAAGGCTCTCGTCGAAGCGGAGGGGGACGAGACGAGGGCCTTGGAGATCCTCCGCAAGAAATTCGCCGACAAGATGAGCGATCGGGCACACAAGGAGATGGCCAACGGCCGGATCGGTGTGTTTGCCGACGGTCAGGGCGCGGCGCTCGCGGAACTGCGGTGCGAGACGGACTTTGTTGCGACAAACGACGGGTTCATGCAGCTTGCAAACACCATCGCGGGGCAGGTGGCCAGGACGGGCATCACCGAGGTCGAGCAGTTCAAGACATCAACGCTGCCGGATGGGCGAACGGTGGACGACATGATGGTCGATGCGTTCGGGAAGATGAAGGAGAACCTCGCCATTCACCGCCTCGCGAAGATCGACGGTGCCGGCGCGTGTTACGTACACCACAACGGCAAGGTCGGCGCGGTGGTCACATGCGATAGCGATCCGGGCGAGGCCGGGCGTCATGTCTGCATGCACGTTGCGTCGACGCCGCTCATTCTCGGCCTCGTTCGAGAAGATGTGGATCCCGCTGCGGTTAAGGAAGCACGTGAGATCGCCAGGGAAGGAGCGGCCGGCAAGCCCGAGCAGATCATCGAGAAGATCGTCGACGGGAAGATGCGGAAGTGGTACTCGGAGCGCGTTTTGGTGGAGCAGCCGTTCGTCATGGACGACAAGAAGTCCGTGGGCGGGTTTGCGAAGGAGAGCGGTTTTGCGATCAAGGCGTTTCTCAAGTACGAGGTGGGGGGCTTGGGGTAATCTGAGAACGTGGCGTTTCGCGGCGTTTTGATGCGCCGTGTGCCCCGCCGCAATCCGTCGCGAAACCTGTCCTCGCTCCGCTGCAGCGAAAACCGGCATCGATTCAAGTGGGGGACGGAAAGCCTCGCGGGGCGCCGGGCGTGTACCGCCGTTCCGTTCGGGGGATCGAATGACGTGGCATCGCCTGCCCCCGGCTCGTTGCGGTTTGCCCTGGGCGTTATCTCATCGACCCTGCTGTGAGCTTGAAACGACATGGCAAAGAAGAAGAGGACTCCTGTGCGTCGCGCCAAGGCCGAATGCAAGTTTCATCGCGTCATCTTGAAAATCTCCGGCGAGGGTTTCGCCCGCCCCGGCGGTTTCGGGGTGGACGGCGCGGCGGTCCGGCGCATCGCCGAGGAGATCGTCTTGGTCACGAAACTCGGTGTCCAGGTGGGCGTCGTGGTCGGCGGCGGCAACTTCCTACGAGGCGCGACGGTTGCGTCGAGAGTCCACATCAGGGAAACGACGGCCCACTACATGGGGATGCTGGCGACCGTCATGAACGCGCTGGCGCTTCAGGACATGCTGGAGGACCTCGGTCAGCCGACGCGGGTGCAATCATCGATCGCCATCCAGCGTGCTTGCGAGAGCTTCATTCACCGGCGGTGCATCCGGCACATGGAAAAGGGCCGTGTCGTGATCCTCGCGGGGGGGACGGGCCGGCCGTTTGTCACGACCGATACCGCCGCGGCCCTGGTGGCGGCCGAGATCAGCGCGGACGTCGTGTTCAAGGCGACGAACGTGGACGGCGTCTACAGTGCCGACCCGAAGAAGGACAAGAAGGCGAAGTTCCTGCCGAGCTTGACCTATAATCAGGTCATCAACAGACGGCTGAAGGTGATGGACGTGTCGGCGGTCGACATGTGTCAGCGTAACGGTGTGCCCATCGCGGTGTTCAGCCTGGCCAAGGCCGGCAACATGCGGAGCGCCGTCTTGGGCAAGAAGGTGGGCACACGAATCCATGACTGATCGCCGGCGACGTGCTTGGTGAGCAAACGTGAACGGCGATTCGACAAGTCGGGCACATCTATTGGACCTCGATGTCGCGTTGCTGGGCGAATGCCTCGGCGCGCTGGGGGAGAGGCCATTTCGAACGAAGCAAATCCTGGAGTGGGTCTATCGACACGGCGCCCGCTCGCTTGACGAGATGACGAACCTGCCCAAGCCGCTGCGATCGAAGCTGTCCGGTCGCTTCGACGTGCATGCGTCCAAGATCGTTCGGCGGTCTGTATCGAAGGATGAAACGGTCAAGCTACTGCTGCGGTGGTCCGACGGCGCGACGAGCGAGTGCGTAATGATCCCGGACCGGCAGCGACGAACGGCGTGCATCAGCTCGCAGGTCGGGTGCCCGGTCGGGTGCCGGTTCTGCGCCAGCGGGCTCGGCGGCCTGCAACGAAACCTGACGACCGGCGAAATCGTTGAACAGGTCCTGCGCATCGGCGCGGAGGCACAAGCCACGGGCAAAGGCCTGACAAACGTCGTGTTCATGGGGTTGGGAGAGCCGATGGCCAACTACGACGCGGTCATGCGGGCGGTGCGGGTCATCAACGCGCCGTGGGGTGCGAACATCGGCGCTCGCAAGATCACCATCAGTACGGTGGGGCTTCCGAAGCAGATCCGGCGTCTGGCGGACGAGGGGCTGCAATTGAACCTGGCAATCTCGCTGCACGCGCCAACCGACGGCCTGCGGGAGGAATTGATCCCATGGGCCAAGGAGATCCCCATCGCGAAGCTGGCCGACGCGTGCAAGCACTATTTCGCCACGACGGGCCGTGAAATCACGCTGGAATATACGCTGTTGCACGAAATAAACGATCGCCGGACGCACGCGGAGCAACTGGCCCGGTTCGCCGGACAGTTTCGCTGCAACGTGAATCTGATCCGGTACAATCCCGTGGAGGGTCTGCCCTACGGCCGGCCGACGAGCGAGGCGACGGGTGTATTCCAGCGCTATTTGCAGGAGCATGGGGTCAATGTGCACGTTCGCGCGTCACGAGGCCTGGACATCGATGCGGCCTGCGGGCAGCTTCGGCGTCGGGAATCGCAGGAAACCGCCGAACACGAGGCTTCTTCGCCGACCTGGTAAGACGTCTGAGTGGCAAGCCGCTTGCCAACGTTGTGCACGTGCAGGGGCCACGCCGCTACACGAATTGCCAGATTGAGCAGATCGTCAAGAAGCTGCTTCAGAATTGTGGAGACAAGCGACGAAACGCCAAGCGAATCATTCACTTCACCGGCGAGACGCCGGTGCCGCATAGGGCTCTGAAACAGCTTAGGAGTCGCGCACGAATAACGTAAACGGCCGATCCGCCAAACGGCAAGCCGGCAGGCCAGCCAAGTGGCACAATCGGTCAAGTTATTTCTGCGCGACGCCTTATGAGGCAGCTCTTGCCCGTGACACGCCATGTCGTGCCGAGCAGTCTTGCTCCTTGCGGTCGTTCCCCCAAGCCACCGAATGTCGTCCTTGCTCGTGTGTTTCCTCGGAGATACGCTAAAAGCGATAGCCAATGGATGCTCGATCGTTTCAGAATCGTCTGTATGACGCCGCGCGGGAGTTGATTCCGCGCGAGGCGCCGGTCGTTTGCGCTGTCTCCGGCGGTGTGGACTCGATGGCGCTTCTGTACGGATTGCACGCGGTGAACGGGAACCGCGGCTGCGGCTGGTTGCTGCACGTGGCGCATCTGGACCACGGTCTTCGGGATGAATCAGCGGCGGACGCGGCCTTTGGGCGAAAAGCGGCAGCGGCATTGGGGCTGGAGTGCACAGCCAGGCGGATCGACGTTGCCTCGGCGGCACAGGCTGCAGGTGAGACCGTCGAGCAGGCGGGCCGTCGCGCGCGGTACGGATTCCTGGAGGACGTGGCGGCGGCGATCGGCGCCTCCGTCGTTGCCACCGGGCACCAGGCGGATGATCAGGTAGAGACGGTGCTGCACCACATCGCCCGGGGCACCGGCCTGCGAGGGCTAGCCGGGATGCCAAGGCGCCGGCCGATTCGTGAGGGCAGCGACATTGAGTTGGTGCGTCCGTTGCTCGGGTTTCGCCGGGCGGAGCTGCTTGCCTATCTGGAGGGCCACGGCCACGCGTACCGACTCGATCCGACGAACGACGACGCAACCGCGGCGACGCGAAACATGATCCGGCACCAAGTCCTGCCATTGCTCGAATCGTCGGTGAATCCTGAGGTCGGGGCGGCCGTTCTGCGGTTGTCGAGGCAGGCACGGCGGGCCGACGAGGCCATCCGGTTTTTTGCTGCGGAGGCGTTGAACGGCGCTCAAGTCCATCGCGGGCGGGACGAGATCATACTGAGTACGGAGTCGCTCGCGACGTTGCCGGAGGCGATCCGCACCGAGGTTGTCTTGATGGTGCTTCGCCGATTGGGAGTCAGCCTTCAGGCGGTCGGGTCTGAACGAATCGAGGCGGCCGCCGAGGCCGCGTGCGGTGGCGGGGAACGACGGCTGGTCGAGTTGCCTGGTGGCGTGACGGTCGAGCGCCGCGGCGCGGAGTTGCGGTTTCGTGCTGGGGTCGGAAGCCGACGGACGCCGCCGCGAGCGGTGAAGAACGCCCAGTAGCCCGTGGAAAAGGGAGAACGGCGGTTCGGAAACGCCGTTCCTGACCGTGAAGACCACCGGCTTTGGCGCCGGTGCGACAGTCTTGCAACGGGCTGCTAGTGCAGGATCACGCTTGGTTTTGCGCGTTGGGAGCACAGCGCTGCCTCCGGCCGCAACCAAAGTGTGGCACGGGCGTCCCGCCCGTGACCCCACCGGCGAGACGCCGGTGCCACAGATTCCTTCGCGAGACGCGAAGATTCCAATCGTCAGTAGTACAGTATCCCCTGTAGCACTGGCGTCCGGCCCATGATGCAACACCGGCTTTGGCGCCGGTGCCACAGTTTTGTCAGGGGCTGCTAGTGCAGGATCCCCCCGATGTTGTGGACCAAGGACGCATGTTGAAACCTCCTGTTGTAAGGGATGGCATCGCGACGGCTGGCAGATGGACGGCGCGCGGGGACGCGCGGCATCCGCGGTATGGCCGGTGGTTGTGCGGCATTGTAGTCTTGGCGGTCGTCGTCCGGGCCGCCATCGTGATCTGCGCCGAGTGGCGGCCGGCCCGGTTCGATTTCCCAGATTCGCATCGCTACGTCCTCGTTGCCCAGAACATTGCCGCGGGGCGAGGCCCCGTCGAATCGGAGGCGGTTCGGGCCGGGACCGATCCATTGTATCCCGGCATCCTGTCGGTCGGGGTGCTGCTGGGCTGCGACACCGATGGCGCCGTGATGCTGTTCGGCAGGATCGTCAACTCGCTGTTTGGTGTCGCCACGGTGGCACTGCTGGCGGCATTCGCCAGGCGTCTGGTGGGAGATGCGGCAGCACTGGCCGCGGCGGCGATCCTCGCGGTGGATCCGATCCTGCTGTTCTTCAACGCGCTCGTTTTGACAGAGACGTGCTATATCGCACTGTTGCTGGCGGGGTTCTACGGCGTGACGCGTTTGGGAGAGCCGCGCGGTTGGCTGTGGGCAGTGACGGCGGGCCTGTTCGTCGGCCTGGCGACGATAACGCGAAGCGGTGGCTTGTTTCTGCCGTTGTTCCTGCTGCCGTTCGTGTGGTGGTTTGCCCGCCGGGGCAGCGCATTCCCCACGTTCGGAAGAGGCGGGGCACATCGCGGCCTCCGGCCGCAACCAGAGTGTGGCACGGGCGTCGCGCCCGTGAACCCACCGGCGAGAAGCTGGTGCCACAGGTTTCTTCGCGAGATGCGAAGATCCCAATCGTTAGTAGTACAGGTGGGACCGAACGGTCGATCCCCCACGCTCGGAGAGGATGGAGCACGCGTGGCCGCGCCCGGCGGCCGGAACCGGTGGGTGGTGACGGCGTGTTTCCTTCTGGCGACGTGTGCGGCGTTCGTGCCGACGGTGGCCCGAAACTACGGCCTTTTCGGCCGGTTCGTGCCGGTGCGGATCGCGAGCGGGGCCAGCCTGATGGAGGCGTTGGGCCCCTGGGCAGATGGCGGTCCGGGGATGGACCGTATCGAGTATCCGTCGTTTCCCCCGGATGCCGATGAATATGTCCGTGACCGGATCTGCCGTGCGGCCGCGGTTGATTGGGCGTGGGATCATCCTGGCAAGGCGTTATCGTTGGCTTGGGTGAAGTTGCGCCGAACGTGGTCGGTAACGCTCCATGCCTCGGATTATTCGTCGCCGTTCTATACGCTGATTGCCTGGAATACGGTGGCTCCGGAGTATCTGCTGGCTGCCTGTGGCGTATGGTTGCTACGCCGACACGGGGGCATCCTCGGGCTATTGCTGATCGTTGCGATCTATTCTACGTTGGTACACATGGTATTCGTCGGATCGGTTCGATATCGAGTTCCCGCAATGCCGTTCCTGTTTGTGCTGGCGGGTGTGAGCATTGAGGCACTGTGGCGGCGTCGCCGCCGCTGCTGGGCCGGCTGAGGATAAGGTGATGGTCGGCCCGATCCCAACGACAGCCCGGCGGCGGCGTTTGCGGTGGCGTCGGTTCATTGAACGGCAGACGTTGACTCGCCATCCTGTATCGTTGACGCGGCAGCGCATCGGCAAGGCACTGTTGATCGCGCTGATGGTGGGCTTCGTGTGGTACGCGGTCACAACGCGGGACGAAGCCATCCGCCAGCGTGCAATTGCGTTTCTAACCGAGGCAACCTCAGGCGAAGTCCAGGTCGAGCGGGCGACGTTCAAGATGTTCGGGGGAATCACGCTCCACAACGTGCGTGTATCCGTGCCATACAGCGAGGAATTGGATCCCGGCGCGGTGGACACGGCGTCGCGTGAGATCTTCTCGGCCGCGTCCGTGAAGCTGCTTCACAATCCGTGGCGGCTGCTAATCGGCAGTCTGCGTGTTGAGCACATCATTGCAACCAAGCCGAGGATCGTCCTGGCGCATAACGTTGACACGGGTCTTAGAAACTGGCAACTGTTGGCCTCGGACACGGGTCCCTCGCGAGCCCGGAAGCCCGGGTATCGCCCGAATGTCACGCTGCGTTCGGCGATGGCGGAGGTCGTCAGCATCCACGCGGACGGCCGCCATGAGACCTGCACGGAGGAGTTGGATGCGGACGCTCGGCCGCATCGACAGATGACGACGGCGTTCCTCATCGAGGTGCGTCGGTTCAGCGAACCGGCGGAACGAACGACCGTGATTTTCGACCCGGGGGCCCGCCTGGTGACGAACACGCCGTTCGTGGATGCCCAGACGGTTCGGCTGCAACTGCCCAAGGCAGCCCAGGAGTTCTTCGATCGCATCGCGCTGCAAGGTGAGGTGAAGCTGAGCCGGCTCATCTACGACGCCCAATCGCCGGAAGACATCGACACCTCCATCGAGCTGCGCAACGTGCGCTGCACCGTGCCGGCGTCCATGTTGGCCTCCGGCGCCGCCGGTGATGCCACGAACGATGCTTCGAGTGATGTCGCGAGCGGTACGGAGTCGTACTTGGCACGTCGACAGGACACCGTGCTAACCATGACCAACCTCACTGGCCGATTGGACCTGCGCGGCAGTCGGTTGGGTGTTGACATTTCCGGTCTTATTAACGGGGCAGAATGCCGCGTACGGGGCTGCTTGGCCAACGTCGATAACGAGCTCGATCAGATGGGCATCGACCTGAGAATCCAGGGCACGAAGATGCCCGCCCCGGAAGGCTCGATGCGTCAGGAGCTACTGACCGATCCGAGCGTGCCGCACGACCTGCAGAAGTTCTTCCAGGACTACGACCCGCACGGCAACTTCGACGTCGACTTCCAGTTCTTCCGCCCGCCGGGTCCTGCGGAGAGGGTCTGTGTGTCGGGCACGCTGCGACCGCAGGGAGCAACGGGCCGGTGCCGGTGGTTCGCCTACGCCGTCGAGGACCTGCACGGATTGGTGCGGTTCGAATCCGAGCATGTTCGCATCGAGAACATCCAGGGCAAGCACGGACCGGCGCACGTCCAAGTCAACGGTAGGATCGATCGAACGACCCGTCGCGCGGCCGTGGATGTGAACATCGCCGCCACCGACGTGCCATTGGACACGGAGCTGTTCGAGCCGCTGTCCGATCGCTACAAATCCATCTGGCGGAGATTCGCCCCGCGCGGGCGAGCGGACATCACGGTGCACGTGCAACGGCCCGGTGCGGGCGCGGACGAGCCACAGCCAACGTACGAGACGCACGTTGCGGCCGATCTGGTCGATGCGAGGATCTGCTTCAACGAGTATCCGTATCCGCTGGACAACGTGCGCGGCCGGCTCGAAATCAAAGACGACCGAATCCAATTCACCAACCTGACCGGGCATCGTGAAGGCGCTTCGGTGCAGATCAACGGTCGCGCCACGATGGGAGATTCGGACAACCCGGAAGTCGAGCTTCACATTGGAGCCAAGTCCATGCGGCTGGACGACACGCTGGCGTCGGCGCTGCCGGCCGACGGCCGCGCCGTGTTCGCCCAGTTTCAACCGGAAGGCTTCGTTGATCTCTCCGGCACGGTGTCCCTGAACGATCCGCAACGTGGCCTGGTCTACGACCTGCGCGCGAAGCTGCACGACGCGACGCTCTGTTACCAACACTTCCCGTATTCGATTCGGGGCTTGTCCGCGGACGTGGAGATACGCCCGGACGACATCTCCGTCCTCAGCGTGACGGGAGGACACGGCGCGGCCAACCTCGCCGCCAGCGGCAAGGTCCGACGGCTATCGGAAGGGTTCGTCGCGGACCTGGCCTTCGATTGCGCGCAACTGGCGCTCGATCAGGAGCTGTACGAATCGCTTCCAGAACCGCTGCGAGACGTCTGGCGTCTGTTGAAGCCGGCTGGATCGGTGCAGGTCCACACAATGCTCCATCTCGTGTCGGAGGGCGGACAGCAATCGCAACGGCATCGTACGGAGATTGAGACCACCGACGGCAGTATCTGCTTCCGAGGCTTCCCGTTGCCATTATCGTCGGTGTCCGCTCACGTGTTGGTCGCGGATCGTCGTGTCGAGATTCTCTCGCTACATGGCCGCGCCGGGACCGGCGCGATCGAGTTGAGCGGAGAGATCGACATGACCGCCCCAGGCCGGCGCGGCGTTTTGACGTTAGATGCCAAGGGTATGACATTCAGCAAGGAGTTGATCGCGGCGATGCCCGGGGCGCTTCGACAGTGGATGGAGTCGATCAACCCGACGGGGCAATTCGATTTGCGGCTTGACCGGCTCCAATTCGACGTCGATTGCGAAGACAAGACGCGTTGGGAGTTTGCCGGTGAACTCCGGCTGGCCGACGCTCGAGGAGATTTGGGATTCGACCTGCGGCATGTCACCGGCACGGTTACGGGCCGTGGCACTGTCCGGCGGGACCACGGCGTCGAACTGGACGCCCGTGGTGAACTTGCCCGAGTAGTCCTTGCCGGCTGGCACCTCGAGAACCTCGTGGCACACATCATCGCCGGCCAGGACAACCACAAAGTGATGGTCGAGGACGTGGTTGCGGATGCCTATGGCGGCGAGGCGGGAGGCTTTGCGGAGATCGAGTTCGGCCTCGGTCGCACGTCGTACCAGTTGTCCGCCGCGGTCCGGGATGCCCAGCTCAGTCGATATCTGGCGGTCCACCGCAGCACGAAAAGCGAGGCCTCAGGGAATGAGGACAAGCCCACTGCCCAGGGGTCGATCTATGGCAACCTGATTCTGCGCGGACAAGCAGGGAGAAACGCCCATCGAGAAGGCACCGGCGAGGTGTTCATACGCGAATCACAGATTGCCAGGCTGCCGATCATGCTGGCGATCTTCCAAGTGCTCAACCTCACGCCAGACGAGAACGCGTTCCACGACGGCTGGTTGAAATACAGCCTGTGCGGGGACAGGCTCACGTTTCAGCAGATCGACCTGCAAGGCAAGGCGATGTCGTTCGTCGGCGGAGGGCACATGGACCTTCGGACAAAGCAACTGGATCTCACGTTGCTGGCGGGCAGTTCCGTCAGGATTCGTGTCCCCTTCTTGACGGATATCCTGGAGGGGGCTTCGCGGGAGTTGATGGAGGTTCGGGTCACGGGCAACCTTGAAAACCCGCAGATCACGCCGCAGCCGCTCAGAAGCCTGACCGAGGCGATGAAAACGCTGTTCCCCGAGCCCCCGCGGCAATCCGGGCAGCGGCCGGAGTCCTGGGCCCACCCCTGAACGTCCGCCGGCGCCCGCGTGCTCCGCGAACCGAGTGGGACGGTTGGGGTGCACCGGAATGAACGGTTGTCAATCGCCTTTCGCAAAGCTGGGTCGCGGCCGATCAGCATCAGTGAGCCCAAACATCGCCCGCAAAGACCGCATGGCGTCAGCCTCAAGCAAGACGCCGACGGCGCCCATCGCCGCGAATTCGATCGGCAAGGGTCTCGCGACCGACTCGATGTTCAAGTAGGTCCCGCCCGCGCGCGCGGCTTCTATGGCCGCCGAGTCCGGACCGCCGAAGATGTACGCGATGGTTGCGAGGAGGGCCACGGCAACGAGTGCCCAGACACGGGAGACCGCCGGGAAGAGCCAATGCGCCGCCAACCCGCCGAGCAGGAACGCGATCCCTATCGAGAAGTAGATCTGCCCCTTCAAGATCGGATCGGTATCATTGCCAACGGTGAACGAGATGACGGCCCAGCCCACGAGCGAGATGACCACGATCCTGCCCAGGCCCTGCCGGACGTCGGATGAATGATCCACGAGTACCGGGTTCGATGGCGCATCCGGTCGACGCGGTCCAAACCAGCCCTCGACCCAGCGCCCCACTACGAATCCGACAGAGATCAATGCCAACCACAGCCAGCATTCGGCAATCAGCTCCCATGTGGGAAACGGATCCGGCCCGGCGCCACGCGCATCCTGGAGGCCCAGGCGATACAAGACCAATCGGTCAAGTTGGAAACCGCGCAGGCCGAGCGTGGCCATCCCGATGGCGATCGCCAGCGGTCCGCGCTCCGCGGAACCAGCCCCGCAGATAGCCACCGCCAGCCCACTTGTAACAACCGCCAGGCCGAGGAGTTCCGCCATCGTGATAACGCCATGGTCGACCAGCAGCAGCGACACGGGTCCTTGCGGATCCACCGGGCCGGCCACCCACCATCCGACGTACCAGAAGATCGTTGCGGCGACCGCCATCGCGCACAGGAATCGGAGGCGCAGGATGAACGCTTCTCCACCGCGCGAGTGTGGGACGACATCGGCCGTCTGCTCAGTATCAGCCGCTGGAAAGCTTGTCACGGGATTCGCCTCGGATGTAAGTCATCGCTCAAGGTGACCGATTCTCGGTCCCTGACGGCTGACAATTCGCAACATCTTCCACTAATTCTCAACAGAAGCAACGCGACCATCGGCTGATGGCCCATGGCCAGCCGCTGACGGCGCCAGGAGGGCTTCCAGATGCCGTCGTTTCTCGGCGTCCAATCGGCACATCGGCAGGCGGAACTCCTCGGCGATCATTCCCCGGATCGCCAGCGCCGTCTTGATGGGGATCGGGTTCGTATCCAGCCGTAACATGCCACGGGCCAGCGGAAAGAGCCGGCGGTGCCAAGCCCCGGCGGCCTCAAAATCGCCGGACAGCGCCGCGCCGGTCAGCGAGGACATCTCCCGCGGGAGCAGGTTCGCCAACACGCTGATCACGCCCACCGCCCCGATGCTGATCAGCGGCAGCGTCAGCGTGTCGTCACCACTGAGGATCGCGATATCGCTGAGGGCAGCCAGTTCACTCGCACCGTCGATCGAGCCGGTGGCATGTTTGACGGCTGCGATCTTCGGATAATCGTCGTGCAGCCGGGCAATGGTCTCGGGGAAGATCTCCACGCCGGTCCGGGCCGGGATGTTGTACAAGACAATGGGAACATCCACATTCTTGGCCACATGGCTGAAATGCTCGTAAAGGCCGGCTTGATTCGGCTTGTTGTAGTACGGTGCCACGAGCATGACGCCATCGGCCCCCGCCCGCACGGCCGCCAGCGAGTTGGCGAGCGATTTCGCCGTCGAGTTCGCTCCCGTTCCGGCGATGACCGGCACCCGGCCATTCGAGCGGCGGACCACCGCGGCGATGGCTTCCTCGGACTCCTCCGCGGACAGCGTGGGTGATTCGCCCGTCGTGCCGCAAGGCACGAGGCCATCGACTCCACCGGCAATCACGTGATCGACCAGTTCATCGAGTGCCCGCCGGTCAATCGCCCCGCCTCGAAAAGGCGTGACCAGTGCAACGAAACATCCCTTGAACATAACCTGCTTTACCTACCACACACGGCCTATTCCAACATGCCTGTTATCCCAACGCGTCTGCGATTCTGATGCTTCTGTGGCACCGCCACAACAGGCAGTGACTTCACAGGCGGGACGCCCGTGCCACAGTCCGGCTATACAGGCGGGACGCCTGTGCCACAGCCTGACTACAGAGGCGGGACGCCCGTACTACCAACGATTGCAATCTTCGCGTCTCGCGAAGAAACCTGTGGCACCGGCGTCTCGCCGGTGGGGCCACGGGCGGGACGCTCGTACCACAATCTCGCTACACAGGCGGGACGCCTGTGCCACGGTTCTGGGACTGGCTCTCCGGACCGTATTGATCGAGGAGCCGCTTCATCTCGCGGACGGCCTCGCGAAGCCCGTCGAAGACCGCCCGGGCGATGATGCTGTGGCCGATGTTGAATTCGGAGAACCCCGGGATAGCCGCCACACGGGCAACGTTGCGATAGGTCAGGCCGTGCCCCCCGTGTACCTCGATGCCGCACTTCCGACCTGTTTCCACGCCACGGCGCAACGTCTCCAGCGCGGCATCGCGCTGGGCCGGCGTCGTGGCGTTGGCGTAACCGCCGGTCCACAGTTCCACGGCTTCGAAGCCCACCTCGGCCGATTTCTCGATTTGCGCGGGGTCCGGCTCGATGAAGGCGCTGCAAATGATGCCGGCGCCTCTCAACTCCTTGACTGCCCCACCCACCCGATCCGCGAGCCTGACAACGTCCAGCCCGCCCTCCGTAGTCAACTCCTCCCGATGCTCCGGCACGAGCGAGCACTGCGCCGGCTTCACCGACTTGGCGATGCCGACGATCTCCGGGGCAATGGACATCTCCATATTCAGCTTGACCGAGACAACCTCTTTTAGCAGCGGGACGTCGCGATCTGTGATGTGCCGCCGATCCTCGCGGAGATGGAAGGTGATGCACGAGGCGCCGCCCAGTTCGGCCTCCACCGCCGCCCAGACGGGGTCAGGTTCGTCGGTCCGCCGGGCCTGCCGGACGGTGGCGACGTGGTCGATGTTGACTCCAAGCTGTGGCATAATCTCCCTCTGACTGATGGTCCACCAAGCGATGCCATTATAGATGGCCCTGTGGCGAGGGCAATGTGCCGCGCTCGGCGGTGTTGGCCGCGCGTGGGCGTCAGGGTTGGGGTTGCGGCCCATGCAGACGTTTCTGGAAATCCCGGTAGCGGGCCAAAAGCTGGCAGCGTGCCTGCATAAGCCGGAGCCGGAATCCAAGCGCGTGGCCGCGCCGGTGGTCATCTGCTGTCACGGCCTGACCGGCAGCCGTATGGGGGCCTGCTTCCGGCTGGTTGGCCTCGGACGCCGACTCGCGATGGAGGGCATCGCCTGCTTGCGATTCGACTTCCGCGGTTGCGGCGAGAGCGATGGGCGATTCCAAGACCTGTGCGTACCGACCCTGTTGCAGGATCTTCTCGCGGTTGCCGGCGCCGTGGGCACGCTGCCCGGCTGCGATCCCACCCGCGTCGGGATCGTTGGCAGCAGCTTCGGCGCCTTCACGGCGTCGCACGCGGCCGGACGGATTGCCGGCTTGCGTTGTCTCGTGTTCTGGGCACCCGTGGCCGACATCCGTTCCTTGATCGACCGCGAGATGACGGACGACGGTCGGGCCTTTCTCCATGAGCACGGCTGGGTGGAGCATCACGGGCTGCGACTCGGGTCGGCGTTCTTCAAGCAGATTCCGGAGGCGGGTGCACCGACGCAACTGGCCAAGGCTGGCCGGCCGCTCTTGATCTATCACGGCATCGGCGACAAGCAGGTCTCCATCGATCACGGCCGCGCCTACGAAGGGGCGTTGCGGCAGGCGGGCATCGACGTGCGCCTCGAGCAGATCGATGCCGAGGATCACGCCATGCGGTCGGTTGCCGCCAATGACAGAATCCTGGATGGGACGGTCGCGTGGTTTCGCCAGTTCATCTGATACGGCATCGCACCGCAAGCGGCAGTCGCGCTCAGGAGCCCCCGACCTTGTACGTGTTTAGCGGGGTGGCATGGGTAAGCAGAGCCGCCGCCGGCGGCGGAGCTTACCCGTGGGCATCCATTCCAACCTGTTCTCACGGGTAACGAACGACAAGCCCCTGTTGGGCGTGTCGTTCGTTACCCATGCCACGCCGTCTGAACGCTATACACATACCCGACCTTGGTCGCGCGGGGGCGGGCGGGCCGGTGGCTCGCCCACGATTCGGCGAGTGCCCCCCCGAGAAAGCATGGGTGCCCCACCCTTTGCGATAGCAAGGGGTGGGGGATCACTCTCCCGCACTATAGGGGAATTCCCCACCCTTTCTTTCAGAAAGGGTGGGGCACCCATCACAATCGGTCATTTTGATTTCGCGCGGCGCCTAACCGGCACCGTCTGCCGACAGCACTTCCCGAGGCAGCGTGCTCGGCGCGCCGATGTCCGCAACGTGAACAGGACCGGTGTAGTCGGATGCGCCGGGGGCATCGAAGCCCGCCTTGCGGGCCACGAACGTGACCGTGACGTCGGCACGGATGGTCGCGTTGCACGGCCGACCTGTGTCACAGTCGAGGCCGGAGGGCACATCAATCGCCACGATCTTGGCGCCACGGGCCTCGTTGATCGCGTTGATGACGGCATCCAGGGGGGATCGGACCTCGCCGGAGAACCCGGTGCCCAACACGGCATCCACAACCACGGCCGCCGTGTCCAACGCCGGCCGGGCCGCCCGGATGCGTTCGATGGTGTCGAAGGCGTGGCACTTGATCGCCATCTTCCGGGCGATGCCGTAGTTCGTCGCGGCGTCACCGGTCAGTCCTTCGGGATCACAGGCCAGGAGTAGCTCGACCGCGACACCGGCATTGGCGAGATGTCGGGCGACGGCGAAGCCGTCGCCGCCGTTGTTGCCACGGCCGCAGACGATCGCCACGGTGCCCGACCCTTCCAGACAGTCCAGAACGACTTTCGTGGCACTCCGTGATGCGTTTTCCATCAGCACGATGCCGGGAATGCCGTACTCCTCGATCGCCATGCGATCGACTTCACGTATTTGCCGGCGTGTCAGGACGATCTTCTCGCTTGGATTCGCCATGGGTTTACCGTTCGCCCGGTGCACTCGTTGCCTGATCGAGGCGACGCCGCGTCATCTCTGCCGCGGCCTCCAACTCCGCCGTTGGCAAACCCCGGCGCCGGTACATCGTGATGACCTGCTCGTATTCGTCAAGGGCCTCGGCATTCAGACCACAAGCAACCAGGGCCGTGCCGAGGTTCCAGCGAACCGCAACGTCGTCCGGCTTTCGTTCCAATGCGAGGCGATAGTATTCGGCCGCCGCGGTGCAGTTCCCGGCGAACCGCAGTGCGGCATCGCCCAGCATCGCATACGTGCTGACGGCGCCCCGCCCCATGGCGATGGCCCGCTCGCAAGACGCACGGGCGCCGGCCACGTCGCCCGTCGCGATCAAAGCCTCGGCGAGCGAGACACGGGCCAACGGCTCGATCGGACCGAGGCCCATCGTGATCGCCTGCCGGATCACGCCGACGGCTTCATTCGCCCGGCCGCTTCGCACAAGGGCGCGGCCGAGCACGTGCTGATACCCCGCGTTCTGCGGATTGATCTCGACGGCGCGCCGCGCATGACGGAGGGCCGATCCAAACGCGCCGGCTTCCATCTCGGCGGCGGCGAACTGGGCGTGTCCCTTGGCAAGGTTCGGTGCCGTCGTCACGATGTGAGCCCACAGGGCGTGGGAATCGCGCCAGACGCCCTGTTGCGGTCGCATCAGGATTAACAGTGGGACGGCGAACAAACCGACACATGCCCGCACGAGCGTCACCCGCGCCGGCATCCGCGTTTCAATGCGCCCGATCACGCCCGCGAGCGGCAGGAGCAGAAAAAGCCCCGGCAGATAGACGAATCGGTCCGCCACGCAGGTCTCGGCGAAGCGAACCGCCCCCAACGCCGGCGACAACATGATCAGAAAGGCCACGCCGCCGACGAACAGCGGCTTTGACCAGCGGTAGGCGCCAAGACAGACGACGATCAGCCCTATCGAGCCGATCACGGACAGCAGGATCGCCGGGTCGCCCAAGGACAGGTCGGCGGGAAGATCGCGATAAGGCGACAACGTCATCGGCCAGAATATAGTGCCGAGGTACAGCATCAGGTTGTAACACGTCAGACCGGCTGATTTCGCCAGCACGCCGAACGATGAGAGGCTTGGAGCCATCAGTTGCGCGGAGGATGCGGCCTGTGACGTCCAGGCCAGCCAGGCCATGGGCGCCATGCAGACGACAAACGGCATCTTTTCAAGAAGCATGGTCGCCGCCCACCGTCCTCGCCGCCGCAACGGCCAGATGTCTAGCAGGGGCAGCACGAGCGGCAACAACATCACGGTCGGTTTTGCCAGTCCGCTGGCCACGTAAAGAAGCACCGACGCCATCAGCCACCCCAGCCCGCCGCCCCTGCCGCGCTTCAGGTAACAGACAATGCAGCCGACGGCGAGCAGCGTGGAAAGGACCGTCTTGCGCTGCGAGATCCACGACACCGACTCGACCTGAACCGGATGCACCGCAAACAATAACGCCACTAACAACGGCACTGCCACGCCGCCGCCGACCGTCGCACGCACGAGGAACATCAGCAGCACGCACGCGGCGGCGTGCAGCAGCACGTTGGTCAGGTGGTATGCGAACGCCGGGTCAAGATCCTGACCGCCGGGCACACAGGCGTCGATCACCCTCGCCAGATATGTGTCGAGCATGAGGGAGGCCATCGTCAGCGGTTGGTAGTAGCCTTCCACCGTCGACGGTCGTCGCACCTCGGCAAAGAACCGACCGACGCCCGTCCAACTCGGCTCGCGCACGAGCCGGTTGTCCACGACGTATTGGTAATCATCCAGCCGAACGAACTCGCTCGACAGCGTGGGGGCGTACGCGATCAGAACCAGCACGATGAGTCCTGCCGAAGCGTAGACAAGGCGGCTCCGTCCGACAGGCGTCACGGCGCGGTCTGCATCGGCGGGACGACGATGGGGCGGCTGCTCTTCCACGGATGCGGTATTGTCAGCGCCTCCGGGTCTTCCTGCAAACGTGGCGGCCTCCGAATGGATTGTGGGGAAGATTGGATTGCGCTTGACGAGAGGCGAGGGCGCGGTTAGACTTATAAGTAGAAGCGGGGTCACGCGACCCAGGTCGGATGGTTCTTGTGGAGGCGTGCCACTGAGATAGGAAGAAGATCGCCGGAAAACTAATGCTGGAACAATCGTGGTTTCGGCCGCCGTCTTGCACTAAAAACTACCAATTCTCAGGAGTCAAGATGTGTGGCCCGTGCCGCGTCCTGAAAGGGGCGTGGGCCGGGTCGCCTTTGGCTCCGGGTATGGTAGTACCTTAGTGCAGGGGCGCGTCTCGGTTTCGCGCCCTTTTTCATTTGGTCGGGGTTCGTCGCGCAGAGGGCAGCTATGTAGATGCAGTGATGTAAGGCTGGATCAGCGG
>JAFGQA010000496.1 GCA_016935885.1 Phycisphaerae bacterium | reverse complement strand
TCGGAGAACGCATGTACACCCACGAGAATCCTCGGTTTTGGGGAGGAAACCGTGTTTCTGGCCTCCGGAACCCGCTAATCAATTACGAACGCTATTACCGGGAGCAGTAGACAATGGACGTTTCTATCCCGCCGCGTAGAGGACAGAATCGGCTTGGAAGTAGCTTTTGACAATCTCTGGTTGGCGTTGTGTGCAGCGGAGGTAGGAGCGCACAGAGTCAACCCAATGAAATATATTCATTGCACTGAGTAGTAACCGAGGTGCGCGGCGCGCACCACAAAACGCTGAATCGGCAGAGCCTTGTCGACTCTCACCACCAGATGCGGTGGCTTGCCGAGGCAATCATCGATGAGGAAGTCGTGCAGCCGCCAGAGCGTGGGAATGTCGATCGCACTCTCAGACTGCGAGAGTGTGGGTTGGCTGGCCAGGCCGCGCCGATCGGGCGTCTTGCCGGCGACCAGTTTGAAGACCGGGTCGCTGCGCAGGGTGTCGTGGTCGTTGCAGTCTTCGTGGCCGGCGATGAGACCGAAGAAGCGCTGGCGAAGTATGTGGGCCACGGAGCGCTCGATCCGCTCCGGGTCACGAGCATCGGACAAGAAACGATCTTTCAAACGGATCGAGAAGCGACTTGAGAACCGACTCGCGAGCCAGCTCGCGAAGCGACGCAGCGAAGTGGATCAAGCATCGCCGAGAAAGCAATCGATGAACGATTCGATGTCGATGCCATTGAGCCTCTCGTCAGGCGACGTGTCGCCCGCGCAAGTGGAGCAGGGGGCTGTGCCGTTGAGGAGCATGTCCACGAAGGCGTCGATGTCGGCCATCGTTGACTGCCCATCGCAATCGGTGTCACAGGCATCGCAGAGGGCGATAACCTCTCCGAGCAGCCAGACCACACGTTCGGGTTCGTCTGGGGCATTCGAAGAGACGGTCAGTGTGCCGCTCTTGAGGCCGAGGAGGGAGGTGTCCATTTCGATTGTGTGGTTGTTGCCCGAGCCGCCGGCCGAATCGGTGAAAGCGCCGACCGGCGCCGTGAAGCCGGCGGACGCGATCAGTGAATACGCCAGGTCCGCGATCCCGTCGGCCGTCCAGAGCGCGACGTCGCCGTCGTTCGTGACCGTCAGGACCTCTTCGGCCGATGCGCCTTGCGGGACCTGGCCGAAATCGATCTCGGTGACGGAATCGACGTGCGGCGGGACACGCAAGTCGAGGAAGACGGGCAGGTGGCCGCCGCTCAGCGCGCTGTCGCGCAGCGCCTGCGCGATAGACGCACCGACCATGGCGTTGCCACTCACGGTCAGGCTGACGTTGAAGCTGGTGCCATCGTTGCCCCAGGAACGGTACGAATGGTTGGCATCGTCCCAGGTCGTGGTGCTGTACGGGATCGTCGAGTTGCCGATGTAGTCGAATCCTCCGCCGTCAATGAGGCCTGCCGAAACGAGCATCTGGTCGTGCCGGTCGTCCATGCCGCCGGCGCCGATGGGGTCCTGTGTGTGAACGATCTTGAAGGCGGAGTTGTTGTTCCAACCACCGGGCGTACTGATGGGGTCGAAGAAGCGACCGTCATCGTTCGGCTGTGAGCCGACGAGTTCCTGGTAGGACGACCATGTGGATTGCTGAATGTTGAAATCTCCTCCCAGCAGGAAGTGCCACCCGGCTGGAAGCCCACTGCCCGGCCCGTTCGTGTCCACACCCTCCGCATTGTCGCGGATCCGCTGGGCCTCGAGCAGCCGGCGAGCTTCGTTGTCGCTGCCGGAACTGGCTTTCATGTGGGAACTGTAGCATGCGAGCACGGCTCCATCCGACGTATAACCGTTGAGGCGACAGTCGTACCGCTCCACGTTGCGCGGGTGGTTGGGCGACGTTCCGCCCAGTGCAATGGTCGTGGCGGCGAGGAGCGTGATCTTGCTTGTTCGATAGAAGAATGCGTTGTCCGTGTCCGGCCCGTTGTAGAATGGGGCAGCGGCCCAATCACCAGGGCTGCCGGGTGCCGTGTTCAAGATGCTGAGGAAGTTGTCGACGCCGGCCTGACTGAGGAACTCCTGGCCGATCAGCACGTCTGGCGCCATGGATCGCCCTTCATAGGTGCCATAGATCGCGGTCTGAAAAGCCGCGACGCGGCCACTGGAGTAGTTGGTGACGTTCCAAGTGGCGACGCGCATCTGGGCGAAGGCTTGAGTTGTGCAAAGAAGTACAATACCGACAAGCGTGAGCGGACCGAATCGTGGTTTGGATTGTTGCCGCACTGCGCATACCCCCCCAAAAGTCAACTGACCTCTCCTCAGCACTACGCGGATGAATCGGGCTCGGTCTTGGAGAAGACCGGCGCAGATCGCTCCCGTTGGGGCCGCCGCACTTGGCGACAGCACATGTCACAACACGTCTTATTGTAGCATGCTGAGAGCGGCGACGCAACGTGCCGATGCTGCCCGGGGCCTCGCTGTCGATAATCGGCGTGGAGAGGCCGAAAAACGCAAGGCAATCGTCCCAAGCCCACCATATGGACAAACCGACGACCTGGCATCAATGGGGATAGAGCGTTCTTCATTCGTTCGTGGCGTTATATCCACAGTGTTGCGTGAAGGCACGTACCTCGTCGGGTGTGATGAAGCTCATCGCCTGGCCGATCGCATCGTGCAGGTCGTCGATCGTTCGGCGGCCGAACTTGAAGTCGCGATTGCTGAGACAACGCTTGCCATTACACCCAACAACGCACGACGGTTCATCACGCGTTGCGGCTACGGCGATACGACCGAATGAAAAAAAACGCTCCAGTACCCCTCGATGCAGTATCCGCGAATCAAAGCCATGTATCGTGGGTATCACTCAGTCCTCAGACCCATCAATGATGATTCGAACGGGGCAGCCGTCGGGGAGTCCGTAGCCACCCTCGGTGGCGATCAAATCACCATCCTCAAGGCCGTCGATTACTTGCACCTGGTCTTCCGCGCTGACGCCAAGCTGGATGGGCAGCTCATAGGCCTTGTTGTCACGTAGAACTGTCACGACCGGCGTGCCGTCGCGGTCGGCGACGGCGGCGGCGGGGATGACGAGCACGCCCGCCAATTCGGGCAGCCTGATGCGCACGCGACTCGCGAGGCCCGGGCGGACGGTGTCGTTGATGTTCTTGATGGAGACGAAGGCCTCGACATCGCCGCTGCCCGGGTCGGCTTGCGGACTGAGGCGGACGACACTTCCCTCGAAGACGGCGTCTCGCACTGATTCGATCCACACGTCTGCCCGGGCACCGCGCCGGGTCTTCGCAAAGTGATTGCTCGGGATTCGAACTCGCACGAATAGCTCTGATAAGTCGACGACCGTAGCGAGCGAATCGGCCGGCGAGACGAATGCGCCCCGGCGTGCCGTAAGCCGCGTGACCACGCCGTCGAGCGGACTTGTGATCGCACAGAACTCGACAGAAAGCTCTGCGGTGGTGACTTCGGCGTGAGCAGCGGCCAGCGCGGCCTTGGCTTCGGTGATCTCTTCCGGTCGCGTGCCGGCCTCCAATAACTCGAACTGCGCCTTGGCCGCCATGCTCTCTGCTTCGGCGGCTTCGAGGCGGGATTGGGCCTGACCGAACTCCACGTCCGAGACTTCTCCGTTCTCCTGCAGCGGGCGAAGCGCGTCAAGTTTCGAGCGGAGTGAGCTGGCGACCGCGGCCAACTGCCGGGCGGTCTGGCGGGCCGCTTCCACTTCCTGGAGACGCGGCCCCTGTTCGAGCTTGGCTAGCACGGCGGCGGCTCCCTGCTCGGCGGCGCGGGCGCTGGCCAGGCGTGCCTCCGCCTCGCGGCTGTCCAGTTGGACCAGGACCTCGCCCGCCCGAACGGCCTGGCCTGCCACGACCGAGACGCTCGCAATCTGCCCGGCTGCCTGCGTCGAAATCTCACTCGTGCATTCGGGTATCGGCATGGTCGTGCCGATCAGGTTCATCGACGGCCGTAGCGTGGTTACAGTCGCCGTGGCGACGCGCACCTGGGCCGGCTTGGAAGGCAAATCGTCCGCCTCGGGTTCTTCAGGTGACTGACGGCATCCGACCAGTGCCGCCAATACGCCAAATGTAAGGGTCAGAAACAGCGTGCGAGCGAGCTTCATGCTCCCGCCTCCAGCATGGTAGGTCCGGCGGTCGGGCGATGTTCGTGCAACCCGAGAACCCGCAGGAAGACATAGTAGAACAGGGGCGTGGCCAGGAGTGAGAGCACGAGCGAGATGCACAGCGACCCGATCACCGCAATCGCCAGTGGTCGCAGCATGTCGGCGCCTGCTCCGACGCCGTAGGCCAGCGGCAGCAGCCCGAGAAAGGTCGTCATCGAGGTCATCAGCACAGGCCGCAAGCGCCTGCGACCGGACTGCACGAGCGCCTCGACCAGCGGTAGACCGCGGCGGCGCAGATGATCGACATAGTCGAGCATCAGGATACCGTTTTTCGCCACGATGCCCACGCCGATAATCGCTCCGAGAAACGAGACGATGTTCAAAGAAGTGTTGGTCACCCAGAGCGCCACCAGGACGCCGAACAGCGCCAACACCGCACCGCCGACGATCGCCAAAGGATGCAGCACCGCGCGAAACTCAAGCAACAGCACGCCATAGACCAGGAGGATGGCCATGATCAGCACGTTCAACAGGTTTCGGAACGATTCCTGCTGTTGTTGATAGAGGCCGCCATATTCGATGGAAACGCCGAGAGGAATCTGTAGCGATTCGGCCAGGTGCTCCTTGATCGCCGCAATGCCGCTACCGAGGTCGCGGCCGGAGAACCGACCCGAAACCGCGATCAGTTCCCGGAGGTCCTCACGGTGTCTCTCCAGGCGTCCTGGGTATACGTTCGCCTGGGCCACGTCGTCGAGCGTCAATCGTGTGCCTTGGAGAGACCGAACCGGCATCTCGCCGATACGCCGTCTGTCGGCGATTTGCTGATGCTCCAGCAGCACGCGCACGGGTTTGGTTCGATCGCCTTCGAGAATGTAGGAGGCTGGCGAGCCGAGCATGGCCGATTCCAGGTTGGCCCCGATTTGCGCTGCATCAAGCCCTGCGCGGGCCGCAACCGCCTGCCGGACCTGATACCGCAGCGAGGGGCCCGCGACGACCAAGCCGTCGTTGACGTCCACGACGCCCGGCACCTGTTCGATCTCTTCGGCGATCTTCGACGCGAGCCGTTTGAGCTGGTCCGTGTCGTTGGTGAAGATCTTGATCTCGATCGGATCGGGCGACCATGTCAGATCACCGATCAGGTCGCCGAGCACACCGGGAAACTCCGTATTCAGCGCCGGTTCGGCCGCCTGAATCTTCTCGCGGAGTTCGTCGATAACCTCTTCGGTGGTTCGGGCGCGGCCTTTCTTGAGCTTCACGAGGAAGTCGCCGGTGTTGGGTTCCGCGATGGCCAGCGCCAACCGGGCGCCGGTACGGCGTGAATAGCTCTCGATCTCAGGGGTGTCGTACAGAATCTCCTCGACGTGGCGCAACATGCGGTCGGTTTCGGCCAGGCTCGTCCCGGGGCGGGAGAAGTAGTCGAGCACAAACGCGCCCTCGTCCTGCTCCGGCAGGAAGTCGGATTCGAGACTTGTGTACATCCCGACGCCCGCGGCGACGATCAGTGCCACACACACCATCGCGACCTTCGGGTGGTGCAGAATACGTCGCGCCGCCCACTCGTATGCGGCTATGAGGCGGCGCAGCATCGGTCCGCCTTGTTCGAGTTCATCCTGCGCCGGGCCGCCGCGCCGACGCATCAGCGCCGCGCCCAACGTCGGCGTCAGTGTCACGGCGATCAACAGCGAAGAGAGCAGCGCAAAGACCATCGTCAGCGCCAGCGCCCGAAAGAACACGCCCGGCACGCCGGTCAGATAGGCCAACGGGATAAAGACCACGACGGGCGTGAGCGTGCTGCCGACCAACGGCAGGCCGACCTCGTGGACGGCGAGTCGGGCAGCGGCTATTCGCGTGTGTCCGGCGCAGACCTTGGCGTACATCGCCTCGACCACGACGATGGCGTCGTCAATGACCAATCCGATGGCCGCGGCGATGCCGCCGAGCGTCATCAGGTTGAAGCTCATGTGAAACAGGTGCATACCGACCAGCGTGCTCAGAACGGTTACTGGGATCGCCAGCACCGCTACGAGCGTCGTGCTCACCGTGCGTAGAAACGCATAGAGCACCACGATCGACAGCGCCAGCCCGATGAAGATCGCCTCCCACACGCTGCCGACGCCCTCACGGACGAACTGCGATTGGTCGTAGAAGAACGCCATGCGGATGTCCGGCGGAAGTTCCCGCTTCAGATTCCTGAGTTCGGTTTGAAGCGTGTCGGCAATCGCGACCGTGTTGCCGTCGGGTTGGCTGTAGACGTTGAGCAGCACCGCGTCGACGCCGTCGGCCGTGACGATGTTGAATCGGGGCGCGGCGCCGCGGCGAACGCTTCCGACGTCACAGACGTGAATGGGCGAGGCCCCGGCCCAGCCGATCACCATGTCGGCGAGTTCGTCCGCACCGGCCGCGCGGCCGTCCACAAGCGTCAGGTACAGTTGCCGGTCTTCCTCGTGCATGCCGGCGGGCACGAAACGGTTGGCCTGAACGATGGCGTCCGTGACCTGCTGCGGCGTGAGCCGAAAGGCTTCCAGCTTGAGCGGATCGAGCACGACGTGGTATTCGGGCACGCTGCCCCCGACCAGCGCGATTCGAGCCACGCCGGGTATCCGCAGGAACCGCGGCTGAATGTCGTAGCGCGCCATTTCCCAAAGATCGGTGACGCCGCGCCTGTCGCTGGTCATGCTGATCCCGATGACCGGAAACGCCGCGAAGGTCAGCCGATGTACCGCGGCTTCGGTCGTCGCGGGAAGCGTGCTGCGAATCTGCGACAGTCGCCCGAGTACGTAAAGCTCGGCCTGTACCATGTCGGTCTTCCAATCGAAGAAGACGTTGACCTCGGCCGAGCCGCGGCCCGTCGCGGAACGAATGTTGACCGCGCCGGGGATGTTCTTCATCGCCTCTTCGATCGGGCGCGTGATGGTGGCCATCATCTCGTCGGCGGGCATGACGCCGTTGTCGAGCAGAATGACGACGCGGGGAAAATCGGTCTGAGGAAAGACCGAGGCTGGCATGCGATACGCCGAGTATGCCCCCGCCAGGCATACAACCAGCGAGACGAACAGAATCCCCTTGCGGTGGCGGATGACGAAGCCGTCGCCGTGGTGTGTGTCCTGCGCGCCGGGCAGCGGGGCCTTCTCGGATGGATCCGTCATCACGTGAGCATTCCCAAGAGCCTATCTCAAAACCATCGCGGTGCCACCGCGCCAGCGGTGAAGCCGCGGCCGAGCATCGTGTGCCCATATGCTGCCGACGCCGCCGGTGCCCTGTACCGATCGCCTCAAAGCAGCAGCGCGGTCGCCATCTGCCGGGCAAAGTCGGTCATGAACGTCAGCAAGTTCTGCAAGCCCGCTGCCGCGAGGGTGGACGGGTCTTCCGAGGCTCCGCTCGGCACGCAGCCGTCCAACAGCGTTAGTCCCGCGACGAGCAGCGCGACACTTGGGAGAAGGCCGATTCGTCGTTTCATGGATTCCCCTCCTCGCTCACAACAGGTTGGGGCGCGGCTGCGCCCTGTGGATCGGGCGGCGGCAACGTCCCGCCAACGGCACGGCGCAACGCCGCCAATGCAACCGCGCAGTTCTGCTGGGCGTTGACGTATGCAGTCCGCTGACTGACCAGGGTCCTCTGGGCGTCCATCAGCGTGACAATGCTCTCTTCTCCGGCCTGATAGGCGCGCCGCGCCGTCTCCACGTTCTCGCGGGCCAACGGCTGCGCTTGATCGCGAAAGAATGACACGAGTTCGGCGGCGCTCTGTGCCGCCGCGACGGCCTTCTGGACATCCTGCGCGATCGCATCCAGGAGGTCTTCAAACTCCTTGCGGCGCTGGGCGGCTTCGTAGCGAGCCTTGGCGATCTGAGCCTGGTTCTGGTGCCAGACCGGCAGGGTGATGTCGAGCGTCGGGCCGAGTAGCGAGTCGATGATCTGCCGACGTTCCAGGTTGCGTTCGCTGCGCGTCTCAATGTCCGGCGCGGTGAGTGCGCCGTTGCGAGCGGACGCCCTCGCCGTGTCCGCCAGGATCTTGCGCCCCGGCAGGGCGCGCCGCTCGGGACGTTCTCCTTCAACGCCGAGCGTGACGTTCGGGAAGATGTCCAGGATCTGTCTGCGGACTTCGTGATCCGCCGCGAGAACCTGCATCGTCGCGGCTTGCGCGTCGAGTCGCTGGTGCATCGCCCAGTCCAGCAGGGCCGCCTCTTCCGCTAAGGCCGGAAGGCAGTCCGGAAAGTCGCCCACAAGCGACCATGGCCCGTCCCATCGCGCCAGCCCAAGCAGCCGTGCCAAGTCGGAACGGGCCGCTTGGGTCTCGCCGCGCAGGGCGATCGACCGTTGCTGCACGTCGAGCACGGCGACGCGGGCGAGGTTGACGTCCAGCTTGCCGGCCTCGCCGGCGTTGAATCGACCCTGGGCCAACGACAGCAGGCGTTGAGCCAATTCCATGTCCTCGCCGGCAAGCAACTCGGCCTTCTGAACGGCGAGGAGCCGATGGCAGCAGGTCTCGACCTCGGCGGCGAGTGCTACGGCCTGACGTCCTACGCCGAGGATCGTCCGTTCGAGTTCCGCCTCCGCGATGCGTTTGCGGACTGGAATCTGCCAGAGATCGACGAGTTGCTGGGCAAACGTGAGGGTCAGGTTTGATCGCCCGCCGCCTTCTGGAAAACGCAGGCTGAACCCCAGGGACGGATTGCTCAACAGGCCGGACTGAACCACCTCCGCCCGGGAAACGCCGATCTGCTGAAACGCCGCTTGAAGGCTCCGGTTGTTCAACAGCGCGACCTGCACGGCTTCACGCGTCGTCAGGCCACCTTCCAACAAGCCGCTGATCTTCCCCTCGATCAGCGGTTCGATGCCGGGCTCGTACACTTCGTCCGTACCGGTGCGCTCGATGACCATCCGGCTCGTGTTTTGATAATCAGGGCGTGGATCGACCGAGACACACCCGGCGAAAACCATGCCGACCATGCCGGACAGGCTGACCAGCGAGAGTGTGCGCAAACACGCAAAACACACGACTGCTCGGTGCGCAGAGTTATGGAGGAGATACGCAGTCATTTACCGGATCACGCCGATCCACCGTTCAAGAAGCTGAACAGCCACTGGTACCATATCAGGTTTACACCAAGGTCGATCCAGTCCTGGATGTTACATCCACCAAGTTGCACGGCTGATAGCGTCGCGAAGCTCAACCCAAACCAGCGGATCCATTTTACTCTTCTCATGTCGTTCGTCTCCATCGTGTGTCGGGCGCGGAATGATAAAGAAGGCGTGCCCCCGTGCCCAAGACGGTCGTCTTCATTAACTCAACCATGGGGCCGCGGGCCGATCGTCTTGCGTCCGAAACACCTGTGAAAGGCCTCCCGGGATGGCTGCACGCGGTCTTGTCGATGTCCTCAGCGACCCGGCAACGAAACAGCCACCCAGGGGCTTCAAAAAGGAGCTTCCTGCGCCTCGCCCATACAGGAATAAGGGCACGAAGCCTCCCGCGCCGTATCCTCCCAGTTCAGAAAGAAATGGTTGCACGGAGACCCGCGCCAAAGTTGGGCGTTTCCTCGTTGTCGTCCAAGCCGATGACGATACCCGGACCGACGGTCAGATGCTCGTTCACCTTGTACTCCCCCGATAGCTCGAGGAGGTTGACATTGGCGTGTCCGTCTTCCTCGCTGGACTTGCACACGTAATCACCGATTAAGGCGAACCGCTCATCGATCCGCCATTTGTACCCTGTCACGACACCCCATTGGAAATGGCGGACGTCTTCAACGTTGTCACCATTGGCCGTCTTGACGAAGCCGTTGAGGTACGCCGTTCCGGGACCGACGTCCTTGGCCACGATCCCCGTCAAGGTGCCGTCCACGCCGGACGAGTGATAACCGGACGGGATCCGAATCTCGGCCAACGTAGCCAGGGTGGGCATCATCCCGTCTTCCCGCACCCATCGCTGTTGCCAGCCGAACTCGAGATCGGCGTTGCCATCCACACCACCAAGCCCCATTTCGACGGGAACGCCCAAGATCAACTGCATGTTCTGCAAGAAGTCGCTGCCGTCAGGCGTATACTCCAATTCCGTTTCGAGGGTGATCGGATCGTGCTCCCCGGAGATCGTCTCCCACTCGAGCATAAACTCGAGCTCAAACTTGCCAGGATCGCCCGGTTGGCCGTCCTCGAGCGACGTGAAAGAGTCGATCGACTGGCGTGCCGCCACGTCGTCTTCTCCCTGCTCCAGACCGGATGCGCGCTCTTCATATCTCTCCGTGGACTCCTCTTGAAGCGGTTCGTCTTGATAACCCAGGGCCAGGTACTGGCCTTGCTGGGCAGGCGTCCGCGCCGGCGAGGCCGGTTGAGGCTGAGCAGCGCCGGCTGCTCTGTCCCCGGATCGTCGAGCTTGTTGAGCGTCTGCCACGTTCTGTGCGGAAGTTGCCATCGCGATTGCTACGATTGCGATCATGAAACGGTGGTGATTTTCCATTGTCCGATTACCTCCATGTCAGAATCACCGTCGACACAGGTCTGATACTTGCTCGATTTCCCATGAGATTCGAAGCACACGGGGCCGCCCCGAGTGACCTGCCGCTCGGTTCTTTGATGCGTAGGCTATGTGCTCCTATCGTCGGCAACAAGGTGCTATGTGGATCATGACAGGATTGTAATGTTGGGACGCAATCCTGTGCGGTGGGTGCTAACAGCCCGTGACAAAGGGGAAACAGCGGTTCAGACACGCCGTTCCTGACCGTGAAAACCACGGGCTTTGGCGCCGGTGCCACAGTTTTGCCACGGGCTCCTAATCATCCTCCGCGTGCCCCCCCTCTTCCTCCTGCTCGTGCACTCGGCCGTCGGGAGAGAAGAGCATCTCGTGACGGCGATCCCCTTTGCTGAACTTGACTTCGTACAGGATCATCGTCTTCTTCTCACAATACAGCTTCGCGTCCTTCCCGGCGGCCCGCTTGGCTTCGGCCAGCACGGCCTTGGGGACCATCCCCGCCGGAACAGTCTCCTCGGTCTCGACCAAGTCGCCCGAAGGGGTCACCTGGACCTCCACCTTGCCGTGCGGCCCATCCCATGAACACTCATAGAATGTGTGGCCGTGCTCGATTGCCTCTTCGAACTCCGTGATCTTCGCCGTGCCCGCGAGCTTCTTCAGCGCAGCCAGGGCCGACGCCGGCACCTCCGACTCCTTCACCACGCGTTCCTGTTCATCGGGGCCGCCCGAGTTCCAGGCGAATACCACAAGCCCCGCAACAAGGACAACCGCCGCGCTCAATCCCACGATTCGGTACCACGGTTTGTTCATGACCATTCTCCTCTTGTTTTGCGTCCGGATCACGCGCGTGATCCGGGGCGACTCGGTTTCGTTTCATCTCGAACACGTTGCATCGGACGACACGATACCGTAGGCACATGGCGGAACGGTGAATGCAAGATGACAAGTTCGTTATGTAGCGAATCCGGTGTTGTTTTCCTGTACACGATCATCCGTGAGCTGCGGACTTCGGCCCGCACGGCCCGAGGATGAGTCCCGGACACACACGTGAGCGTCTGTGACACTTCCGGCCGCATCCGGTTCTGCGTGCCGCGGGCGGATTGTACGCCCATGCGATCTCTCCGGTGGCTGCATGGGGCGTCCACACTGGCAGGCAAGCTGCCAGTGGCACCCACCGGACGCAGACAAGCTGCCAGTGGCACCGGTCTAGCAGCCTGTGGCAAGACTGTGGCACCGGCGTCTCGCCGGTGGTTTTCACGGTCAGGAACGGCGTTTCCGATCCGCCGTCTTCCCTTTTACCACGGGCTGCTAGACTGTCACGGACCCCGCACGCGAGTAGGTCATTTGAGCAGGTTGAGCCGCGTTGATTTCCGTATTACACTGGCAATGCCGACCGCAACAGCGGTGAGCGGGAGTGCACAGCCTGTCTCTCGCGGGAGAGTGCCGATGCGCGTCCTGGTGATCGAAGACGATCCTGGCGTGGCTTCCTTCCTCAGGAAGGGCCTGCGCGAGGCGTCCTATGCCGTAGACGTGGCAGAGAACGGCGTCGACGGCAGTCACGCGGCCCGTACGGGGCATTACGACGTCATCGTCCTCGACCTCATGCTCCCCGGCAAAGACGGCTTCGCCGTCCTGCGCGATCTTCGGGAACACGAAGTTCACACGGCCGTGATCTGCCTGACGGCCCGGGACGGCGTGGACGACCGCGTCCGGGGCCTTGATCTGGGCGCGGACGACTACCTGGTCAAGCCGTTCAGCTTCGCCGAGTTGCTCGCACGGATGCGGGCGTTGCTGCGGCGCGGTTCCGTACTAACTGAGAACCCGATCAAGGTCAAAGACCTGAGTGTGGACGTGGTCACGCGGACGGTGCATCGCGGCGGCAGGCGGCTCGACTTGTCGGCGCGGGAATTCGCGCTTCTGGAGTATATGGCCCGTCACGCGGGAGAGGCCTTGTCGAGGACCATGATCCTCGAGAAGGTCTGGGACATGAACTACGACCCACTTACGAACGTCGTGGACGTACACATCAACCGCCTGCGTAAGAAGGTCGACAACGGGTTCGACGTTCCTTTGATCCGAACGGTGCGTGGTGTCGGGTATGTCCTCGGAACAGGGTAAGTGGAATCACCTTCTGACGACGATCGGGGCGCGACTCACGCTCTGGGGCACACTGATCACCCTGTTTGTCTGCGCACTGGTTTGCGTGCTGCTGTACGTGGGCGTGCGTTTCTCGCTCCATCGCGAGGTGGACGGCTTCATCGAAGGTGAGGTCCAGGAGTTCTGCGCGATCCTCGTGGGGGAGGAGGACGACGATCTCGACGAGATTGAAGGGGAGATTCGACGAGAACTCGGCAGCCGCCTTCGTGGCGACCTGACGTTTCGCCTTCTCGACGCCGACGGCCGGTTGATGGTGACCAGTAATCCGGACGATCGGCTGCCGGATCCCCAGGCGCTCCTGCAATCTGCAGAACACGCCGCGGGCGCGCCGTGGTTCGAGACGCTCGCGTTGTCCTGTCCGCCGCACTCGGTGCGCGTGTGCAGCCAATGGACGCGGTTGCGCGACGGCAAGCTGTGTGTGGCGCAGGCCACGTATGCCCTTGATCGGGTCGCCGCCTCGTTGGCGACGTTCCGCGAGGTTTGTGTGGCCGCGATGCTCGTCGCGGCTGTGCTCTCGCTCATCGGCGGGCGCATACTGGCCCGGCGGAGTTTGCGTCCGGTCCACTTGATGACGGAAACCGCCCGGCAATTGGGCGCTGGCAATCTCTCGCGACGGTTGACGCGCTCGGGCAACGGGGACGAGTTGGACCGTCTCGCCGAAACCCTGAACGCCATGTTGTCTCGAATCGAGAGTCAATTCCGCCGCATGCAGCAGTTCACCGCGGATGCCGCGCATGAGTTGAGGACACCGCTGGCCGCCCTGCGCGGCAACGCCGAGGTGACGCTGGCAAGCGACCAGGACCCAGGCGCCATGCGTCAGGCCATCGAAGAGAGCATCCAACAATACGATCATCTCGCCCGCATCGCGGAGGACCTGTTGCTGCTCGCACGGCTGGATGCCGGCGAGGCCATCCTCCGTCCCGAGCGACTGGAACTCGACAAGACCATCGAGGAGATGGTGGATCTCTATGCACCCTTTGCGGCGGATCACACCCTCGCATTGAGGCTTGGCGAGTGCGAGCGGGTCGCGATCTGGGCCGACAAGGAGCGCGTCCGGCAGGTGCTGAGCAATCTCCTCGACAACGCCGTCAAGTACATGAACGGCCGAGGTCGCATCGATGTCTCCTTGAATCGTGCCAACGGCTTGGCACGCATCACGGTATCCGACTCAGGGCCGGGGATACCTGCGGAAGATCTGCCGCACATCTTCGACCGGTTCTACCGGGTAGATCGCGCCCGTTCCCGTGGCGGTGAGCGCGGCGTCGGCCTGGGTCTGCCAATATGTCGGTCGATCGTGGAAGCCCACGGCGGCAACATCGACATCGAGAGTCGCCTGGGCCACGGCACAATGGTCACGGTTCTTCTGCCGGTCAACAGCAGCGCGCCAGCCGCGACCGGACAGGGTCCGTGACACTTCCGGCGGCATTCGATTCTGGGTGCGGCGGGCGGCTTGTCCGCCCGTGCGGTCTCTCTGGTGGGCGCGGGGGCATACGCACTGGCAGGCAAGCTGCCAGTGGCACCCGCCCAGACTGTCACGGACCCACCTGACATAGCAGCCCGTGGTAAGAGGGAAAGCAGCGGTTCGGAAACGCCGTTCCGACCGTGAAAACCACCGGCGAGACGCCGATGACACACGAGACGCCGATGCCACACAGGGTTCTGAAACGCGACTCGACCCGCCAAACCAGTGCGGGCGGCACATGAATCATGACAGGTTTTTCATGTGGCTGTAATGGCGGTGCCATACGTGACCGCTACGCTGAGCATGGTCTTCGACTTGAGACATTGGCTGCGAGCGGTGTGATTGGTGTACGTGCCAGCCAGTGCAGAGAGAGAGGTTTGGCCCGCGACAGTGCACGCGCCTCGAGGCGTAGGACATGGCCAGCCTCGCAAGGCGTGCAATCATCATCTGACTGATAGCGCGGGTGTCCGTACCCTGCCGCACTTGGGTCGGCCCCTCCCGGTCGTTGGCTTCGGAGCGGCACCACAAGGGACTATATGTCGTTCTTGCCGGTCAGAATCGTGGGAACGGGCAGCTACCTGCCCGGTCCGCCGATCCCCAACGAGGAGGTGGAAGCGATTCTCGGCACACTTGACCGAGCCCCACGTAAGACGCAGAGCTTTGTCCAGAACCTCGGCAAGCGGATGCTGGATCGAGGTGGCATCCAGGCGCGTCACTTGGCCATCGATCCCGACACCGGCGACCTGACGCACAACTTCAGCAGTATGGCTGAAATCGCTGGGCGAAGTGCGATGGACGTGGCGGGTCTGGAGCCGCAAGGAATCGACCTGCTCCTCCTGTCCTGCCCTTTCTGCGACCAGCATTGCCCGCCCACCAGCACGTTGCTTCAGGAGCGCCTCGGCATTCCGTCCTGTGCGGAGATGGAAATCCACTCCAATTGCTCTGGTGTTGGCAAGAGCATCCAAATCGCCTACGACGCCATGCGCTGTGGCCGGTATCGCACGGCCCTCGTTTGCTATAGCCAGTTGTCGTCGCTCTACCTGCGAAGCTGCTATTTCAACCAGCCAAAGGTGGAGAAGGTCCACGCGGCGTTGCGATGGATCCTCGCTGATGGTGCCGGCGCTGTCACGCTTCGGGCAGGCAACGACGGACCGGACGGACACTTGGTGCTTGGCACGTTCGTCGAATCCGTTGGAGCGGGCCGGCCGGCCGGAATGAAGGCCGGGGGCGCGACCGACCTGCTGCCGGCCGATCACCAATTCTTACAGTTCTACGAAAACGGCGGTCATCACCTGTGGCAGGACTTCACGGCCGTGAACGACATGGCCGCGCCGCTGCTGTTGCAGGGCATTGTGCGGATGCTCGAGAAGCTCGACGTCGATTCAAGCACGATCGACCACTACATCGTCTCCATTCCGACGCTTCAGCTCTACCAAGACCACATTCCCGCCTTTCTGGACGAGCTGCGCATCACAACCGACCAAATCAAGTTCCGAAGTGCGCCTCACGGATACGTCGGCGGAGCCGCCACATTGGTGCACTTGGACGAAATGGCGCGCTCTGGTGAGTTGCAACCGGGCCAGACGGCCGTCGTTCACGCCGTCGAGTCCAGCAAGTGGATGACGGCCGGCTTCGCCGTTCGATGGTAGATCGGGGGGAAACATGGAGGACACGAACAGGCGAGCGGGGGCACGGCAGCAATCGGGCGGCCTGACCGCAGTGGAGCGAACGCCCAGCATCGAGCAACCGCGCGTCGTGCAGACGAGATGCTCCGTGCGCCTGCTGCTCATCGGATGGGGGCTACTCGGGCTGGTGATGTTGGCGGCCGGCCCACGTCTCGGCGACCACGAAGTCATCGTCGCACAGATCGCTCGACAGACACTTGCGACGGGAGAGTGGCTTGTCCCCCACTACCTGGATACGCCTTTTCTGGTGAAGCCCCCGCTCTCGCCCTGGCTGTCAGCCGTATTGGGAAGCTTCCTGCCAAACGACAGCGCCACCGGTCTGCCGGTCACGGAATTCGTCGCGCGCATGCCCTCACTACTGGCCACCGCTCTGACCATCTGGATCGTCTTCACGCTTGCCCGTGCGATGTTTGAACGCCGTACGGCTCAAATCGCCGCCTTCGTCTACGCTACGACGGTCGGATCAATGCTGTATGCCCTCAACGCGACGGCGGAAGCGCTGCTGACACTGTTCTGCACGTGGGCCTTTGCCGAGTTCTGGTGGTCGAGACAGGCGAAGACAAAGCGGCGGCAACTCGCTCACCAGGTTCGGTTCTACATTGCTCTGGGTCTGGCGATGCTCGCAAAGGGACCGATGCCTTTGCCGGTAGTCGCCCTCCCGATCGCAGTCTGGTGGTGGTGTGGTCAGCCGACTCGATTGGTGGCAGCGGGTGGGCCGTCCGTGATCCCGCGGGCTGCGCGTCTCGGCATGCGCAAGATCTTGCCTGGCTTACGCCGCTCGCTGAGTCAACTCGGTTTGTGGTGGGGTCTGCCACTGTTTCTTCTGTTATTTCTACCGTGGATGATCTGGGTTGCGCGGCGCGAGCCCTGCGCGTGGTCGCTGTGGTCGTATGAGTACTTGGACCGTGCTCGAGGCGACTACCCGGGCAGCAGTGCCGGCCGCTATCTGTACTACGTTCCGATCCTCTTCGGGATGCTCATTCCGTGGTGCCTGTCTCTCCCCGAGGCCCTGATCAGCCCGTTTCGTCGGGGCCATCGGCGAAATGCAACAAAACCGCTGACCTATGTGTGGTACTGGGTGATCGTGGGCTTTGTCATTTTGTCGGTGATGAGTTTCAAGAAGCCGTACTACATCTTGCCCGTGCTACCGGGTTGCGTGCTGCTGCTGGCTCCCGTTCTGGAACGCCTGTTCTTCGAAGACCCGGCTCCCCGTCCTCATCGTGTCAGGGCCGCAGTCAAGACCGTCGTCATTGGGGTCCTGGTGGCATGTATCGTGGGTAGCTTCGTCATCGAGGACAAGTACCCATGGACGCTCCACGGCCGGGTTGCCTGGGGTGTGGTGATCTGTGCCGGGCTCGCGGTTCTTGGCATCGTGTTGGCCTGCGTTCTGTTCCTCTTGACCCACCGCAAGTGGAGCTTCTGCATCGTCGGCTGTAACTCGGTCTTCGTCTTCACAGTCGTGTGGTGTTTCCTCGGGCCATCGCTTGGAAACGCAAACGATGCAGCGGCACTGGCGCGTCAAGCGAATCACGCCGGCATACCCGCCGATACCCCGCTCTATTGGGCCGGCAACCGTCCGGACGGCCGGGTCGTCTTCTACGGTGGGCGGCCTGTGCGGCAGGTTGTCGATTTCTACAAGTTGATCGCCGAGGAGGGAGATGCGGTTGACCGCGACGGCCTTTGCATGATCGCGGCCGAGAGGTTATCCGCGCTGCTCGAACGGGCCGAGCCCGTCCAGGTCGTGTTCCAGCGCGGTCAGCTACACTTGTTCACGTCGGTCTTTCATCCTCACGCCCGAGAGCTGTTCAGCATCGATCGCGATCCGGTCGGTCCGGACGATCACGACTGGGTTGTCGTGACGAATGCTGCCGCCCGAAAGAACCAAACGCCCTGACGCCCGGCAGCGTCAATTCGCGTGGAATGACGCCGTACTCCCCTCCCACGGGTGACCAACCGATCAGCATCCGGTTCAGGCGTTCCACCCGGTCCGCAGTCTCCAAGAGCGTCCATTGGCGACGGGTCACCTCACGGATCAGGCCGCATAGATGCTTGATCCGCGTCCGCGACGGACGCGTGCCAATATAGACGCGGCCCGTTTGCGTCGAATAACACCGGCCGATGGTGTAACCCGGGAAGTCGAACGACTCACCCGGCACGCGGCAGATCCGCGTCTTGCTCTCGTTCACCGTCAGCTTCAATCGCGTCATCATCTCCCGCATCGCGGTTGCGGCGTGACCGGCCGTCCCGCGACACAGAATCACGAAGTCGTCGGCATAGTTGACGATGCAAGCACCAAGACGAGCCTCGTGGCCCAGCATCTTCCAACCCAATACGAACCGACGCATGGTGAGATTGGCCAGCAGCGGTGAGATCACGCCTCCTACAATGTTGCATAATGCCTCGGTCTGGGCTGTTGTCAAAAGGGGAGGGGCTGACCTTGTAAACCACCCGTACGTT
>JAFGQA010000495.1 GCA_016935885.1 Phycisphaerae bacterium | reverse complement strand
GGTCTCTCTGGTGGGCGCGGGGGCATACGCACTGGCAGGCAAGCTGCCAGTGCCACCCGCCCCAACTGTCACGGACCCTCTCGCCTGTGTTGGATCACTGTGGCACAGGCGTCTCGCCTGTGTTGTCACCGCCGAGACGGCGGCTGCGCAGGCGCTTGCGGCGAAGTCACCGGGAGTCGTGGCGGTGGCACGGGGGCATTGGGGTGGGTCCTTGATCGTACAACGCAAGGTCACCGCGCTGGTGCCAAAGCAGCCGCCGCGCTTGCTCCGGTCATAGCCATGCATCGTGTGCGAGCGCACTCCCCGAGCCCGGTTGGGGGCCCTCCGACACGGATGCCCGGTCCTTTTCGCAGTAGTGTTAATCCGATCCACGGGTTTCTCCGATTCCCTCATAGTATATGGGTAGGGTGGCAAGGTCGGGATCACCAGCCGCTGCTCTCGCCGCGTTTTTGGTCGTCGGGGGACCTGCCGGCGATGGATGCGATCTCCAACTTCGCAGGCAGGCGTCAGCCCCCGGGAGCGGACAGCAGCATGTTTCACGAGCCAACAGAGCCGAAGGGAGCTCGCCGCCCAAGTTGCACCCCGGTGGGCACGGACTACCTAGAATCTGCTGGATGTGCTAGTGTGCAGGATTGTTGCGCTCGTCTGGCAAGCGGGGCTGGGATCGTGGATCATCCGTTGCTGAACAGCCTGAAGGACCGCATCCTCGTGATCGACGGGGCGATGGGCACCAGTATCCATGCCCACGATCTGTCGTTGGAGGCCGACTTTCGCGGTTTCGAGAACTGCTCGGAGATCCTCAACGAGTCTCGCCCAGACGTCATCGAATCGATTCACAACAGTTTTCTGGCCGTGGGTGTCGATTGCATCGAGACCAACACGTTCGGGGCGAACAGGATCGTCCTCGGCGAATTCGGTCTCGAAGACCAAACCTACGTGCTGAACAAGGTCGGCGCCGAAATCGCCCGACGGTGCGCCGATGGATTCGCCACACGGGAAAGACCCCGTTTTGTTCTCGGTTCGATCGGCCCGGGCACGAAGCTCCCGTCACTCGGCCACACCACGTTCGACGTCCTCGAGGACGGTTATGCCGAGCAGGCCCGCGGCCTGCTCGACGGCGGCGTCGACGCCTTCATCATCGAGACGTGCCAGGACCTGCTGCAGGCCAAGGCGGCCATCTGCGGAGCGAGCAGGGCCATGGACGAGAAGGCCCGGCACGTGCCCATCATCGCTCAGGTGACCATCGAGGCGACTGGCGCCATGCTCGTAGGGACGGAGATCGGGGCCGCCCTGGTTGCCTTGCAAGCCTACCCGCAGGTGCAGGTCATCGGCATCAACTGTGCCACTGGGCCGCTGGAGATGTCCGAGCACGTGCGGCTCCTCGGTCATCAGTGCACGCGGTACATCAGCGTCGTGCCGAATGCCGGCCTGCCGCAGGTTGTGGACGGGAAGACGTGCTATGTCTTGACGCCCGCCGAACTGGCCAGGTGGCACAAGGAATTCGTGCTTGTGGACGGTGTCAACATGGTCGGAGGCTGCTGTGGCACGACGCCCGACCACCTCGCCGCCGTCGTGGAGGCTGTACGTGACCTGAAGCCCACCCAGCGAAGGCCTTACTCTCCACCCAGCGTTGCCAGCCTCTACCAGCCGGTCGCGCTCAGGCAGGACAAGAGCTTCCTGATCGTCGGCGAGCGCAGCAACACCAACGGCAGCCGCAGATTCAAGCGCCTGCTGGAAGAAGGAGACATCGACGCCGTCGTCGAGGTCGGCCGCGAGCAGGTCAGGGAGGGCGCTCATCTCATCGACGTGTGCGTCGACCACGTGGGCCGTGAGGGCGTGACGGACATGGACAGGGTCGTTGCACGCTATGCCAAGGATATCACCGTCCCGCTGATGCTGGACTCGACCGAGCCCGATGTCATCGAAACGGGTCTGAAGCGCGCCGGCGGCAAGTGCATCATCAACTCGGTCAGCCTCGAAGACGGCGAGGCGAAACTCGAGGCCATCTGCCCACTGTTGAGGAAGTACGGCGCCGCGGTCGTCGCCCTGACCATTGACGAGGATCCGGCCGAAGCGATGGCCAAGACGGCCGATCGCAAGATCGGAATCGCCCGGCGTCTCCACGGCCTGCTGACGAGGAAACACGGCATCCCCGAGGAAGACGTCCTTTTCGATTGCCTGACGTTCCCGATCACGACCGGCAACGACTCCGACCGCCGGCTCGCCTTGGAGACAATCGAGGGCGTCAGGCGCATCATGGACGAGTTCCCCCGCTGCGGCACAATCCTGGGCGTGTCCAATGTGAGTTTCGGCCTCGCCCCGGCCGCCCGAGCGGTGCTGAACTCTGTGTTCCTCCACGAGGCGAGGAAGCGTGGCCTCACCGCCGCGATCGTCCACACAGGCAAGATCCTCCCCGAAACCAAGATCAGCGAGGAACGGTGGAGAGCGGCACTGGATCTGATCTACGATCACCGCCCGACGAGCGGCGGGCTCCAGCCCGCGCGGCCTGCGCACACGGACAAGGGCCACGAGGTCCAGCCCGTGGGGCCTTGCGAGGCGTCCGATCCACTGCACGCTTTCATCGGTCTGTTCGCCGAGGGTGAGGCGGTCGGCGGGAAGAAGGACGTAGCGGAACTACCCATCGAGGAACGCCTCAGACATCGCATTGTGGATGGTCGTCGCGTCGGTCTCGAAGAAGACCTCGACGAGGCGATGGCCAGGTACAGCCCGTTGGACATCATCAACGTCTTCCTGCTCGACGGCATGAAAGTGGTTGGCGATCTGTTTGGCGCCGGCAAGATGCAATTGCCGTTCGTGCTGTCCTCCGCGGAGACGATGAAGGCCGCGGTGCGTTACCTCGAGCGGCACATGGAGCGCGTCGAAGGCAACGGCAAAGGGACGATCATCCTGGCGACGGTCCGCGGCGACGTCCACGACATCGGCAAGAACCTCGTCGACATCATCCTCAGCAACAACGGATACACCGTCCACAACCTGGGCATCAAGCAACCGATCAGCAACGTCATCGACGCCTACAAGAAGCATGGCGCCGACGCCATCGGGCTGTCCGGCCTTCTGGTCAAGTCGACGCTCGTCATGCGCGACGATCTCCGAGTCCTCAACGAGGTCGGCCTGAAAGGCCCCGTGATCCTCGGCGGGGCGGCGCTGACGCGCGGCTTCGTCGAGCACGAGCTGCGGGCCCTTTATCACGGCGAAGTCACCTATGCCAAGGACGCCTTCGAGGGCTTGGCCTTGATGGACCGTCTGGCAGAGGGCAAGTCCATCGTTGATATGCCGCGTCAGGTCGTTTCATCGCTCGATGCGCAAACAGGTCAAGAAAAGCCTGCCGTTGACATTCCGGAGCGTAGCGAGGTCACCACCCGCAATCCGATCCCAACGCCGCCGTTCTGGGGTCCGAGGATCATCGAGCGAATCGATCTGTCATCCGTCCTCCGCTTCGTCAACGAGGTCATGCTCTTCCAGGTGCACTGGCAGTACAAGAAGCAGGGCCGAAGCCCACAGGAGTTTCGGGAGTACATCAGCAGGGAGGTTCGGCCGATCTACAACGAGCTGATCGAACGCTGTCGCCGCGAGGACATCTTCAAGCTTCAATCCGTCTACGGCTATTGGCCGTGCAACAGCGAGGGGGACGACCTGATCATCTATCGCCCGCCCGAGCCCGGCCAGAATCCGACGCGCGACGAGTTGCAGCGATTCACTTTCCCTCGTCAGGGCCACCCACCGTTTTGGTGCCTGTCCGACTTCTGGCGCCCGTACGAGAGCGGCGAGTTCGATGTCGCCGCCTTCTCGCTGGTCACCGTCGGCCGGCGGGTTTCGCAGATCGCCAGGGAGTACTTCAAGCAGGACTTGTATCAGGACTACCTGTATCTGCATGGGCTGAGCGTGGAGGTCGCCGAGGCCATGACGGAGCATCTGCACAAACAGATCCGGATGGAACTCGGCATCGCCGGCTCCGACGCGCGTGACATGCGGAGACTGTTGCAGCAGGGCTACCAGGGTAGCCGCTACAGCTTCGGCTTCCCCGCCTGTCCCAACCTGGAGGACCAAGCCAAGCTGTTCGAACTCCTGCAACCCGGCCGCATCGGCGTATCGCTCAGCGACGAGTACCAAATCGAGCCCGAGCAGTCGACCAGTGCGATCGTCACGCACCATCCCGAGGCGCGGTATTTCAACGTGCGATCGGCCGCCCCGGACGAGGTCCGACACCCCATGGGAGTGGGCCAGTCGGCATGACCGGGGGACGGGGTTCCGGGCGACATGACTCGTTGATTCTGGGTTGATCGCCGAGGATGGGAACTGGCTGCGGGATTCCAAAGGTCGGCATTGGGCGGCGCTTGCGTAACCTCAGCCCATTGGTTAAGTTATGAATGGGCGTTGGGTTTGTGACGGTCTAGGCGGGTGCCACTGGCAGCTTGCCTGCCAGTGTGCGTGCTCCATGCGCCAACCAGAGAGACCGCACGGGCGGACAAGCCGCGTGTGGCCCCCAGAATCGGATGCCGCCGGAGGCGTCAAGGACCCATGGACGTTGGCCCGGCAAACGCACTGTTGCGTTCGAGCGGGTATGATCGTATCGTAGGGGCTTCGGGAACACTCAAGGTGGATGGGCCCAGGTGGTAGCCGTCTCGCCGCCCACCGATCCGGCGTTGACTATTAAGCAGAAGGAGAACCAAGCAAAGCGATGATCAAAGTACGACCACGTCCCAACGAGCCGGTTCAGCAACTCATGCGCAGACTCAAGAAGCTCTGCGAACGGGAAGGCGTCCTGCGAGAGCTGAAGCGAACCGCGTACTACGAGAAGCCGTCCGATCGCAACCGCCGGGCCATGCGGAAGGCCAAGCGGCGTCTCCAGAAGATCGAGACGGTGCGGCCGGCTTAAACGTCGCCGGTTGCCTTGCGTCCGTCCTTTTCACCGATTGACCACTCTGTTCACTTGACCAGATGTCGCCGCGGCTTCGAACAGCAGTATACGCCGCCTGGCGGGATGTTGCGCCAGATCATCCTGTATTCGACCGAGTTGAACAGGCGATCGTAAAAGCGGCGGTACACAAGCGGCGCGATCGTGAGCTGAACAAACAGCCCATGCGGCGATAACGAGCGGAGGAGCCATCGCCACAACCGAACGGACGACCGTAGGGGCAAGTTCGGCGTTGGCAGGCCACTGAGAACGTAGTCCACCGTGTGGACGCCCATGTTTGCGAGGGGCTCAGCGATCCGCGACGCGTCCACCTCTAGGAGTGATGTTTCTGGAAACCGGCGGCGCAGCACTTCACAGAATTCCGGGTCGTTCTCCACGGCAACGAACCGATGCGAAGGCCGAAGCCTGGCGATGATCTGTTCGGTCACCGGCCCCGTTCCGGCCCCCAACTCGATAATGGTTGCTGGTTGGCTGAGGTCAATCTGCCGCAGGATGGCGCAGGCCATGGCCCGGCTCGACGGCACGGCGGACGAAACCTGTAAGCCCTTGGAAAGGAACTTACGAAAGAATAGCACCCGATCGGAAAGCCGCGCCCTACGTTCCGCAAGTGCCGATCCGGCCAATGCCGGTTCGGCCACACTGGCATGGGATGAATCGCTGCTCGTCACGTCGTCTCCATTGCAAGAAGGGTGATCCTCGGCACCAAGAGCCTTCATCGATCACTCCGCGCCCGTGACCGATCTCCTGGCAGTCTAACACGGTGTGGGAGTTTGGCAATCCTCCGCCACGAAGCGCCGTTTCCCGCTTGCCATCGCGGCATTCGAACGCCGGAATCGGCAACCTCCCATTCTCTTTGAAGGCGATGGTGTCGCGTACCTGATTGGGCACAGAAAAACCGCCGCGGCCGACGCGCCAGCACCGAGCGTTAAGGAGTGGGTTGAGGAGGGGAAGCTCTCTTGGGGTGCTGACGCCTTCCGCCCCGGCGGTCCTCAGTCCTTTTACCCGGTGGCACGAGGGACGCAATCGGGTATACACCCTATCTTTTCCTCCTGCCCCTAATCACCGTGATGGAGAGGGGCTCACCTGGAGCGAGCCGCCGGGCAGGAGCCCTGAAGCCACCCTACCTCATGCCAGAGCAGGGGTTACGCCCAATCGCCAGGACCCTCTCGGCACGCGCGGATGTAGTGTGAATCAGGGCTCCGTGACACTTCCGGCGGCAATTCGATTCCAGCAGCCCGTGGTAAAAGGGAAAACAGCGGTTCGGAAACGCCGTTCCTGACCGTGAAAACCACCGGCTTTGGCGCCGGTGCCACAGTTTTGCC
>JAFGQA010000494.1 GCA_016935885.1 Phycisphaerae bacterium | reverse complement strand
TGTGGCAAAACTGTGGCACCGGCGTCTCGCCGGTGGTTTTCACGGTCAGGAACGGCTTTTCCGAACGGCTGTTCTCCCTTTTACCACGGGCTGTCAGGCGTCCAGGAGTACGCGAGACCCGACACCGCGTCCCGAGCACCATGGACCATTTCAGCTATCGCAATGAGGAGCTTTGCTGTGAGCGCGTCGCCGTCGCGGACATCGCCGAGGCGATTGGGACGCCGGCCTACGTCTATTCCGCCGCCACCCTCGTAGATCACTACCGCCGCGCGGCCAATGCCTTCGAGAAGCTGGATCCAATCATCTGCTATTCGATCAAGAGCTGCGCCAACATACATATCTGCCGCCTGCTGCGTGAATGTGGAGCCGGCTTCGACGTCGTCTCCGGCGGGGAGCTCGTCCGAGCGCTGGCGGCCGGTGGCGATCCCGCGAAGATCGTCTTCGCCGGCGTGGGCAAGACGGACGAGGAGATCCACCAGGCGATCGACGCCGGGATCGGCTTGTTCAACGTCGAGTCCGAGGCCGAACTGGAGAACCTGATCGCCATCGCACGACGGCGCGGCGTGCAGCTCAGTGCTGCCCTGCGCGTCAATCCCGACGTCGATCCCAGGACACACCGCCACACGACGACCGGCAAAAAGGAGAGCAAGTTCGGCGTCGATCTAGGACGCGCCAGGCAGGTGTTCCACAGCTTCGGACGGCAGGAGTCGGTGCGACTGCGCGGCATCCACCTGCACATCGGCTCGCCGGTAAACACCGTCGGGCCGTACATCCAGGCGATCAACAAGGGTCTGGCATTGATCGACGGCCTCCGTCGTGACGGCCTGACCATTGAGATCCTGGACATCGGCGGCGGATTCGGCGCGCACTACAAGGACGACGAGGCACCGGCGGCCGTCCGTTATGCCGAAGCCATCGTCCCGCTCCTGGAAGGTCGCGGCCTGCAGATCATCATGGAGCCCGGCCGGTCCATCGCCGCCAACGCGGGCATTCTCGTGGCCAAGGTGCTATACCTGAAGAGGTCGGGCGATCGCAGCTTCCTCATCGTAGACGCGGGGATGAACGACCTGTTGCGGCCGGCGCTCTACGACGCGTATCACTTCATCTGGCCCCTGCGGCCGCCTGGAGGTTTCGTTCCTGCTCAGCGAGGCGAAGGCGTGTCCATGGCTGGCCTCGTGGAGATGGACGTCGTCGGCCCCGTCTGCGAAAACGCCGACTTCCTGGCGAAAAGCCGCCCGCTGCCCCCGATGCAGCGAGGTGATCTCGTGGCCGTGTTCTCGAGCGGCGCGTACGGCATGGTCATGGCCAGTCACTACAACGCGCGCCCGAACCCGCCGGAGGTCCTCGTGGCGGGCGACACATTCCGCGTCATTCGGCGCCGGGAGACCTACGACGACCTGATGGCCGCGGAACGCGTAGAATAGAGAGAGGGGGCTCGCGATATACGCCTGCCATGGACGGGGGCTTCACCGTGAACGGCTGTCATGATGAGGAATCGGCCGGGCGTGACACACCAAAGGTCTTGCCGTACGCGCCCCGCCAACGTCGACCATGGGCACGCGATCTTCGGTACTGGTAAAGTTTCAGTCCAACAGCCCCAATAGCTCCTCGATCGACCAGGCGTGATCGGCCAAGCCCGCTGCCGTTGCGGGCGTGTCGCCCTTCAACGTCTGATGCCTGCGGCAGTAGTTGTAGTACATGAAGAACATCGCCAGAGCGTAGAAATGGTTGTCGATTTTCTTGCGGTGGGCGTTCGTGAGCCGCGTGATTCGCCGGTTCTGCATCCTGATCGCCAGGTTGTGCTGTTCGACATGCGACGTTGAAGCGTCGGCCGGGTCAGGAAATCCGCTCACGTTGTGCTTGCGGCAACCCGTGCATGTCGAAGGCGAATACTTCTGCTCCGGGTACTTCTTCGATTCGCGGTAGTCCTTGATGACCTGCGCGTAGTCCTGATCCCCGCCGAATGTTTCGCGGACGGCCTCGGGGTAGGCAGCGAATCCATCGGTCGTGATCTGGCCGATGTTGAAGACGCGACCGGACAGGTCGTCCATGAACGTGAACGCATCCGCAGAAGTCCTCAATCCGACGTGGTAGGTGATTATCAACTTACTTTCGGGATCGAGGGCCGTCCATGTCCACGCATCGCCCGCGCCCGCTGCGGGGCTCTTGGCCGTCTTGACCTGCTTGTCCTTGCAGTAAACGAAGGACCAAACCTCGTCGCACTGGACAAGACGCGGGCTCAAGCCCCGAACGTGCTCGTCATGATACTTGGCACAGGCAGCCCCGAGGTCGGCCAACAGCTTGAGGATCGTCGGCTTTGACACTCCGGTCATCCTGACCGTCGAGTTGATGCTGTTGCCCTCGACAAGAGACATGACGACGGCCTTGCGTTTAGCTGTCTTGAGCCCGTTCATTCTATACAACATACTTGACCGCTCACGCTTTGTCAACTGTTTTCTTGGGAAACTCGCTCTCCTTTGTAAGTTGGCGCCACACAACGACTTATCGTAAACCGCTGAAGTAGCTTGACTTATGGCCAGTATGGCGGTATCATTAGTTTGCTGGGACGTATCCGCACATGCTTGGTGTGGAACACCCGATAATGCTTTAAGGATCAATGGCAACCGAAAAGAGGAAGCCTAGCGCTGATTTCGTTGTGCGATTGGTCGGTCCTGGAATCCGTCCTTGGGCTGTGCCGATGCGCACGCTGACGAAGGTGCTAGATGCAGTACAGCGACTTGTAGATCAGCGAGAAGATGCTGGCGAAGACGACGGCTCTGACACTGGCAAGCCACACGCCGAAGCTTTGTCGGCAACATTACATCTGTTGGACGTTAAAAGCAAGTCTGCCGCCTATGCTGTTGCATCACCAGATCAGCCAGACGCGATCAAAACGCTGTCTGATGTGGGTGCGTCCATTAACGCCCCCGATGGCGCGGAGTGGACAAGCCCGACACTTTCTTCTCTTGAAGCCTTGAGCCAATCGGCAAAATCGCTGGGTTGCGAGATTGAGTTTCGAGAGCCAGGTCGACACGGTGCCTACGGAGGTGTGATTGCGCGCATCACGCCAATGACCTATTCAGAAGTATGTACATCTGCGTTCATCTTTGGCAGAACCTCGGTCTACGCGAGAATCGAGCGCGTGGGCGGCGCTACCGCGATGCACTGTGGGATCCGACTTCCCGACTCTCCCAGAAAGATGGTCATATGTAGGGTGGCAAATAACGAGCTTGTCCGAGAACTTGGGCGCCACATGTACGATCACTGCATACTGTCTGGGAATGCCACCTGGGTAAAGCACAACTGGAAACTCAGAACCCTAGTGATTGACGCCTTTGAGCCCCCGAAAACAGGGTCAGTGATGGACGCGCTTAGGCGCGCGCACGACGCTGGCGGATATGCGTGGGACGCGGTAGCCGATCCAGAAAAAGCAATTGCGGAGATGCGGCGCTCGTGAACCCTAAACCGAATGCGCGGCTTGTGGCCATTGATTCCGAGATACTCGTTTGGGGCATCCGCAAAGAAGGCGAAGAAACGCGCCAAGTGGCTATTCGAATCCCTGGAGGACGAGGGTTCCCAGATCGTTGTTCCCGCTGTGGCGCTATCAGAGTACTTGACAAAGGTCGATCGAAATCAACAGAAGGGCGTCGTCGCGTCACTCGGAACGCGCTTCATTATTGCGCCATTCGACGTAAAGTGTGCAGCGCTCGCAGCTTTCCTTTTCTCGGAAGGGCAAGGTGTGGTAAAGAAAGGGCAGAAGGGCAGCCGTGCCATGTTACGGGCAGATTCGCTGATTATCGCCACTGCGGTATGTCATGGAGTCAGCATCTTTTACAGTGGTGACAAGGATTGCAGAAAGCTGGCGAAGCGCGTTCCACAGCTCACCGTGCTTGACTTACCGACTGTTCCACTTTCTTTGTTCGACTAAGACGAGCAGTGTGATTAGTCTTCCTTCTTCCATCGCGTGGTGGCCGCCTTCTTCGCGATATCTGATCTTTGTTCGGCCGTCAGCTTCACTGCCCTCGCCTTCCCCCCCTTGAGCCCCCCCAGCCTACCAAGCTCAACGGCGGCCGGGTTCCGCGTGTCTGGCTCCGGCTCGTCCAGCGGCTCCCCGGACAGCTTCTCGCCGATGACCTGTTCCACGATATCGCGAGCGATTTCCGCCGTATCGCGTCGGGTCTTCTTCTTTCGCTGCTTGCCCATGCAAGCATTATAGCACATGGCCGATCGGCGCGCCCGGTTCAGACTTTACCAGTGCTGGGATTCACCGCCCGTCTTGACCGCATTGCCGAGAACGAGATAAGATTACGAGCTTGTATTCTCGGTGCACGGCGTGTGCGTCGTGCGTGCGGCCTCGGTCCTCGTTGCGGTCTTGTGTGGTCCCCCGCTGAGTCGGCGTGGGACCTCGTCTTCGGAAGGCAGGTCGGATGGATATAGAAGAAATCAAGACGCTGACCGATCTCATGGTCAACAATGACCTGTCGGAGATCATGATTCGCGATGGAGACAAGCGCGTCGTTATTCGACGGGGTGGCGGTGTGGCGAGCTACGTTACCGCACCTCCTCCGGCGCCGGCGCCTGGAGCACTTGCACCGCCGGCCCCCGTGGCGGGGAGCCAAACCGCGCCGGCTGGTGAGGTGGGTGCGACCGTTGAGGATCCGGGCCTGGTCAAGATTCCATCGCCGATGGTTGGTACGTTCTATTGCACCCCCGATCCTGATTCGCCGCCCTACGTCCAGATCGGAGACAAGGTCAACCCTGACACGGTGATCTGCATCATCGAAGCCATGAAGGTGTTCAACGAGATCAAGGCGGAGGCATCCGGCACCGTCGAGTCGATCGATGTGCAGAACGGAGAACCTGTCGAATTCGGCCAGGTCATCATGACGGTGCGGGTAGGCTGATGGCCATCGGGACGACACCCAAACCGCAGGACAGCCACTTGACAGCCAGAACGGGAGGCGTTGTGTCGACAAGGACCGCCCGATCCAAAATAAAGAAACGCACGTTCTCGAGAATCCTGATAGCCAATCGAGGCGAGATCGCCCTGCGCATCATTCGTGCGTGCCGCGAACTCGGGATCCAAAGCGTCGTCGTGTATTCCGAGGCCGACCGCAACGCGCCTTATCTCAAGCTGGCCGACCAGACGGTCTGCATCGGCTCGGCGCCGCCTTCGCAGAGCTATCTGCGCGCGGATCGGATCATTGCCGCGGCCGAGGTGGCGGACGTCGACGCCATCCATCCCGGCTACGGCTTCCTTGCCGAGAATGCCGACTTCACGGAGCAGTGTCGGCAGAGCCAGATCGAGTTCATCGGCCCCAGCGCCGAGTCCATCCGCCTGCTCGGCGACAAGGCCGCCGCAAGGAAGCTCGCGAAAAGGTGCCGGGTCAAGCCTGTCCCCGGCAGCGAAGGCGTCGTCGACAACGAGGAGCAGGCCGTCAAGGTGTGTAACGACATCGGCTATCCGGTCATGATCAAGGCCGCGGCCGGTGGCGGTGGACGGGGCCTGCGCATCGCCCACAACGAAGTCACGCTGCGGACGCAGCTTCGCAACGCCCGCGTCGAGGCGGAAAGCGCCTTCGGCGACGATCGCCTCTATATCGAACAGTACCTCGAGCAGCCACGGCACGTCGAGGTCCAGATCCTCGCTGACCAACATGGCAACTGCATCCACTTATGGGAGCGTGATTGCAGCATCCAGCGCCGCCATCAGAAGCTCGTTGAAGAGTCGCCGTCGCCCGCGATCAGCGAAAGGACGCGGGAGGCGATGTGCAAGGCGGCCACGCGACTCGTCGCCGCTGCCGAGTATTTCTCCGCCGGAACAGTCGAGTTCATCGTGGACAAGAAGGGCGATTACTACTTCATGGAGGTCAACACCCGTATTCAGGTCGAGCACCCCGTCACGGAGATGATCACCGGAATCGATCTGATGAAGTGGATGATTCGCATCGCCGCCGGCGAGAGGTTGACCGTTCGGCAAAGGGACGTGCCGCGCAACGGCTCGGCCATCGAGGCTCGCATCAACGCCGAAGATCCGGACAACGACTTCCGTCCGGATCCGGGCACCGTTCGCGATTTCCACGCCCCCGGCGGCCCCGGCGTACGGTTCGACACGCACGTTTCGGCCGGCTACACGATTAGCCCCTACTACGACTCGCTGATCGCCAAGCTGATCGTCCACCGCCCGACCCGCCAGGAAGCCATCCGCTGCATGCGCTGCTGCCTGGACGAATGCGAGATCGGCCCCATCAAGACGACCATCCCGCTGTTGCGAAAGATCTTCGGCCACGCCGATTTCGAGAACGGGAAGGTCGACACCGGGTTCATCGAAAGAGCATTCCAGAAGTAATCCTACCCGCCCGTGGCAAGAGCCCGTGACAGTTCCCTACGACTGCGTTTCCGATAGCGCCAGTGCAGACGAATCAGCCCTCTCGGCACTTTCGCCACGGGCTGGTAGCGAACGTCCATATCATAGTCCCAGCTTTCATTGGAAGCAGCCGCGTTCATCCTCCTTCGTTAGAAGACGTCCCAGGGTCTTCGGCGAGCCGTTATCGGAGGCATCGCCCAATATCAGACGCCAGATCGCCGCGTTGTCTGGTAGGCACGAAAGCATCTCTACACCGACACATCGGACAACTCGATAACAGGGATAGGGTCGGGAGGCTCCTGAGACGCGTCCCGCGCCCTTAGACTTCGATAAGGAGGTATCCGATGGCCCGCCAAACAAACCTGATGACCGTTCCAGCCGCTCTTGGTATGACGGCATTTGCCCTCCTCTTGGTTGGATGCGATATCGCGCAACTTGCTGACAAGACGCCCGATCCATCGTCCGGCACGACAGCCGGCATCCTTGAAATCAAGGCCGTGACCGACACATTGGGAGCGGCCGCCTTTCGTGCCCCGAGCCCGCAACTGGCCCCCGACGACGTCGACGTGAATCTCACGCCATCCGAATACGCGATCGCCTTCAAGCGCATCGTCGTCAAACAGGTCGATGAGGAAACCGACGAGACGCTGGCCGAGGTCGAGGTCTTCAGCGCCGAGACCGTGGACGATGCCCTCGTTGTCGACCTGACCAACTCGGCGGCCTCCGACGTCCTCAGCGCCGAAGCGCTGCCAGCCGGAACCTACAACAAGGTGGACATCGAGGTCTTTTACCTGGACATGACCGTCGCAACCATCTATCCGGGCTCCGAATCGCACGACATTCCCTACCGCATGGTCTTCGAGGAGATGGACTCCCTCGAACCGCGCGACTTCCTGCTCTATCTCGATCCGTCCTGGATGGAGGCCGGCTCTGACCTTGCGGACCTCGTAACCGAGGAAGGCTGGTATTGGATGGAGATGAGCGACCCGGACAACGTCGTGGCCGTCGAGGGCGCCGCCGGGCATCCCGAGTTCCACGTCCTGGATCTTTTTGCCAATGAGGAGTTCTGGTCGAGCGAGCACAAGGTCCTGGAAGGTGGCATGATCAGCCCACCGCTGGAATATGATCCTGAAGAGGGCGGCGTGTTGACCATCCGCTTCGACGTGACCGGCAAGTTCAACTTCAAGGACTACCACGACGAGAGCGAGGACCCGGACGGCCTGTGGGAGATCCGCAAAGACGCCGGCATCCACCCCTTCCCGCCGGACTTCAACTGCCTTCCGCAGCTCCTCGTAACGTCGCCATGACCTTCAAGATCTCTTGATCGGTCGGGCGCGGGCAGCCGTGAAAGCTGACCGCGTCAATGCCCCATCCCTTGCGCAGAACGCATGGGACACCCGCGCACAGGTGCCACTGGCAGCTTGCTGCCAGTGCGATCTTGGAGGTAGTTCCGCACAGAACACTGGCGGGCAAGCCGCCAGTGGCACCCGCCCAAACTGTCACGCACCCGCGGCGAGTGAGACGAGACAACCTCCAGATGCGTTTCGGGCTTGGCTGTGATACGATCTGCCCACGCGTTTGTGACCCACCGCTTACCCAAGCGCAGGGGTGCCCCATCCTTTGCGATAGCAAAGGGTGGGGGATCGCTCTCCCGCACAACAGGGGAATCCCCCACCCTTTCTTTCAGAAAGGATGGGGCACCCGGCACAGAACACTGGCGGGCAAGCCGCCAGTGGCACCCGCCCAGACTGTCACGCACCCGCGGCGAGTGAGACGACACAACTTCCAGATGCGTTTCGGGCTTGGCTGTGATACGATCTGCCCACGCGTTTGTGACCCACCGCTTGCCCAAGCGTACAAAGGAGAAAAGTCGTGTCCCGACGACCATTGGCTGCTGTTCGTGATCTGGCTGTTCTATCGTGCACGTCGGCGATCCTGCCTGTGCTTCTTGCGTCCTGTTCTACGCAACAGGGCTTCAACCCCAACGACTATCCCGCCACGCCGCGCGGCGACACCGTGGAAGTGCTGCACGGTATCGAGGTGGCCGACCCCTATCGCTGGCTGGAGGACGAGCAGAGCGAGGAGACGCAGGCCTGGGTCGGCCGGCAGAATGACCTCACGGAGAAGACCCTCGCCCGCTTCAACGGGGTCCGCGGCGAGATCGCCCGTGAATTGGAGGCGGTCTACGGCGTGGACACGGTCTCGAATCTCCATCCACACAAGAACCGCTACTTCTTCATCAAGCGGGCGGGGCTGGAAAACCATCCCAAGGTGTACGTGTGCGAAGGTGGCTACCGGGCCGAGCCGCGCGTTGTGATCGACCCGAACACGTTCAGCACGGACGGCACCGCGGCCTTGGATTGGTGGTTTCCGTCGCCGGACGGGTCCCTGATCGCGTACGGCAAGTCGTCGAGCGGCTCGGAGAAGAGCACGCTGCACATCCGCGACGTTGCGGCCGGGAAGGACCTCGCGGACGTCATTCCCTTTACGCAGTACTGCCGCATCGCCTGGAACGCCGCGGGCACGGGCTTCTACTACAACCGGTCTCCCGACCCAACCACCGTCCCGCCAGGTGAGGAGAACTTCCACATGCGGGTCTATTTCCACAAGGTCGGCACCGATTACACGCGAGACCGCTACGTCTGGGGCAAGGGTCGGCCGATCGACGAGGAGCCACGGCCCTATGCCTCCAGCGACCACGCGTACCTACTGCTCAACTTCTTCCGCGACCCGGCCGAGAACGATCTGTACTTCGCCAAGCTCGACAGCACCGACCCGTTGCGACCGGTCGCCGAAGGGCTCGGGGCCATCACCGAGGGCGATGTTGTTGACGGCCGCCTATTTCTCCGGACAAACCACAAGGCCCCGCGGTATCGGATCTGCACGACGACCGTCGAGAAGCCGTTGCCCGAACACTGGGTCGACCTCATCCCGCAACAGAAAGGCGTGATCGACGGCTTCGCCGTGGTAGATCGGAAACTGGTGGTCCACGTCAACGAGGACGTGCACTCGCGGCTGCTGGTTTACGGCCTCGACGGCGGGCTCATCGAGGAAATCCCCTTACCAGGCATGGGCGCTGTCACGAGTTACCAGCCGGGCATCGGAACCGTCACCAGCTTCGATGGCTCGCTCGATGATCCGGGCTTGTTCTTCACGTTCTCCTCGTGGGTCGTGCCGACGACGTCTTATCGCTACGACCTGCGCGCCAAGGCCTTGGAGAAGCTCCACCAGTGCCGGTGCCCCGTTGACCTGAGCAAGTACGAAACCAGGCAAATCTGGTGCGCCTCGAAGGACGGCACCCGCGTGCCCATGTTCGTTGTGGCCGACAAGAACGTGAAACTCGACGGCAACAACCCGACGCTGCTCTACGGGTACGGTGGCTTCAATAGCAGCTTCTTTCCAACTTACCGGCCGCGCATCCTGCCGTTCCTGGAGCGGGGCGGCGTTTGGGTACTGGCCAACATCCGCGGCGGCGGCGAGTTTGGCCAGGATTGGCACGATGGCGGCCGACGAGAGCACAAGCAAAACACGTTCGACGATTTCTATGCCGCCGCCGAGAAGCTGATCGAACTGGGTTATACCCGTCCCGCCAGACTGGCCTGCAAGGGCGGCAGCAATGGCGGCCTGACCATCGGCGCCGCGGTCGTCCAGCGGCCCGACCTGTTCCAGGCCGCGCTGGCGCAGGTGCCTTTGATGGATATGCTCCGCTTTCACAAGTGGGGCATGGGCGCCCAGTGGGTCCACGAGTACGGCGACCCCGAGAAGCCCGACGAGTTTGAGTGGCTCCGGGCGTACTCCCCCTATCACAACGTGAAGGACGGCGTCGATTACCCGGCCACGCTGATCGTAACCGCCGAGTGCGACAACCGCGTCGACACCGCCCATGCCTTCAAGATGACCGCCCGCCTCCAGGCGGCCACATCGGGAAATCGCCCCATTCTGATCCGCGTCGAACGTAAGGCCGGCCACGGCGCTGGCAAACCGCTTTCTATGCGGATCGAGAACCAAAGTGAAGACTGGGCCTTCCTGATGTGGCAGTTGGGCATGCTCAGATAGGGATTGCAGATGGCCCGCTGGTTGCCCACTGGCTCATCGGTCCTGCTCCGCACCGGTCGCCAGCTTGACGCCTCAGGCATCGCGCAGGAGTAACATGGCCGATTGTGCCACCCGGCTCGCTTGCCGGCTCGCCGTTTGGCGGATCAACCGTTCACATCGTTCCTGACGCGACGCCTTACGGCTCGCTTACGGCTCGGTCGCATCCGGATGGGCAATCGCCTGTTCCGCCTCCCGACGCTTTTGCAGGTCCATCTTGTCGCGCCGACCAGTCGCCCCACAGACCTCGCACGGAAGGTGGCCGTGACCGCCGCAGGCGGAGCAGGGGCCCAGTAGCTCGCGTTTCCCCGACCGGTTGCAGTCTGGGCAAGCAACGAAGCCGTCACCGCAACGACACCGCACGGTTCCCTTCCCGTCGCACTTCGGGCACGGCACAGACTTGGATTCAGTGACCCACTTGTCGCCTCGCTGGACTCTTGTCGCCTCCAGGACCTGACCGGTCCCTCCGCACCGTTTGCACTTCACGATGCCGGTGCCCCCGCAAGCCTCGTGCGGCACGCGTCCTGTCCCCTGACACGTCGGACACGCCCGCTTCTCCACACGCTCGCCCAATCCTCCGCACTCAGGACACGGCACATGGCCCTGGCCCGCGCAGTGGGCACAACCTTGCTCGACAATCCCCAGGACCTCCCCGATCTTCTTGTCGCACTCCTTGAGAATGGTCCTGAGCGACTTGGGGTAGTTCGTGGTGAACTCGCCCAGACTATCCAAAGCCCCCACGGGCTCCTTGCTGTCTGCCAGAAACGCCTCCTCGGCAGCGCGGATCATCGCCGGCAGTTCCCTCTTGGACGGCTTCGACTTCCTCCCCGGCGACTTGGGCTTACACGGCTTCAGGAATCCACTCAGTGAGTCAATCCAGTCGGCCCCCTTGTAATTCCGGCGGTAATACTCCGCCGCGATACCTTGAGCGCAGTGGCCAGATAGCGCGCAGATCGCCCAAACCGGGCCCGGGGCTTCCGGCGTCAAGTTCACCGTCAGCTCGTTGACATTGGGATAACCGGGCACGTCGGCGCTGATCCGCTCGGGAACGTAGCCCTCGGCGTCTGCGAGAACGTCGACAAGCCCCGGTGATAAGCCCCAGATCACGTCCCCGATACGCGCCGCTTCCAAGCCCGGCACGTGCACCGTTGCGCCATCAGGCTTACCCACGATACGCAGGCGGCCAAGAACCGTCTTGCTCAATTCCTCCGCCCAGCGCTCCAGCTCAGGCCCTTCGTGCGGTTCTTGCCGCGCTCGCTCCAGCAAGGCGATCGCCGTGTCCCAATCCTTCTTCTCCGCCGCTTCTCGCGACTGGGCAAGACTACGCTTGCCGGGCTCCAACTCTTTCTCTCGCTCCAGCCGGCGTATACTCTCCAGGACCGTACTCAGGCGCTGACCGTCCGCACCGTACTTGTCCAGTGCCTTCACCTGATCCAGTAACGGCCGGGCGGTCTCCAACGATCGCTTCTTGATCTCCTCCTCCACCTTGTCCAACAGCTCCGTCCGACGGGCAAGGGCCGCCTTCTTGATCTCGACATCGAGATCGTTCCGCGCTTCGTGGGGAAGCCCCTCGAAGCTGGCGGCCTCCACTTTGCGTGACGCCTCATCGAATTCGTGCACCGGGAGCAGACGCCGCACCTCGGCCGTCGTGTGGTCGGTCACCGCTTTCCTGATCTCTGCATCGAGCTCACCCCACACGTCAACGGGGAGCCCGTTTTGCTTCGCGAGTTCCAACGCATTGAGCGCGTCGACAAACCGGTTCATCGAGACATGGCTCTTCACGTCAGCCGTCGCGTCCTTCGTGATCGCAGCGATGCGGGCGCTTTCCTCGGCAAGGCGCTCGGCCTTCAGCTTGCGCGCACTGACATGCTCCATGTAATTGTAGATCAGATACGAAATCATCGCTCCGCCAGCGAGAACGCTGACGACGATGATCGTGACGAGCTTCCGAACGTATTTCCGTCTCGCTACTCGATCGGACTCGGCGGGATCGTACGCCTCCTTGGGCCGATCCGGCACGAGTGAGTAGTCGCCCGTCGCCTCAATCAGCAAATGGTCCAGGCGTCTTTCTTCCTCGGAACGATCTGGTTGCTCCTGGGTCATGACTCCTCACCTTGAGCTACGCGGCCTGAGCCAGGGTCGAACCGTCCTAAAAACCCGATGGACTGGACCTTCATTCTGTTCAAGCAGGGCCAGCCTGTCAATCGGCAGGCCACAGGAGCGGCCTCATCGAGTCAGCAACACCTCGGGCGGCATTCGATTCTGGGTGACACGCGCGGCTTGTCCGCGCATTCGATTCTGGGTGCCACACGCGCGCATTCGATTCTGGGTGCCACTGGCAGCTCGCCTGCCAGTGCGGTCTCTCAGGTGGGCGCATGGGGCATTCGCACTGGCAGGCAAGTACGTCTTGGGCGGGGTGGCATGGGTCAGCGGAGCCGCCAGCGGCGGCGGCGCTTACCCGTGGGCATCCATTCCAGCATGCTGGGCCGAGAATCCCTTCTCGGCCCGTTGGGTCGAGCTGTGGGAGAGGATTCCCACCGGAAGTGGATGCGAGAAAGGATTCTCGCACCAGCGGCAGCGGGAAAGGATCCTCGCACCAGCGGTTCTCGCACCAGCGGATATCAACACTGGAATCGCAGTTGAGTACGTCGACGGCCCCGCGAGAATAAAGGACTTGCGCGCACATGCGATTGCCCCGATCGTCCATGCGGTCAAGGTAACAACGGCCTATCTTGATTTGTTCGGCACTCGCTATCCCGTCCGCGCGATATTGGGCAATGCCGCGCGAATGCCGCTGGGCGTCGAAGATGGATTCGACGGACGCGCCGAACCGCCGCCGCCCGAGCGCAGGCCTCATCCCGCAAGGACTCGCCTCCGCGTCCTCTCCCGGCTGAGTAGATCAGCCGGCCTTACCGTGACCAAGTGGTTGGATTCCAGCGCGGCCGCAAGTTCGTGCCGTCGGGCACACGGCTGAGGCCGGCCGCCGAAAAAAAAATCGGGGCCGCGTTATGTTGGGGCTTGACTCCCAGCGTGTATGTGGTACACTCTAATAGGAGTGTAATAAGAGTGTTGTAGGAGTGCCTGTTTGGCGAGGAAGAAGAGCGGTGTCCGCAAGAGCGTGACGCTCAAGATCCCAGAGGAGTTGTACAGGAACTTGTCGCAACTCATTGAAGGAACAGGGTTTAGAAGCGTTACAGAGTTCGCGGTGCATGTACTCCGTGACGTGGCCAGCGGGGGCCGCCTTGAGCTGGGGGCCTCCGGCTTCACAGCTCGCGAGGTTGAAGCGGTCCGCGAGCGACTTCGAGCCCTGGGCTACATCGAGTAGGGACGGCGTCAAGCGGTTTTACTGGACCTTCGGGCCCATGGGAGGGGGAGTGCGCGCATCGTGCGCCGAGCATCCACAAGCAGTCAACGCTGCACTGGGTAGAAGGAGTAGAAAATGGTGTCTGGAAGATTCTTGGTTCTCTCAGCTCTTGCGGCCATCAGCCTGGCCCTGGGTTCTCAGGCCGGGGCCGATGACAACCCCGTTCTGTTGAACGTCTCTTATGATCCGACGCGCGAACTGTACAAGGAGTTCAATGGGGCGTTTGCCCGACACTGGAAGGAGGAGACGGGCCAGACGGTGACCGTCCGGCAATCGCACGGTGGTGCGGGCAAGCAGGCGCGGGCCGTCATCGACGGACTCGAAGCGGACGTCGTGACACTCGCCCTGGCCTATGACATTGATGAAATCAGCCGACGAACCGGCGTGATGGCCGCCGATTGGCAGAAGCGCCTGCCCAACAACAGTTGTCCATACACCTCTACCATGGTCTTCCTGGTCCGCAAGGGCAACCCGAAGAACATCAACGATTGGGACGATCTGGTAAGGCCTGGCATATCGGTGATCACTCCCAACCCGAAGACTTCCGGCGGCGCCAGGTGGAACTACCTCGCCGCGTGGGGCTATGCCCTGAAACACAATCAAGGGGACGAAGCGGAGGCAAGGAAGTTTGTGACCCGACTCTACAAGAACGTGCCTGTGTTGGACTCGGGCGCGCGAGGCTCGACCACGACGTTCGTCCAGCGCGGCATCGGAGACGTCCTCATCACCTGGGAAAACGAGGCGTTCCTCGCGGTGGAGAAGCTGGGCAAGGGAAAGGTGCAGATCATCGTGCCCTCGCTCAGCATTCTGTGTGAGCCGCCCGTTACGGTGGTGGACAAGGTAGTAGACAAGCACGGGACACGAAAGGTGGCTACTGCCTACCTTCAGTACCTCTATTCAGAAGAGGGCCAGGAGCTCGCCGCGAAGTATCACTACCGGCCAAGCATGAAATCGGTTGCGGCGAAACACACCGACAAGTTTCCGGCGATCGAGTTGTTGACAATCGATAATGTGTTTGGCGGTTGGGACAAGGCTCAGAAGAAGCACTTCGCCGACAGGGGAATCTTCGATCAGATCTACCAACCCGACAGATGAGCCTCAAATGATCGAATGACCGTACGTAATAGGCAGGAGACGGGGTAAGCACTAGATGATGAAAATCTCTCTGAGGCAACGCAGCATCCTGCCCGGCTTCGGTCTGACGCTTGGGTTTACGATGCTATACCTGAGCCTGATCGTTCTGATTCCACTGGGCGGCCTTTTCCTTCGTACGGCTACGCTCACTTGGGGAGAGTTCTGGCGAACCGTGACGGACGCTCGAGTCCTGGCGGCGTTTCGGCTCAGTTTCGGGGGCGCCCTGATCGCGGCCACAGTCAACCTCGTGTTCGGTCTTATCGTTGCATGGGTCCTGGTGCGTTATCGTTTCCCAGGTCGGCGGCTTGTGGACGCCCTCATCGATCTCCCCTTCGCCCTCCCGACGGCGGTGGCCGGCATTTCGTTGACCGCCGTTTACGTCCATAGTGGTTGGATCGGCCGCTACCTTGAGCCGCTCAATATCGACGTCGCGTTTGCCCCGTTGGGTGTCGTTGTCGCGCTCACCTTCATCGGGCTCCCGTTTGTGGTGCGAACCCTGCAACCCGTCCTGGAGGATCTCGATCCGGAGGTGGAAGAGGCTGCCGCCAGCCTCGGGGCACCGCGCGGACAGGCCATCCGGCGCGTGATTCTACCCGAATTGTGGCCTGTCTTGCTCACGGGCTTCGCGTTGGCTTTTGCCCGCGGCCTGGGAGAATATGGATCAATTGTGTTTATCTCCGGCAACATGCCGATGCGGACGGAGATTGCTCCCCTTCTGATGGTGATGAAACTCGAGCAGTTCGACTATGCAGGCGCTACCGCCATCGCGGTCGTGATGCTCTCGGCATCGTTTGTACTGTTGCTCGTTATCAACCTGCTGCAATGGTGGAGTGGGCAACGACATTGTGTCGCGAGGTCTTGAGGACTCTCCCATGCGACCGACCGGCTTCTTGAACATCGGGCGAGCCATGAATCGGAGGAACGGGGCAACCACCGAGCCGTTGTTTATTCGGTGTCTACTTGTCGGCGTCGCGATGTTGTTTATCGGGTTGTTCCTGATAGCGCCGTTGACGGCTGTATTCGCTCAGGCCCTCGCAGATGGTGTCGCTGCTTACTGGGATTCCTTGCGGGACGCCGACGCACTGGCCAGCATACGGCTGACGCTGCTGACCGCCGCGATCGCCGTTCCCCTCAACCTGGTCTTCGGGGTCGCCGCGTCCTGGGCAATCGCCAAGTTTGAGTTCGTGGGCAAGAGCCTCTTGACCACGTTGATTGACCTGCCCTTTGCCGTGTCGCCGGTGATTTCCGGATTGGTCTACGTCCTGCTCTTCGGTATTCACGGATACCTGGGGCCGTGGCTCGCCGCGCACAACCTGCAGGTCGTCTTCGCTGTGCCCGGCATCGTGCTGGCGACGGTGTTTGTCACCTTTCCATTCGTCGCCCGAGAGCTGATACCTCTCATGCAAGCCCAAGGCACGGAAGAAGAAGAAGCGGCACTGTCGCTTGGAGCCAACGGGTGGCAGACCTTCTTCAAGGTGACCTTGCCGAACATAAAGTGGGGCTTGCTCTACGGCGTGATTCTGTGCAACGCCAGAGCCATGGGTGAATTCGGAGCGGTCTCGGTCATTTCCGGGCACATCCGCGGGCTGACGAACACCGTGCCGCTGCACGTGGAGATTCTCTATAACGAATACAACTTCGTCGGCGCATTTGCCGTGGCCTCGTTGCTGACCGTGGTTGCCTTGATCACGCTCGTCTTGAAAGGCTTTGCCGAGTGGAAATTCAAAGATGACTTGCGTGTTGACTTGCAGGAAGGGGGGCTGCACGGATGAGTATACAAGTTGAGCACATCAGCAAACACTTCGGCCGCTTCGCCGCATTGAAGGACGTCAGTCTGCGCGTTTCCACCGGCGAGCTTGTCGCACTGCTCGGGCCGTCCGGATCTGGAAAGACCACCCTTCTTCGGATTATCAGCGGGCTTGAGGCTCCCGACACGGGAAGTGGACAGATCCTCCTGCACGATGAGGACGTGACCCGCCAGCACGTAGGCACCCGGCGAGTGGGCTTCGTGTTCCAACACTATGCCCTATTCCGTCATATGACGGTGTTTGACAACGTCGCCTTCGGGTTGCGTGTGCGCCCGCGCAAGCAGCGGCCTGCCAAAGACAGAATCCGCGAGAAGGCCTACGAACTGCTCAAGCTTGTACAACTGGATTGGCTGGCAGACCGCTATCCAGCGCAACTTTCTGGTGGTCAGCGACAGCGTGTTGCATTGGCCCGTGCCCTGGCCATAGAGCCCAAGGTGTTATTGTTGGACGAACCCTTCGGGGCACTGGATGCAAACACGCGACAGGAACTGCGCCGCTGGCTGCGCCGCCTGCACGGCGAGTTACGCGTGACCAGCGTTCTCGTGACCCACGACCAGGAGGAAGCCCTGGAAGTTGCCGACCGGGTGGTGATCACGAACGCCGGGCGAATCGAGCAGATTGGCACGCCCGAGGAGGTTTTTCACCATCCCGCCAATGAGTTTGTCATGAATTTCGTGGGGAATGTGAACGTTTTCCACGGGCGCGTGGAGGGCAAGAGGGCCTTCCTCGGTCCGCTTGAAGTCGAATACGCCGGTCAACACCAGTCAACATGGAAACCAGCCAGGGGGCTTGTACGACCTCACGATCTTGACATTGAAAGGCAGGCCAACGGCAAGCCGAGTTTCAAGGCGGTCATTCAGCACATCAACGCAGCCGGGCCGCGCGTCAAGATCGATCTGGCGGCTGACTCCGGCGAGCCCATCCATGTCGAGCTTCCTCATGAACGATTCCAGGCCTTGAACTTGCGTGTCGACCAGACGGTCTTTGTCATTCCGCGAGAGATCAATGTGTTTGTCGACGACGGCCTGCCGTAGAATGCGGCTGCCAAGATATACGTACACCTGCAAGGAGCATTCGAATGGTCAACAGACGAAGCGCGCGTGATCGCCGAGGAGCGGTCCTAGCAGCCAGTGGCAAAACTGTGGCACCGGCGTCTCGCCGGTGGTTCTCACTGTCAGGTGCGGCGTTTCCGAAGCGCTGTCCTCCCTTTTACGCCGGGCTGCTAGCAACCGTCGTCCTTCTCACAAGCGCTTCCGCGCTGCTTGCGGAACCGAGCCAGCCTGCAACCACGCAGACCGCGGAGGCAGTTGGCGAAAGTGAGCCGCCAGCAAAGACACAAGGAGAGAAACAAGCTGATCAATCGAAGAAGTCATTGCACTCTTCCTCCAAGGCGTGGGGGGCCCGGCTCGAAACCGAGCCCCCCGGTTACGTCAAGACGCTAAACGAGTTTGGCGTTGCTGGATTTGAAGATATAAACTGGCTGGAATTTGGGCTGGAGCATACCACGCGTTTTGAATACCGTGATGATTGCCGGCGTCCCGACCTGGCGGATGACGAACAGTTCCTGCTCCGGTCACGGGTCTACCTGGGCGTCAAGGAGATTCTGGATCCATTGCGCTTCGGCATCGAGTTCCAGGACGCCCGCCAGTTTCACAGCGACTTCCCGGAGCGAGACCGGGACGTGGACGAAGCGGACTTCCTCCAGGCCTTTGCCGAACTCTACTTCGAGGACGCGCTCGGCAAAGGCTACCCTCTGCAACTCCGGGTGGGACGGATGACCTTGGATTACCTGGATCGCCACCTCGTGGCACGAAACCGTTGGCGCAACACGGTCAACGCTTTTGACGGATTTCGCCTTCGGCTGGGCCAGCCAAGCGCCGACTGGCAGTTCGATTTCTTCGCCGTTCAGCCCGTGGCAATCCGCATGACTGCTCCTAACCGCGCCGACGAGGAGCGGTGGTTCTACGGGCTGGTGGGCGCGTGGCGTCGCTGGTCTCAGGTCATCACTTTGGAACCGTATTACTTCATCCTCGACGAGGACCGGAAAGACCCCACCATGTCCGATCGCGAGATCCACACGCTGGGCTTGCACGCCTTCGGGCCAATCGGTGATACGCGATTCGATTACGACTTCGACACGGCCTTCCAGTTTGGAGACGACGGGGACCGCCGCCAGCGCACGTTTGCGAGCCGTGGAGAGCTGGGTTACACGTTCCAGCACGAATGGAAACCGCGGTTGAGCGTCTCGGCCGCCTATGCCAGCGGTGATCGCGATCGTGACGACTCAATCAGCGAACGGTTTGATCGGTTGTTCCAAGCCACACACGGCCCATCGATGTCCGACCTCTTCGGGTGGCAGAACACGATCAGCCCGAAGGTTCGCCTGGATTTTCGCCCCTTGAAGAAAGCCCAGATCACCGCCTCGTACGGTGCCCACTGGCTGGCCAGCGACAGTGACGCCTGGGTCATCCCCGGCCGGCGGGATCCGCTGGGTGACAGCGGCGACTTCGTGGGGCAGGAGATAGAGCTGCGCGTGCGGTACCAGATCGATCCGCGCGTGGATCTGGAGTTGGGCTATTTGTACTTCCTCCCAGGTCCGTTTGTCAGGAACACCGGTCCGGCCGACGACGGAAACCTCTTTTACGTACAAACTGGAATTCACTTTTGACCATGGCGACGAGCAACCGCCGCCGATCGCGCCGGACCCGCGGGAAGGACGCCGTTGCTCGACGGAGGACACAGCAGATGGCACCTGGTTTTGACAAGGATACTCGCATAGAGAAGGTATGCACGCGTCTGCCCAAGCGGATTCTCATTCTTCTTCTGGCTTTGGCCTGGTGTTCTTCCGGGTGCGTAGTGAAAGATGGCTTCAAGGATGGCCTTAACACCGGGCTGAGCGACGCACTTTCGGCGATCATCCTGACACCGGTGAACTTCCTGCTCGATCTGGTGTTCGCCGGAGGATGAACGAAACAACCGTGATTCCAGCCTGATCGAATCGTTCAGCACGTGGATCGCGGACACGGCGTTCGGAGACTCCTGACTCAACGCCTCACTCTCTTGAAGCCACGCGACGCTCCAGTGTGTATCACGGGACGGACGACTGTGGAGTTCGATCATGGGACTCGATGCGTTGGTCACGCTGTTCGTCCTCGTGGCGCTGATAGGTCTGCTCGCGTTCACCCGCATCGCGCCGGACATCATCCTGCTGGGCTGCCTCACGCTCCTGATGGTGCTCCCCGTGCCGGCTGACGAAGGATGGCGCCTCGGCGTTCTAGACGCTGGCGAGGCGATCTCCGGCCTGAGCAACCCCGGGCCTATCACGGTGGGCGTGCTGTTCATCGTCGTAGCGGGCCTGCGCGAAACCGGCGGCATCGACTGGCTGGCGCAGCGCGCGCTCGGTCGGCCGCGCTCGCTCGTCGGCGCGCTGCTGCGGATCACGGTTCCGACGGCGAGCATGAGCGCGTTTCTCAACAACACGCCTGTCGTGGCCATGCTGATTCCCGCGATCGACGATTGGGCGAAGAAGCTCCGCATCAGCGTCTCGAAGCTCATGCTCCCACTGAGCTATGCCTCCATCCTGGGCGGCATGTGCACACTGATCGGCACGAGCACGAACCTGGTGGTCAACGGCCTGCTCGTCGCCGAAACGGACCAGCCCGGCCTGGGGATGTTCGACATCACCTGGGTCGGCCTGCCTTGCATGATCGTGGGCGTGGTTTACCTGCTGCTGCTGGGTCCACGGCTGCTACCCGAGCGCCGCTCCGTCACCAGCACGATGAAGGACCCGCGCGAATACACAATGGAGATGCTCGTGGAACCCGACAGCCCGCTCGTCGGCAAGTCGATCGACGAGGCGGGCCTGCGACATCTTCCGGGAGCATACCTCGTCGAGATTCACCGGCATGGGGACGTCTTGGCCGCGGTCGGCCCCGAACAGCGCCTCAAGGCGCATGATCGGCTCGTCCTCGTGGGAATCGTCGAGTCGATGAAAGACCTGCAGAACATCCGCGGCCTGGTGCCGGCGACCGATCACGTCTTCAAGCTCGACGCCCCACGGCATCAGCGGTGTCTCGTCGAGGCGGTCGTTTCCAATACGTGCCCGCTGGTCGGCAAGACGATTCGCGAGGGCCGCTTTCGCACCATCTACCACGCGGCCGTCATCGCCGTCGCCCGCAACGGCGAGCGCATCCGGGCGAAAATCGGCGACATCACGCTTCGGCAGGGCGACACGCTCTTGCTTGAAGCACATCCCTCCTTCGCGATGCAGCAGCGCAACTCGCGGGACTTCTTCCTCGTCAGCGCGGTCGAGGATTCCACCCCCCGCCGCCATCACAAGGCCTGGACCGCAGCGCTCATCCTTGCGGCAATGGTAACGGTGGCTGCCCTGGGCTTGGTGAGCATGCTCCTGGCGGCCATGCTCGCCGCGGGACTCATGCTGATCACCCGTTGCTGCTCCACGGAGGCCGCGCGACGCAGCGTGGATTGGTCCGTCCTCATCGTCATTGCCGCGGCCATCGGCATTGGCCGCGCACTGTACGAAACCGGCGCCGCCCAAGTCATCGCCGGCACAATCCTCAACGCCGCGGGATCGAATCCTTGGCTGGCGCTTGCCGCGGTCTACGCCATCACCACGTTATTCACCGAGATCATCACCAACAACGCGGCGGCCGCCCTGATCTTTCCCATCGCGATGGCCGCCGCGGAGAAACTCGACGTCAACTTCCTGCCATTCGTCATCGCCATCATGATCGCCGGCTCCGCCAGCTTCGCCACGCCCCTTGGATATCAAACCAACTTGATGGTGTACGGCCCGGGCGGCTATCGCTTCTCCGACTACTTGAAGCTTGGCATCCCGATGAACCTGCTGATCGGCCTCACGACTGTCCTGCTCGCCCCGATGATCTGGCCGTTCAAATAACATCACATTGCCGGGGCACCATTCCATCTCAATCGCTCCTGCCGTAGGGGCAGATCCTGTCCAAACCCATCAACTCGCACACCCCGGCCGCCGTCACGCCGTACACCAGGTAGTCCTTCCCATAATCCCGTACCCAGCCCAGAATGCCGTCGAAAGTACCGTTCACGAGCGTCGTGCCTGTCACCACGACAACGCTGGATTGCCGGACCAGCTCCTCCGTTCTCGTTCGGCCGTCCCAAATCGTCACGCCGAATTTCACCGCTTGGACGTTGCTCGCATTCAAATCGGTGATTCGCACGTTCTCCGCGCCGAACGTGCCCACCAGGGCCTCGGCAATCGCTGGGTTCAGGCCGACAAGACCGACGCCGACCTGACCCCATTTCTCGCGTATGTGGCTTGCTACGTCCTTCGCGCACTTCTCCGGATCATCGTCCCTGCAATGCACGCTCGTCTGGATGATGTCAAGCGAGCGAAGCACCACGTTCAGAACGGCAATGAAGATGGCGCGGTTCTGATTCGACGACAGAGGCAGCGCCAGCACGTCTCGTAGCGTCCCGCCGAAATCACGCGGCGAGTCCGTGAAGGCATGGCCCCTGACGCCAGACAGCTTCGCCTCGATGACCCGCTCCTTCCCCTCAATGATGGGGAAGTCTCGCCTTGTAGGTTGGCCAATGGCTTCCTCGGCGCTTAGCGGCGTCACCAGAACGGAGACTTCGGTGTCGAGCAAGCCGTTCTGCGAGGCAACCTGCCGGAGCTTGATCTTGGCTCCTTCGAGAATCGAGTGGGAATCTGCCATATTCATCAATCCTCCAAATTGACGGAACTCTGTTCGGTCATCGGCTCGGCGATCAGGTCGTAGTCCCGGCTGCCGGTGCAGCGGACGCTGACGAACTCGCCGGGGCCATACGCGCCGCCCCGGACATATACAAGGCTGTCGACATCCGGGGCCTGGCCCTGGTGCCGGGCGGTGAATACGCCCTCGCTGTCGAAGGCATCGATCAGCACGCGGAACGCATCGCCCACACGCGACGCGGCCTTCTTGAAAGCGATCTCCTGCTGGGTCAACATCAGTTCTTCAACGCGGGCCTCGATGACGTCCGGTGGTAGTTGGTCCTTCATGCGATAGGCCGGCGTGCCCGGCTCGTTTGAATAGGGGAAAACGCCCAACGCATCGAAGCCGAAATCGCGGATGAACTGCCGCAGCTCCTCGAATTCTGCTTCCGTCTCACCGGGGAAGCCGGCGATGAACGTCGTGCGGATGGCCACGCCGGGGATGCGTTTGCGCAGCTTGTCCAGCAGCGTCTCGGTCTGTTCACGGGTCACGCGGCGATACATGGCCTTGAGCACGCGATCGTTGACGTGTTGCAGCGGGATGTCCACGTACTTGACGACGTTGTCGCACTCCGCGATGGCGTCAATCATCTCGTCGGTGAAGTTCGACGGATAGGCGTACATCAGGCGGATCCACTCGACGCCGTCGAGCCTGTCCAGTTTGCGCAGCAGGCCCGCCAGGCCGCGTTCGTAGTCGATGTCCAGTCCGTAGCTGGTCGTGTCCTGGCCGATCACGTTCAGCTCGACGGCATCGTCCTCGATCAGTTCCCGGGCTTCCGCCAGGATATCGTCCACCGGCTTGCTGTGCATCGGCCCGCGGATGGACGGGATCGTGCAGAAGGTGCACTTCTGGTCGCAGCCCTCGCCCACGCGGAGGTACGCGTAATGTGCCGGCGTTAGCCGCAGCCGCACCTGGTCTGATCGATTGGCACCGACCCACGAGGCCGGTTGATACTCGCCGAGGAATGTCGTCCGCCCGTCCGCGTCGGACGAACCACGGGCTTCATCTCGTGCGGCCTCTCCAACTCCCTTTGAACCGCGTGATTCCCCCGACGAGCCTTGTCCTGCGCGCTCAGACGCGGCGCCGGCTGTGTCGCGATCAACCGTCTTGACGTTTCGCCGTTTCGACGTCTTGACGTTTCGGCGTTTCGCGGCCACCGCCCGCACGATGTCGCGCCGGTTGTGGACGCCCACCAAGGCGTCGATCTCGGGTATCTGTTCGATCAGCCGTTGCCCGTCACGTTGCACGAGGCAGCCGGCCACGACCAACCGCTTGATCTGGCCCCGTCGCTTCTGCTCGGCAGCCTCCCGCAAAATCTCCATCGCCTCGTCACGCGCGGCCGCAAGAAACCCGCACGTGTTAACTACCAACACGTCCGCCTGGCCAGCGTCGCTCCCAACGATCGGGCAGCCTGCCTCGGCCAGGAGCCCGAGCATCTTCTCGGAATCGACAAGGTTCTTCGGGCACCCCAAGGACACAAACGAGACGCTGCAATTTCGCATAAACGAGCACTCCCGCGCCATATCGCTTACCATTGTAACGCGCTGCCAGTGGTGCAGAACGTATCGATGGGTGTACGTCACGATTGTAGGTGGGTTCTTATGTGGCCGAGGGCCGCTGGTGCGAGAATCCCTTCTCGCACCCACTTCTGGCGGGAATCCCTTCCCGCGCCTCGACACAAGGGGCCGAGAAGGGATTCTCGGCCCAGCGTCGTCTTGACCTACGGAGATGACGAACACCCGTATCGATGCCGGTTGCCTGAGTGGATCGCACGGATGAGATTGCGGAACTCGGCGGGGGCCGACGCGCCCGTCATCGGCACGATCGTTTCGCGGGAGGAGTCTCCCGGAGGCCGGGCCCCCGACCCGACAAACACCTGAAAGGACCACAACAATGAAACTGCGGACATTATCAGGTGCCATCGCCCTTACCGGGGCCACCGTGTTCGCCACCCATGCGGTTGTCTCACAGGACAAGCAGACCACCACGAAGCCAGACACAGCCGCACGCGGGGAACAGCCGACCAGTGCGGATGCGGAATCGCAGATCGAGATCTGGGCTCGCTACGCCATGCCGGGCAAGCGTCACAGGCTGCTGGATCAGATGGCCGGCAACTGGGACACGGCGGCCACGTATTGGATGAATGCCGACAGCCCCCCCGTGCAGTCCAAAGGGTCGTGCGAGCGCAAGTGGATCCTCGACGGCCGGTTCCTGTTCGAGGAGTTCGACGGCGGCATGCTGGGCCTGCCGTTCCGCGGCGTAGGGCTTTACGGCTACGATGCCTTCGAGCAGAAGTACACGTCCGCCTGGGTGGACACGACCAGCACGGCCATCATGAACAACCTGGGCGTCTACGACGAGCCGAACAACCTCGTGAACTTCGTCGGCCATTACGGCGACCCGTGGACGGGCATCAAAAAGCCAAGCCGCGGCCTGACGCGATTCGTGAACAAGGACAAGCACGTCCTCGAGCTGTACACCCACGCCCCCGACGGCCGGGAATACAAAATCTTGGAAATTGTCTATACGCGGAAAGTGGTCAAGCAAGAAGATGCTCGATCCGGTGCTGCTCGGAAGATTCCTCCCCAGAAGCCCAACAGACCCACCTTGACTCGAGCCGCCTCATAGACGCTCACGGCCTCGTCACGGAGGGACAGATGAATAGTGCGCGGATGCAACGTGCGGGTGCGTGACAGTTTAGGCGGGTGCCACTGGCAGCTTGCCTGCCAGTGTGTATGCCCCACGTGCCCACCGGAGAGACCGCACGGGCGGGCAAGCCGCCCGTGGCGCCCAGAAGCGAATGCCGCCGGAAGTGTCACGGACCTGTTACGTACCCTGCATCTCCCCTTCGCTTCTCATAGGGGGCAGGCTGCCTTATCATTTGGGTGGGGTGGGCGTGTTGGTCCGGTTGTGTGATCGACCAGGGTACTTCGACGTGTCTGACGAGCCCGGTACCATTGTGCCGACTGCCGTTATAGCGGCCGTCGATGGCGACTTGCCGTGCTTCTTCTGCGGGTACAACCTTCGGTCGTTGGCCCTGGACGGCGTATGCCCCGAGTGCGGCAAGACCGTTCAGGAGGGCATCCGCCGCGGCTGGCTGGTGTTCGCCGATCGTGGCTGGCTGGCCAGACTCCGCACCGGCGTGACGATCATTCTGTGGCTGCTTCTCGCCGCCATCCTCAGCTACATCGGCTTCGTGATGTACATGATGTCCATGGCGCTGGCCTCCGTAGCGACAGGTCCGCCGGATCCGTTCGCCTTCCTGGTTGCAATGGTCGTTTTCGGCCTCGGTGTTTCCATCGTCTGGCTGGTCAGCGTTTGGTATCTGACGACGCCCGAACCGGTCGCCGGTCAGGGACCACAGCAGTCGACGCTCGCCACGTGGACTCGAATCCTGAACGTCATCTCGCTGTGCTCGACCGTCTTGCTCGTCGTGGCATTCGCCAGCACGGGCTGGGGCATTGCTGACACTGCAACCGGGTACCCGGTGCCGCCCGTGGCCTCCCTTCTCCTGTTGCCGTCCATTGCCGGAGGCCTTGCCGGGGCGGTGGGCTTCTTGTTGCTGTTGATCCACATGCGCCGCGTGGCCCGGCGTGATTCCAAGAAGGGGCTCGGCAAACTGATGACTTTCCTGGTCTGGGGCGCGGTCGTAATGGCCGGTGTATGGGCGACGGCGATGTTGTTCTTCGTTGGCTTTGCCGGAAGAATGGCCGCCTTCACAACCGGCCCCACGACAACCATGCCGGTGACGATCACAGGGAGCCCGGCAGTGCGCGCCAGGCTCACCGCCCTGGGCTACCTGCCGCCGACCACCCTACCCACCACCGCTCCGGTGGCGACGACTTCGCCGGCCAAGCAGACGGGGGCCGGCGCCGCGGGACCCGTCGTGGACAACGGCACGATCGTGATCAATGGGCCGCCGTGGGGCAGCCCGAGTGTCACCCAAGCCGCCGCTACGACCATGCCGGCCGGGCCTGCAGCCGGCGCACCGCCGATGCCTTTTGGGGGTGGCTTCATGGTCTTCATGGGTACAATGTGTGTGACCGAGCTGCTCGCTTTCGCCTGGTTCGTGGCCGGCGTCGTTGGCCTGTTCTGGTTTCGCAGTGTATTCAACAGAGCCATCCGGGAAAACGCCGCGAATGTGCTCTTGGCAGCGAATCGTCCGACTTAACTCCATACTTCAACGAACACTGGCGGAGTGCTCTGGTGGGCGTGCTGGGCTTGCATGGGTGCCCCATCCTTTGCGATAGCAAAGGGTGGGGGATCACGCTCCCGCACAACAGGGGAATCCCCCACCCTTTCTTTCAGA
>JAFGQA010000493.1 GCA_016935885.1 Phycisphaerae bacterium | reverse complement strand
GGGCCTTTCGCACAGTAGCCTTGGCGGCGGCCCGTTGTTCGGAGGTGGGCAGGTCCTCGATACGATGCTTCAGCTCCGCTTCCAAGTCGGTCATGGGCTTGAGGAGGTTTTCGTACTCCGCCTCGAGTTTGAACATCCAGGGACCCTGAGCCACTTCCTCGCCGAGCCCCCAACTGAGGCGGCGGGCAATGCGGTTCTCCAGAATCGCCGCCCGCCACTCGGGTGTCTTGATGCGTTTCGCACGCTCCTGACAGTCCTTGAGGATCACCTTGGCCGCCGTCACCTGGGGTTCATTGAGACCGTAATACTCGATGGCTTGATCGACATAACCTTCCCATCGCTCGTCGATGTTGATCTGCCGATCGATCCATTGCTCGATGTTCTGCCTGGCGCTGCGGTGTTCGGGGGTTTCGTTGGGATCCGCCGGTTGAGATTCGGCACTTGGCGAGCCTTCCGGGGGGTCCCAGAAGGGGTTGGCGTTGTCCGGGGCCTTGCCTTCCTCCCACCGCTTCATGCGGCCTTCGAAGACGGCGATCCCCGCCGTGGCTGCCGTCACGTCGACGGTAAACTTGAGCCGCTGCTTCACGGTCATCTTCTTGCCGATCTTGGCGGAGGTCTCGGCGAAGAAGCTCCTCAACGCGGGGAACAGGGGCTTGGCCATCTTGCCGAATCCTCTAGCGGACTCCGTGGAGAAGCCGCCGTTGTTCTCGATTCCCGTCTCAATCATCGTTTCGATCAGGTCACGGCCGATCTCGGCGTTGTTCGTGACGAACGTCATGAACTCCCTGCTGATGATCTGCTGGATCTCGGAGGTCTGATTGTCATCCAGGTCGTAGCGCGGCTTCATCGCCATGGTGAACTGCTTGGCTGCGGCACGGGCCATGCCGGGAGTGAAGCGGATACCGATCTCGGTGGGTCTCATCTCGGCCAAGTCGCCTGCCTTGTCCTTCTTGTCCTTCGTGTCGTCGCTGTCATCAGCCACCGTCGTGGAACAGGCGAGGAGCAGGATGAGGCAAAGGACCAGATGCGGCACGGCGCGTCGCAAGACATCCGTGGCACATCGCGGCCTGCGGCCGCAACTAAACTGTGGCACGGGCGTCCCGCCTGTGAGCCCACCGGCGAGACGCCGGTGCCACAGTCTTCTTCGCGAACCGCAAGGATTCTCAGCATGAGTAAAACAGGCGTCTCGCCTGTGGTCCCCCAGCCGAGACGGCGCTGGGACAAGGTCCTTGGAATGCGCGGTTCGCCCGCCGAGCTGATCGTCAGGGATCGGAGATGCACAGGCGAATGAGCGGCCGCGCGAGCTGAAGCCCGCGGCTCGTTGTCTTGTCGCGGTTCTACTCGGAAGACGGCAATCAGCCCCGGCATCTTGGCATCTCTGTGTTTTGACGTTCTGACGTTCTGGCGTTTCGATGTTTCGACCTTTCGACGTTTCGATGTTTTGACGTTTTGACGTTTCGACGCCTCGATGTTTTGACGTTTCGCCGTTTCCCATCGCGGTGCTCATTGGACGAACCCCTTGGTGAGCCGCATGAAGGCTGTTTCCAGATTGACCTGTTCTTCCTTGATCTCCTGCAGGGGCAGTTTCGCCTTCAGCAGCGCCAGGGCGAGGAAGGAGAAATCGTGGGTGTCCTCCTTGAGCGACACCAACAGGCGCCCGTTCTCGGATTCGACCTTCGAGACCGCTTCGAGGCGTTGCAGGACGGCGACCGCGCGATCCGCGAGCGCAGGGACCTTGATCTCCACCGTCGTGCCCGTCCGGGTGCGCCGGATGATCTCGTCAAGTGACCCATGGAACATCAACTCGCCCCGCTCGATGATCCCGACGGTGGTACACAACTCGGCAAGCTCGTGGAGGATGTGCGAACTGATGATAATGGTCTTGCCCATCCGGTGCAGCTCTTTGAGCAGTTCGCGCATCTCGATCCGTGCCCGTGGGTCCAGGCCGCTGGCCGGCTCGTCCAGAAACAAGACCTTGGGGTCGTGCAGCAGAACGCGGGCGACGCTGAGGCGCTGCTTCATGCCACGCGACAGCGAATCGACGTAGTCCTCCCGTTTGTAGGCCAGATCGGTCAGTTCGAGAACGTCACCGACGACGCGCTTGCGCTGATCGCCGTGGATGTCGTAGGCGGCCGCAAAGAACTCGAGGTACTCCTGGACGACCATGTCCTCATACGCGCCAAAGAAATCCGGCACGTATCCGATCAGCGGGCGGATCAGCCGAGATTGGTAGCCCACCGTGTAGCCGCACACCTTGGCCTCGCCCCAGGTTGGCTGCAATAGGGTCGCGAGGATACGGATCGTCGTGGTCTTGCCCGCACCGTTGGGGCCGATATACCCCAGGCACTCACCCTGTTCGATGTTCAGGTGCAAGCCGCTCAGCGCGACCAGTCTGCCGTAGCGTTTCGTCAAGTTGATGGTCTGTATGATCACGGCTCAATCCCGCTACGTTCTGTCGTCCTCGTGTTTCATCCCTCATACCCAGGCCGCGCTCGACGTGGCTCTAGTATATCCTCGGACGCTCCACCGGAATCACGAACCGATAGATCGTGAGCGATTTGCTCGGCTTGTACTTCGCTCGATCAATCTCCAGCAACGCCGGGGGCGGCTCGTCCGACCACCCGATCAACACCGCGGTTCGGCTCGTGAGGCGATGCGTGCAGTCAAGGGACCTGCCGTGCGAGCAACGCACCGTTCGTTGTCCCAGGGCCTCGTGATCCAGCAGGTCAAACACCGATAGCAGCAGGACTGCGTAGTACTCCGAATCCGCGGACAACCTCTCGACCTGCGGCTCGCCGTCACCGGAGATGAATGTACTGTGGGGCAGTGTTCTGATCCAGGTTTTGATCTTGTCATTCAACCACGGCCAACTTGTCCTGCGACTGAGCGGGCCATCGGCGCTCGCCCGCTGTTCCTCGTAGAAGAGCATTTGTCGGATCTGCTTGCCATCGAGCACGTTGCCTGGGCTCGACTTTGGAAGGTCGCCGAGATAAAAGCAGTGAACACGGGAGGCATCGAGGGTGAGTCGTTCTGGCGTCTTCGTCTCAAGAATGTAGCAATCCCGCAGGTCCACGCCGAGGCTGTTCCGAAGGTAGCTGCCCTCGGCGAATTCATACTCGAAGACGGGATGATCGACCGCTTTCGACACAAGCTTGCCGTCCAGCGTCCCACCCATCGAGCCGTGCCAGGCACCCTGAAACTCCTTCAATGTCGCCCGGACGGGCACGTCGATGAGCCACCAGTGCGGCACGTCACATCGATAGTCCTCCGGAGCAACGAACCTTGAATCAATCGCCTCCAGGGAACTGGCCTCGGGCATGGCGCGCAAGGGGCCGAATCGCTGTCCCGAGATCTCGTCCGGCGTACCCACCGGCAGCCGCAACTCCAGCCGCGTATGGTCAGGCGTCTTTACGCCAAACAGGCATGAGGCGTAGGCGTAGGGATCGCCGTCGTAGCCGTCGACGATCGTGGTCTGCCAAACCTTCGTGGTGACGCCACGCAGCAGCCAGACCATGGCCGTACCGATGATGCCGCCCGCGATACTAACCAGGGCGAAGGCCGTCCAGCAATGGTGTCGCCACGCGCGGCGGTTCAGGTACCAGTAGCTGCCAACCGTTGCGATCAGCGTGTAGGCAATCGCAAAAAGAACGGCAAAGACCAAGAATGCGGCGGAGAGACTCCCAAACCCCACCGAATGGCGGACCAACCGGAACAGGTCGCTCGGCTGGCGGTCTATCATCATCAGGCTGGTCGGTTCTCGCTGGACCTCGGCCAATGCGAGCAGTTTGCGGCCTACCACCTCCTCACAGATCTGCACGAACGGATCATTCGCCGGCGAGTCAGGCGCATCGGGCGGCACGGGCCCTCGATCTCCGGCGGCCTCTGGCTCCCCGGCGATCCTCGGCGGTACCGGCAAGAGTTCCCGGAGCGACGCGCCGACAAACGCGACGGAGCCGCGCCCGAGCAGCCTGCGATAGGCGATCTGGCGGTTTGCGCAGTCCGCCGGGATCGGGATTGTGATGGGCGGGGCATCGGACAACGGTCGCATCTGACAGCGGGAAATCCCGTGGTTGCTGTAATGTCTATCCAGGATCCTCTCGTAATCGTCGTTATTAACGATCTCTGTGAACTCCTGTGCCTCGGTCACCCGATGGCGGCCGGTGACGGCTACCGGAAGCGCGTCGGCCAGCGTTGAGGTCGCCAGATTCTGCCAGTCTCTCCCCGCGGTGATCAGCAGTCGCCCGCCCGCCTTCACCCAGTTCACGAGGGCGCCCACCTGCTGCTCCGACAATTCGGCAGGATCCGCGTTGTCCCAAACGATGGCGTCCGCGACCTCGAGGCCCTCCCAGCGCGACGGCAACTCCTCCGGCGACATGCCACGGACCTTCCTGGCGTTCACCCAACCAACTTTGTTCACCCGGCCACTGTCCAGCCATGCGACGTGCGCGAGCTTGCGAGGGACCGTCATGTCAACGATGAGAAACTCGTCCGCGGGAAGATCATAGATCGGCTTGGAGACCAGGTCGCTGACCTCCTTGCCCGCTTCGTCAAGCATCTTCACCAGGCGGCCGCGTCCGTCGAACAGCTTGACGCGCACAGTGTCGTTGCGGCCGACGTCGTGGGGGACGAAGTAGACCTCGTACGATCGCGGCTCGCCGGTGGGAACGAGGCTCACCGGTACGAAGGACGTCGCCACGTCGCCGTCGCGATCCAGTTGGTCCACGTGCAACTCGCCGTCGAAGGCCTCGTTGCCCGTCCAACTCAGTTCCACTTCCGCGAATGACCAGTCGCCGCCGCGGACGATCGGACGGGCCCCCGCGAAAAGACCGACACGGACGATTCGTCCCCGTACCTGGGCCGTCAACGGCTGCACAAGGGCGACGAGTAGGACGAACGCCGCTTGCGCGATGATGGTGTGCGTACGTGTCACGGTGGGGGTCCCGTCATCCGTGGAAGGACAGGGCCGTTGCAGTGCCGGCGGGAATGGTCGGCCCTTGCCGGCGGAGAGCCCATACCCGTAAGCCCTGTACTACTAACGATTGGAGTCTTCGCGTCTCGCGAAGAAACCTGTGGCACCGGCGTCTCGCCGGTGGGGTCACAGGCGGGACGCCCGTGCCACACTTTGGTTGCGGCCGAAGGCCGCCCTGTGGCACAGGCTTCTAGTGCAATGTCAACCTTCCGTTCGCGGGTCTGTGTATCGCTGTTCTTGAGCAGTGTCGGAACGCCAAGCGAAGTTTCGCACCGCTGCACCGCTCAAGAGCGGTGGCACCCGTTCCGGGATTCCACACGACCCGCAAGACAAAGCCTGACGGAACACCAGGGCGTATCTCGTATCTCTCGACGCCTAACTCGTGAAGCACACACGATCGGACGGTTCACGCGTCACGCCGCACCTGCGCCCGTTTGTCAATATAATTGTACACCTACAAACCGATCCAAGCTGCTACGGTTTTTCATCACAGCGGCAGATCATCTCGCCGCAGCCTGGACAGCCCTTGGCATACTTCTCCATTGCCCGGTTCAGGTCCACGCCTTCCACGTTCGCCAGGGTCACCAGCCAGGCCAGGACGTCGGCGAATTCGGCCTCCTTCTCGGCTTGAGCGCCCTCCGCAAGGGCTGCGGCCAGTTCACCGACTTCCTCCATCAGCCACAGGAACGTGCCCGCCGAGCCTCGCTTGCGGTCCTTGGCGGAGTACATCGTCTCGATGAGTTGCTGCAACTCCTTCAGATCCATAGTGTTACATGACCCGTTCTAGACAAAAGTCTACAGTATGATCGCGACGACCGGGCGTATCAACCCGCCTGTGTCAGGAGTCCACCGCCGGGTCCGTGACAGTCTAGACGGGTGCCACTGGCAGCTTGCCTGCCAGTCTGTATGCCGGGTGCCACTGGCAGTTTGCCTCTAGCCCGGTGCCACTGGCAGCTTGCCTGCCAGTGTGTATGCTCCATGCGCCCACCAGAGAGACCGCACGGACGGGCAAGCCGCTCGTGGCACCCAGAATCCGAATGCCGCCGGAAGTGTCACGGACTCTCCATCGCCTGGTTCGGGCAGCGATTTGTCCCAAAGTGCGACAAGGGCTGCGTCGTGCCCCGGTCCGCCAAACGGCAAGCCACGCCCCCGAGGCTCCAGACCCCGTGACGACGGAAACGCGCGGGTAAACCATGTGGGCTTCACGTTACCCTCCCGGTGTCGACGTCTCGGTGCTGTCGCTTCTCGGCACTTCCTCTTTCATCCTTCGTCCTTCATCCTTCATCTTCTCCCTGATGGCCTCGGCCTCCTTCTGGTACGCCGCTGCCTTGTCCACGTCTCCCATGGCACTGTAAACGCGGCTCAGGCCATCGTAACCGATGGATTCCTTCGGTAGCAGCTTGGAAACCACCAGGTATTCCCGCTCCGCCGCGGCATACTGCTTGGCTTCCAGATACGCGGCCGCCAGCCTCGCATGGGTCTCGGCGTCATAAGGATCGATTTCGATCGCCCGCCGAAACCATCGGGCTGCCTGATCGGGCTGCCCGATGTCGAGATGCAACGACGCGATCTGGCAGGCCACGGCGGGCTCGTCATCGACAAGCCGGAACAACGGCTCAAGCTGCCGCAACGCCCCGGCTACGTCCTTCCGGCGAAGATGGATAGCGGCCAAGCGCCGATAGGGGTCGGGGTCATCGGCAAACCGGGCCTGGTATCGTGACAGGTAGCGGATCGCCTCGCCCCAATGTTCCCGCGACTGCTCCACGTAGCCAAGGTACTTGATCGCGGTGGCGTTCTCGGGCTCAAGCTCGTGGAGCCGCTGAACATACGGCTCAGCTTGATCGATAAACTCCCGGCGCTTGGACTGGTCGGTCTCGATCAGCATCCGCGCAATCAGGACGTGCCCGATGACTTCCAGCGCCCCAGTGTCGTTCTTGTTCTGTTTGAGCACTTGGCGGACTGTCTCGTCGGCATTGTCCAACTCACCTTTGAGGAGTTCCGCCCGGGCCAGCCGAAGCAGCAGGTCGGTGTTGTTGGGATCGTCCTTGAGTTTCGCGGTGATTTCGTCGACATCCTCGACCGGCACAACGGGCAGGCCCCACTCCTCGACCTGCCGAGCGGCCCACGTCTTGAAGTGTCGGTCGAACGCGTCCGTGTCGGTCTTCAAGACACGCGCGAACGCATCCGCCTGTGGCAGCCCGTCGTGGAAGGCCCGCAGGAGGTCGAGCACGGCCTTGTGTTGATACCGTTCAACGATGTATTCGATCATCCATTCACTTTGGGCGTAAGCCAAGCCTCGGTCATCCGGGCGGCGCGGTCGAATGAAGCCCCAATCGATGGATTCCAACGTGAAAAGCCGATCGCGCCAGACGGCGTTGCTGAGCATCTGCTTCGCGCCCCACGACCGCGGCGCGGGCTCCTGGGAGACGGCCAGCCCCTCGGTCATCCAGTGCGGGATCCGGTTCTCCGTGGCCGCGAGCGTCACCGTGTGGGTGAACTCGTGACGCAGGACGGTTCTCCAATTGTACCCGCCGAACGGCGACTCGCGCCGTGGCGCCGCCAGGGCGATGACGCGTCCCGTGCACGCGCCGACCGTGGCGATGAACGGCCGGGCGGTGATGCGGACGCTGAAACCCATGTGGTCGGGGAACAATTCGATAATCGTTCGTTTCTCCGGCTCCATGTCGTAAGCGCTGCAGACCTCGCCGTACATCTCCTCCAATGCCTCGGCAAAGTAGGGCGCAACGATCCCGTCCTCCTGCTCATCATACTTGATGATGAAGTGGTCGGTCTGGAGACGGCCGAACGACTCCAGGCTGTCCAGCAGCTCCAGGACGTAGAACGTACGGTTGTTGAAGCCGTCGAGTTTGAAGGACGCCTCCAGCGTCTTTCTGGCGGGAGCCTCCTCGCCCGTCTCCATGTAGAGCAAGCCGAGCTCCGTACGTGGCTCCGGCCAGGAGGGAGCGTATTCGACGGCCCTCTTCAGGTGCCGTTCGGCATCCGCAAACTGCCGGCCGGCCGAAAGCCAGGCGCCCAGGACATAGTGGAGCACGGCCGGCCTTGGGTTGATTCTGGCCACGCGATTCTGCGTTTCTTGTGACGCCAGCCCGTCACCGGCACGCAACAGCGCGGCGGCAAGCACGCTCAAGGCGTCGATCGAGTTGGCGTTTGTGTCGAGCGCCTGGCGCGCGACGGTGGCTGCATCTTCGTAGCGACGCTCGGCCATGCGGGTGTCCGCCAGGAGAACGCGGGCCGCCACGTGTCTGGGATTGATGGCCAGTGCGGCCTCCGCCTGCTTCTCGGCCTCCTCGAAATCCCAGTGTTCCAGGGCGATGCCGCCCAGGCCGACGTGGGCGTCGGGGACACGCGGGTTCTGCTCGCAGATCAACTCGAAGTCGCCCTTGGCCTCGCTGAGGCTGTGTTTCTCCAGCAGTAGCTCGGCGGTGGCCAGTCGGGCCGGCCAATACAGGGCGTCCACGTGGTCAAAGGCGTCCTGATAGACCTCCTGCAAGACGTGGCGCGTGCGGCGGACGACGTTCGTGTTTCGCGTCAGGATGGAGTAGCGCAGAAAGCCCTGGCCGAGGTAGGTGAGATCTTCCGCCAGCGTCGGAAGCTGTCCTGGAAGATCGTCGCCTATCATGACGTCATCAAAGATCTGATAGGCCCGCACGGCGTCTTGGGCCCGTCCCAATGTCTCATAGATCTGGCCAAGCTGCCAGTGGGCGCGGAAATGCTGCTCGTCAATCGCGACCGCCCGACGATTGTGCTCGATCGCTTCGTCGTACCGTCCCACTTCCACCAGCAGTGCGGCCAGGCACGCGTGCCAATCCGCCGAGGCCCGGCCCCGCCTTTCAATCGCCGTCAGTCGTGAAATGCCGTCTTCGTAGTCGCCGAGCAGCCGATCGATCTCCGACCGGCCACAGGCCGCCCGCACCGTGTTGGCTGGCTTCTTGGTTAGCTCCTCGTACAGCGTGGCGGCCTCTTCATAGTCGCCCGTCAGGAAGTGCTCACGGGCGAGGCGAAAGGACGCCACGGGCTGTGTGCCCGGCGGCGGGGAATCCGGAGCAGCAGACGCAATGACAGGGAGAAAGACGAAAACGAGGCAAGCCCGGCTTGCGCACCAGCCTGGATGCCTACCGCGTCTGCGTGTGCAATCGAACAACACAGGTCTATTATAGGAGGGACGCACTTGTGCGATCAAAGGCAGTCCGCCTCCAGAAGCTCGACGCTGGGCCGAGAATCCCTTCTCGGCCCCACCTGCGATGCGAGCCTTATCCTGCAACGCTTCCAGGGCAGGACTCCTGCGGATCCGCGTGCGAGAAAGGGCCCTCGCACCAACACGACCGCACGTTCGATTCGCTCATCCGGATGCCCAGCGTGTATAATCGCAGGCGGAAGTCAGTGTCCGTGTTGGGCTGTCGCATGGGTGCCCCGTCCTTTGCGATAGCAAAGGGTGGGGGATCACTCTCCCGCACAATAGGGGAATACCCCCCCCTTTTCTTTCAGAAAGGACGGGGCACCCACGCTGAAGATCGTCCATACGTGAAGAGCAGCCGCGAGATGCTCGCCCTCTATCGCTCCGCCGTGGGGCGGGCCGAACCGCGGTAGCGCTCGCCGAGGCGCTGCGTGGCCCACGGCTTCGCACGTGTTCAGCGACCACGTTGGGTGGCGTGGGTAACGAACGACACGCCCCACGGGGGCGGGTCGTTCATGACCCGTGAGGACGGGCTGGAACGGATGCCCACAGGCAAGCTCCGCCGCTGCTGACGGCTCCGCATGGACCATGCCGTGCTGCCAAGGAGCTGCTTCGGCTTATCCCCACCGGCCGGGGGTCCGTGACACTTCCGGCGGCATTCGATTCTGGGCGCCACGGGCGGCTTGTCCGCCCGTGCGGTCTCTCCGGTGGGCGCGTGGGCATACACACTGGCAGGCAAGCTGCCAGTGGCTGGACTTTGGCACTTAACTAGTTACTGCGTGCCCTGGCCTACGCCGCCTGGCGCCCGAGAATCAGCCTGTG
>JAFGQA010000492.1 GCA_016935885.1 Phycisphaerae bacterium | reverse complement strand
GGTTGGATGCACCTGTGGCACCGCCGTCTCGGCGGTGGATTCACGGGCTTTGGCGCCCGTGCCACAGTCGCAGGCAAGCGTGAACTGTCCTAGTCCCGCCCGATCAGCAGCGACCGGAAACTCGGAAAGCCCCGGCCCACCCGGCCGGGGCTTTGTTGACGACGGGGGTTTGTCATTGCCCGAACCATGAACGCTCCATCCGGCTTGCCGTTTGGCAGATTACATGAGTGCTTCAGGCTTTTCCCCACAGAGTCCCGCCGCTTGCTACTGGCAGCTTGTCTGCCGTACGTGTATAGCGTGGTGGCATGGGTAAGCGAAGCCGCCAACGGCGGCGGAGCTTACCCGTGGGCACGCATTCCAGCCCGTTCTCACGGGTAATGAACGACCCGCCCCTGTGGGGCGTGCCGTTCGTTATCCATGCCACCCGTTTGAACACTGAACGCGTGCGTGCCTGCCAGTGTGTCTTCGCAAGGTTGGGAGGCCCGCGCGGGTGGATAATGGACCTGCGCGTTCAGACTGGAATAGACACGTGTTCAATCACGTCCGGCCCGGCGTCGCGATAGGCTTGAAGGGCCGAGACGCCGCCGTCCGCGTGGTCGCCAGGCCGCAAACCCAGCCGACGCAGCCAGTGGCCGACGCCTTCGCCGCATGCCGCCGGAAAGACGAGCACGACGACGTGCGGCAACGCCATCCTCGCGACCTTCGCAAGCTGCACCTCGATCGCACAGGGCGGTGGCGCCTCCGCCGCTGCGGATCGGACGGCCTCGAAATCCGCCCGTGCGTCCTCAGCCTGATTCCGTGGAAAGATAAAGCAATCCTGTGTCTGGAACAGCCGTTTGGAAACGCCGACCAGTTCCATCCGGCCGTCGGCTTCCACGCGATGAATGCGGTAAACCGCCGCATCCCCACCGTCGGGGCTGTCCAAGATGGCGACGACCTCATGTGCCGCCAAGCCCGTCATCGTCTGACCGCGGCACTTCACGACGAATCGACCGACAAGCGGCGTCACATCAGGCTCGTCTCCGGAGTCCATCGGCGACACCTACTTCTCGACGGTTCCTCACGCCAGATCGCGCTGCGGCGAGACGCGCGCCGGACGGGGGTGCCCCTCGCGCTGAGCGCGAGTCCTCACCTCAGCTCCAGGCGGAAGACCCGGCGCTTGCCCACCTGTACGATCATCCCGTTAGCCGGCGTCACGCTCGCCGTCGGGTCGGTCACCTTCTTCCGATCCACCGATACGCCGCCGCCCTTCATCAGTCGCCGGCCCTCGGTGGTTGAAGGGCACATCTCCAGCAGCTTCAGCAGCTTCGGCAGCCAGATCCGACCGTCAGGTTCAAGCTCCGAGCGGTCAACTTGCCCGGTGGGAAGATCATCCCGCAGCCCCCCCTCGACCATCACCTTCTGCCAAAGCTGCTCCTCGCGGTCGGCCGTCTCGCGGTCGTAGTATTGCGCGACGATGTCCTTCGCCAAGCGAATCTTCGCGTCGCGCGGGTGCGTTCGGTTACTGTCGAGCAGGAGGTTGATCTCGTCCTTGGGCACGAGCGTCAGCAGTGTGTACCACTCCCGCATCATCGAGTCGGAAAGGCTCATCGTCTTGCCGAACATCTCCTTCGGCGCCTCCGTCACGCCGATGTAATTGCCCAGCGACTTGCTCATCTTCTCGACGCCGTCCAGGCCTCGCAGGATCGGCATGATCAACACCACCTGCCGCGGCTTGCCGTACTTGGCCATCATGTCGCGGCCGACCAGGTTGTTGAATGTCTGATCCGTACCGCCGAGCTCCACGTCCGAGTCGATCGCCACCGAGTCGTACCCCTGCATCAGCGGGTACATCAGCTCGGTCATCACGATCTCCTCCTCCTCGGCCATCCGCTTCTTGAAACTCTCCCGCTGGAGCATCTGGGCCACCGTGATGTGCCCCGTCAGACGCAGGATGTCCGCTAAGTTCAGCGGGGCGAGCCACTCGCTGTTGTAGCGCATTTCCAGCTTGTCTTCGCCGGTGTCGAGCACGCGACCCGCCTGCTGGAAATACGTCTTGGCGTTTTGCCTGATCGCCGCCTCGCCGAGGATCGGCCGTGTCTTCGTCTTGCCCGACGGGTCGCCGATCCGCGCCGTATAGTCGCCGATGATCAGCACGGCCTTGTGCCCGAAGTCCTGAAACTGCCGCATCTTCCGCAGGACCACGGTGTGGCCCAGGTGGATGTCCGGTGCCGTCGGGTCCATGCCCAGCTTGATCCGCAACGGCCGATCCTCCTTGCGGCTGGCCCCCAGCTTCAGGCGCAGCTCTTCCTCGTTATAGACCCCTTCACAGCCACGCATCAGCGTGCCCGCCTGCTCGTCAACCGGTGGAAAACGCATATGAAATCACCATCACAAACGCTGGGACCTTCAGGCCCTGGAGCCCTCGGCCCTGGAAGCCTCAGATCCTTCTTATCGTTTCTTTATCCTCTCGTCCTTCTTCTTCTTTGTCTTCTTATCCTCGTCGGGGCTCAGGTTCGGATAACCGAATTTCACGTTCCCGCTGACCGGAATCACCACCCGCGCCACCGGCAGCCGGTCAAAATCCCACCCTTGGGCCGCCTCGGTCAACATCACCCTCATATCGCGCTTGACTCTCCCGTCAAGGCGCGTCTTCTTGTTCCGAATGATCTTCACGGGTTGGTCGAGGTCCAGCAATTCGTCGCTGAGCAACAGGATCACGTGGCCGCTCCGACGCGTCGTCAGCTTGATCGTCTGCCCCTGGCATTTGGCTTCCACGAGGCCCAGCTTGTCGATCAGCCACTTCCGCTGGGCGACGAGTGGATTCTCGCCCTCCTCGTATGGAATCTGCAGATTGCCATGCGGCAACGGCTCGCCGATAAGCCGGTCTGACGAAACCCAGTAGGCCTCGCTCTGATCGGGAAGCCTGTACGCCTGTCGCACATACTTGGGATAGTGTGTGCGCCTCTGGTTCAACAGATTGTCAAGCCGGTCGGCCGGCGGCACCACCCCGAGGTGGCCGACGTCCACCAGCTCCACCGCCTCAAAGTGCTCGTAGGCCAACGCCCCGATCACCGCCGACATCGTGCGGTTCAGGGCCGCGTTGCCGCCGTCCGGTTGGGGCTTGCCTTCGGCATCCACGTTGTCCTTGGCGCCCCAGCAGAACAGAACCGCCGTGCTCCGGGCGTTGGGCAACACCTCGCCGTATAGCATGTCCCGGCCGACCAACTGCAACGGCGACGCCAGCGGCACGATGCCGGCGAAACAGTCCGCGTGCATCACCGCCGCCATCCAGGCGTTGTGACTCCCAAGTGAATAGCCCATCAGATATACGCGGTCGTTATCGATGTGGAACTGCCGTCGCAGCGCCCGCACGAGATAACGCGGCCGGCCGACGACATCCGCCGGCAAAGTGAACCCGAGCCGACCAATGTCCTGCGGCGCGGCAACGATGAACTCCTCCGCACGATGGCCCAGCATCTGCCGCGTCATCCGGAACATCGTCTGCGCCGAGCCGCCGCTGCCGTGAAACGCAATGACCAAAGGCCATCGCTTGATCGGGTCGTAGTCCCGGGGCACTGACAAACAGATCCGGATTTCCGACGACTCGCCCTTGCGCAGGCGGATGCTCATCTCCTGCTCACCGGCGGGCTGCTTCTCCCACAGTTGCAGGCCTCGAATGGCGCCGGCGAGCTTCTCGGGCGTCAACCCGTCGATCGCCAGGATCTGCTTCTGAAGCCGTCTTTGCTCCGATCGGGTCTTGGCCAGGAAATGCTCGCGCAGAGGCCCGATCAGCCGGTCATCGTCTCCGCTCCCCGGCAAGGCAAGGATCGCTGCAAAAACAAGAACAACGCAAATCACAGATTGCCTCTTGGAAGCTGTTTCAGAACCCTATGTGGCACCGGCGCCAAAGCTGGTGGATTGGATGATCCACTGGGCATTCTCTCGCTTGTCTCCACAGGCCAGATGCCTATCAGCCCGTGGTGGAACTGTGGCACCGGCGTCTCGCCGGTGGTTTTCACGATCAGGAACGGCGTTTCCGAACCGCTGTTTTCCTTTCTATCGCGGGCAGTCGGCGGTCAGGTTTCAGCCACGGGTCTTGACGTTCCGGCTCGCGGCGTTCCCGCTCTCGGAATACCCGTCTTCAGCTTCCGGCCTTCCGCCCTCGCAGCCCGCCGAACCGTCGATCTCGCCGGGCGTATTCCCGCAGGGCCGTGTTCAAATCGTCATGATGGAAGTCCGGCCAGAAGACGTCCGTCACGTACAACTCCGCATAGCTGATCTGCCACAGCAGGAAGTTGCTCACACGCATCTCGCCAGCCGTGCGGATGAGCAGATCGGGGTCAGGAATCCGCGCCGTGTACAACGCGTTCGTGATCGTCTCCTGGCTGATCTGCTCGGGGGCCAACTCCCCCGCCGCGACGCGCCCGGCAATCGACCGAACGGCGTCCACCAACTCCGTCCGGCTGCTGTAGTTCAACGCCAGGCAGAGCGTCATGCCGCCGTTGTCCTTCGACATCGAGGCGGTCTCGTCCAGTTCGCGAAGGACCTCCTCCGGCAGACCCGCCCGGCGACCGATCTGAAGCAACCGGATCCCATTCTCCATGATCTCGCCGCGCTCCTTGATGAGGTACTTGACGTACAGCTTCATCAGGTGAGCGATCTCCTCGACCGGCCGGCTCCAGTTCTCCGTGCTGAAGCTGTACAAGGTCAGGCACTTGATCCCCAGCCTGGCGCAGTGCGTTACGATCTCACGAACGTTCGCCGCGCCGGCCTCGTGCCCCTCGACGCGCTCGAGGCCGCGCTGTTTTGCCCATCGACCGTTGCCGTCCATGATGATCGCCACATGTCGGGGCATTCGCTCCGGCGGCAAGCCGAGTTCGACTTGTGGATCTGAAGGTCCAACCGATGTCATTACGCGCTCATCTTCCCGTCAGCACTACCAGCCCGTGGCAAAACTGTGGTACCGGCGTCTCGCCGGTGGTTTCCACGGTCAAGAACGGCGTTTCCGAACCGCTGTTTTGCCCTTTTACCACGGGCTGCCAAAGCGTCACGGACCCTCTCTCACTCGCCATTCGTCACGCCTGGTTTCTCATTCGCCATTCGCCATTCGCTATGCCGTTCCCATCTTGTCTTTCCGATGCAACGTTGCCAGCCGATCCGCGCCGACGCTCACCAATGTGATCGGCACGCCGAGCAACTCCTCCAACCGATCCATATAACAACGTGCCTCGCGCGGCAGTTGTTCGTACGCACCGACGCCCGAGATGTCCGCCACCCAACCGGCCAGCGTCTCGTAAACCGGCTCCACCGCGGCCAGCACGTGCACATCGGCCGGAAACGCACGCAGCGCCTCACCTTGGCAGCGGTAGCCCGTGCAGACCCGCAAATCGCCCAACGCCCGGAGCGTGTCGAGGTGCATCACCGCCAGCTCTGTGATCCCGCAGAGCTCGATCGCGTACTTCGTCGCGAAGGCGTCGAACCACCCGCAGCGACGCGGCCGGCCCGTCGTCGTGCCGTATTCGCGGCCCTGCTCGCGGATCATATCGCCAGTCGCGTCACGAAGCTCCGTCGGAAACGGCCCGCCGCCCACACGGGTCGCGTACGCCTTGACCACGCCCACGCAGCTTTGAATCGTCGACGGCGGCACGCCCGCCCCGGCCGCCGCCCCGCCGGTCGTGCACACGCTGCTCGTGACATACGGGTACGTCCCGTGGTTGATGTCCAGCAGGCACCCCTGGGCCCCCTCGAGCAGGACCCGCTTCCCGCCCAGAATGGCCTCGTGCAGCGTCCAGGTCGTGTCCACCACATGCGCCGCCAGCCTGTCGGCATAGCCCAGCCACGCCTCGGCGATCGCATCGGCATCGAGCGGGTCGCCGTCACCATACAAGGTCGAGAACACGGCGTTGCGATCTGCCACCACCTCGGCCAACCGGGTCCGAAACGCCTCCGGCCGATACAGATCCCCGACACGAAACGCCGGCGATCGCAGCATCTTGTCGGCATAGCAGGGGCCGATGCCCATGGCCGTCGTGCCGATCCTGACCCCGGCGTCTTGTCGGCCCTCGGCCAGGCGGTCCTGCTTCTTGTGATAGGGCATGACCAAGTGCGCGCGGCTGGAAATCAGCAGATTCCCCCCGACCTCCACGCCGCGCCCCCGAAGCCCATCCATCTCGCCGCTCAGGATCTCCAGATCGACCGCCACGCCTGGCCCGATGATGCTCAAGACCCCTGTCCGCAGGATTCCACTGGGCACCAGGTGCAGGGCAAACGTCTCCTCGCCGACCTGCACCGTATGGCCTGCGTTAGCACCACCGGCGTATCGCACCACAATGTCGAAATGCTCCGTCAGCAAATCGACGATCTTGCCCTTTCCCTCGTCGCCCCATTGCAAGCCGACGACGCACGTATTCCCAAGCGCGTGAAAGTCCATTGCCGCCCTAATCCCGTCACGAATCCTTGAGCGCTCGTGATCCACCGACCGATGTTGGGTTTGCGTTCGGCAGCCCCTCGCTGCGGATGTGCCGCCGGAGTCTGAGGAGCTCACGGAAGGCCTTGAGGATCACACCGATGTTTGCGCCCGTCTGCTGCCCGGCGGTGCGGGGGTAGTGGTGGACGCCGACCTCGGCGATTCTCAGACGCCGATACTTGGCCTTGGCCAGCAGCTCGGTGCTGATCAGGGCGCCCTCGCTGCGCAGCTCGATCGCGTCGATGAGCGACTTGGGCAGAAGCTTGAACGCGCAGTCGATGTCGCGCACCTTCAGCCCGAATAGCAGGCGGACCAGCACGCCCCAGCAGTATGCATTGAGCTTGCGGATGAAGGAGTCGGCGCGGTCCATGCGGTAGCCGACGGCGAAATCGCACGCGTCCAGAAGATCGATGAGTTTGGGCAGTTCGTTGGTGTCAAACTGACCGTCGCCGTCGGTGAAGAAGATCCACTCCATCTTCGCTTCCCGCAGGCCACGGGCGACGGCACCGCCGTATCCGAGATTGGGGCTGTTGTGCACGGCCCGGACATTGGGCATTTCAGACGAGAGACAGTCGGCGATCTCCCCGGTGCCGTCGCTGCTGCCGTCATCGACGATGATGACCTCGTAGGTGTCGGCAAAACGCCCGGCGGCCTCCACGGCCGCACGCGTCACGCGCTCGATGTTTCCTTCCTCGTTGTAGCACGGAAAGAAGATCGAAAGTGACGGCAGGCGCTTCATGACGGTCAGTAGGCGCCGCAGGTCGCGACGTGTCAAGGCTGGAGACGACCCCGCGCGGGTCCGTGGCACCTTGGGCGCGTGCCACTGGCGGCTTGTCCACCGGGTGCCGGGTGCCACTGGCGGCTTGTCCGCCAGTGTTTTGTGAGGAATCGCGTGCGAGACCGCACTGGCAGCAAGCTGCCAGTGGCTGGACTTTGGCACTTAACTAGTTACTGCGTGCCCTGGCCTACGCCGCCTGGCGCCCGAGAATCAGCCTGTG
>JAFGQA010000491.1 GCA_016935885.1 Phycisphaerae bacterium | reverse complement strand
GCTTGCGTACTCGATGGCCGTCTGGCCCAGGACGCGCAGGTTCGAGTTGCACTTCAGCTTCTGCCCTTCGACCCTGGCCGCCGATAGGGCGGGGAGCAGGATGCTGATCAGGACCGCAATGATCGCAATCACGACCAGTAGCTCGATGAGCGTGAATCCCCGCCATGTTCGCCTCGTTGATACGATTGAGAAACTCATTGATAACCTCCAAAATAACAACGACTTAGCCGTCTTGGGGATCTCGCCCCAATTCGTGCATTGGCCATAATATATGGCGCAGAAACGGCCACGAATGGCTCAAGGAACCCGAGTTTGTTTGCGGAGACCCTCCTACCCCAGGGCTATCGCATGTGCGTGTGAGTCCTTCATCCTCGTGGGGCCATCGATGCACCCAACTGCGATTCCAGTGTTGATATCCGCCTAACAGCCCGTGGCAAAACTGTGGCACCGGCGTCTCGCCGGTAGTTTTCACGCTCAGGAAGGGCCTCTCCGAACCGCTGTTTTCCCTTTTACCACGGGCTGCTAAGGGCTTGCCACATGCAATTGTCCCGCTTCTTACGCTCACCCCCCCCCATGGTGGGGGAACAGCACCGGCTCGGGCATGCAATCCATGCGCCCCCAGGTGCCGCGCGCATCATAGCCCCCGAGGTCGGGGCTGCGCTCATAGTAGGTCCCCTCGCCGAAATCCACAATCTGTGCATGGCCGTCCGCGTAGTTGGTGCTGAAGAAGCCAAGCTTGCGATGGTAGCTGGTCAACTCACCAGGTTGGAGCGACCCCCACACCTCGTTGGTGAACAGCGTCTCGTACACCCGGGACTCGAAAAACCCGAGCGTAATCCCGGTTTGGGGGATGCGGTTCACCGGTCGGCCGAAGATCCCCACCACCGCGCCGTTCGTGTACGCCAGGTTATTCATCCGAAACGCCGTGCCGTTGCCCTTGAAGTACGGATTCTCCGTCTCCCTGGGATCGGAGCCGAACCCCGGCCACTCCTGCCAGCCGTACTCCTCGCCGGGGCATTGGTAGACCTCGAACTGGCCGATGTCGCCGGGGGCCGTGTTCGACACAACGCCGTTCTTGCCATAAATGATGTGGTTGAACGGCCGCGTCCGGGGGTCGAACTCCTCGTCCCAACCCACGTAGGGCATGGTCCCCGGGCCGCCGCCGTACTCCGCATAGCCACAGCCAGAGGTGAAATTCTGGACCTGCGGGTGGATTGGTCCCAAGATCGAGGTCGGATCGTCGCTCGCGTACTCGATGGCCGTCTGGGCGATGACGCGCAGGTTCGAGTTGCACTTCAGCTTCTGCCCCTCAACCCGGGCCGCCGATAGGGCGGGGAGCAGGATGCTGATCAGGACCGCGATAATCGCAATCACGACCAGTAGCTCGATGAGCGTGAATCCTCGCGGCGTCCGCTTCATTTGTACGTTTGCAAAGCTCATTGCTAACCTCCAGAATAACAAAGACTTAGCTGCTTCCGAGCCGCACTGAGTGTCTCCCCCCCAATCCATGCACTCGCTATAATAATAATGCGCAAGAGCACACAGGAAGGGCTTAAGAAATCGCAGTTTTCTTGCGGAGATCCTCGCGTGACGAGCGGGCCCAAAGACGTGACCAAGCTGCTCGCAGCCGTGAGTGCAGGTGACGAGAGTGCCTGGGATGCACTTCTCGCCGCCGTATACGCGGAGCTGCGTCGGTTGGCGGCTCGCAGGATGCGCAACGAGCGACGTCGGCACACGCTCCAGCCGACAGCGCTTGTCCATGAAGCCTACCTCCGCCTGTGCGGTGAGAAGCAGCCGCGGTGGCGGAGTCGGGCCGACTTCTTTGGTGCCGCCGCCGAGGCCATGCGGCGCATCCTGGTCGATCACGCGCGTCGCGCAAGGGCGAAGAAGAGGCAGGGCAAGATGGAGAGCGTCTCCATCGATGAGGACAGCCGCGTCGCACAGATGCCCAACATATCCGAAGGGCTCTCCGCGGACCTGGAGGCCCTGGATCAGGCCTTGGCGAAGCTGGAGCAGAGTCCCCGGCACAGCGAGAAGTGCACGCTGGTCAAGCTCCGGTACTTCGCGGGCCTTACGCTGGAGCAGGCCGCCGAGGCGCTAGGAAAATCGGTCGCGACCGTCAAACGTGACTGGGTGTTTGCAAAGGCCTGGCTCTATCGTGAAATGACGAAGGACGAACGGCATTGAGCTCCGACCGAACCGAACAGATCGAACGGCTTTTCCACGCGGCGATTGATCGCGAACCGTGTGAGAGGAAGGCGTTTTTGACTTCCGCCTGCGGCGGCGATACGGCTCTTCAAGAGGAGGTCGAGTCCTTGCTGGAGGCAGGCGAGCATACAAAGGACTTCATGGAGCAGCCCGTCATCTCCAATCCCCCATCTCCAATCCCCGACGTCGAATCGCCCGATGGCGACGTACGCATCGATGGCGACGAATCCATGAACGGCACGCGGATCGGTCCGTGGCGTCTTACAAAGCGAATCGCCGTCGGCGGCATGGGCGACGTCTTTCTGGCAGATCGTGCGGATGGTCATTACGAAAAGCAGGCCGCCATTAAACTCATCAGGCGAGGCATCGATGCCGACCCCGCCCTGCGGCGGCACATCATCCGACGGTTCAGGGACGAGCGCCAGCACCTTGCCAACCTCGATCATCCCAATATCGCCGGGCTCATCGATGGCGGCACGACTGACGACGGACTGCCGTATCTGGTCATGGAGTATATCCAGGGGCGGCCCATCACCGAGTACTGCGACGAGCACGGGCTAGGCGTCAGGGAGAGGCTGGAGTTGCTCCGGACCGTCTGCCTAGCCGTGCATCACGCTCACAGCAAGTTCGTCGCACATCGAGACCTGAAACCGAGCAACATCCTGGTGGCGAGCGATGACGTCGAGCCAGCGGGGGCGGGGCGACCCGTCGCCAAGCTCCTCGACTTCGGAATCGCCAAGCTCCTGAAAAGCGACGGCGAGCGGACCTCCGGCGGCGGCTCCAAACCGTCCGCCGGGACCCATCCGGGTCTGCGCCCGATGACCCCGGAGTACGCCAGCCCGGAGCAGGTCTCCGGTCGGGAGGTTACCGCGGCGACCGACGTGTATTCGCTGGGTGTCATCCTCTACGAGCTGGTGACCGGCGAACTGCCCTACCGGGTCAGCCAATACGACGCCAAGACGGTCATCTGCGAGCAGAAGCCTCCCAAGCCCAGTTCGGTCAAACGCTCCGTGAGCCGCGAGCTCGACGCCATCGTTCTTAAGGCGCTCGAGAAGGAGCCATCGAGACGGTATCCCAGCGCTGCCACGATGGCGGAGGACATAGGTCGGTATCTCGATGGGCGGCCGATCATGGCCCGCCCGCCGACTTTCACGTACCTCCTGTCCAGATTCTTCGTTCGGCACGGATCACGAGTTGCCAGCGTCGTCTTCCTGCTCTTCGCCATTGCCGCCACCACAGCCCTGCTGGCAACCTGGTCGAGGCAGTCGCAATTCCAGGCCAACCGGACCGCCGCCTTGAACAGGGCAAACCGCTTCTACGCGTCGGCGGGAAGCCTCGAAGGCGAGGGGCAGTACGCCACCGCCGAGATGCTCCTGCGCGAGGCCATCGAGATCGAGCGGGCTACGCCACCCGATAACCAGCAGGTACACGCCGCGAAGCTGACGCTGCTTGGCCGCGTGCTCATCAAGCAAAGACATCTCAACGAAGCTGAGCGCGTGCTGCGCGAATCCCTGGACATTTGGAATGCACTGCCGCCCAAGGGATACGCCCGCATGGCCGAGGCCCAAAGCCTGCTGGGACGGTGTTTCATCGGGCAGCACCGCTATAAGGAAGCGGAGCCACTCCTCACTAAGAGCTACCCGGTGCTTGTGGCACAGTTTGGCAGGCATGGGAAGCAGGCTTGCGGCGTGCTGGAAGATCTCGTGGTGCTCTATGAGGCCTTGGGGGAATCTGCCAAGGCTGACCAGTACCGCGCGAGCCTCGTCGAAGTCGAGTCCGAATCGAGCCACGCCGAGTCCGAATCAATCCAACCGCCTCCGGACGGCCAACGCAACGGCGATGGCGCACAACCGTGACCTGCTTGCTTACGAGAGGACCACTCGTGCGAGAATCCTTCCTCGCACCCACTTCCAGCGGGGATCTTCTGCTACACCTCGACACAAGTTGCGGAGGCCGCGTCACACAGCGACAATCCCCGCAAGATGACAAGGGGCCCCATTGGAATTCCGCCTTTGCACCTGGCCCGGTATGCCACTCTCGCCGGCGCCCTGGTCGTTGTTGTCGTTCTGCTTCTTGGCCCGGCGTGGGTCGTGCCTATCCACCCTGACACCGGACTTCCGTATCACCAACTCAAGGATCATCCCACCTATGCGGCCTGTTACGTTCCCGAGCGAGCTCCGCAGTCCGCCCTGGCAGTGTTCGTGTTGTGTCTGGCCCTCTGGTTGACGAACCTGATCCCGCTCGCGTCAACCGGCCTTCTGGCCATCGCGTTGCTCCCTCTCCTTGGCATCGTCGAGCCCAAACAGGCGTTTGCCTATTTCGGGAATAGCGCGGTCTTCTTCATTATCGGTGTCTTCCTGCTGGCGGCGGCCATGATCCGCACGGGCTTGTCCAAACGCCTCACACTCATGCTCCTGAAGCGCTTCGACCGCCGGCCGGCGCTGCTGGTGGCGGGCGTCACTTGCTCGGCGGCATTCCTCGCCTTGTGGATGCCGGAGCACGCCGTGGCGGCGATGATGTTTCCGATCGTGCTGGAAATCGCCGACTGCCTCGGTCTGGAGAAAGGCCGCAGCGGGTATGCCAAGGCCCTGTTCTTCGGCTTGGCCTGGGGCGCCGTGATCGGCGGGTGTGGCACGTTTCTCGGCGGGGCCCGGGCCCCGTTGGCCGTCGAGTTGTTGCGCGACACCTTCCGGAAGGCATCTGGCGAGCCTGAGTATTCGATCAGCTTCATCGCGTGGATGAAGGTCTCGATGCCGCTTGTGGTTGTGATGACGGCACTGGGCGTGCTGGTCCTCCGCTACTGCATCCGGTCTGAGGTGACGGACATCACAAGGGCCACGAAGATGCTCAACCAGCGCGTCAGCGCACTGGGGCCGATGTCCTCTCGCGAACGGCGCCTGGCGATTGTGGCCGTGCTGACCATCCTTTGCTGGATTTTCGTGGGGCACCGGATCGACATCGCGGTGATCGCCATTGCCTCCGCGGTGGCGCTTTCGGCGTTGGGCATCGTCAGGTGGCAGGAGACGCAGGCTTACGTCAACTGGGGTGTGGTTGTGATGTACGGAGGCGCCGTGGCGCTCGGGGCGTCGCTGCAAGACACACACGCCATGCTATGCCTCGTTCAATACGTGATCCCGAAGGGTGAGATTGACCCCACGTTGCTGCTCATCCTGATGGCGGCGTTGTCAATCGCGCTGAGCGCGGGCATCAGCAACGCGGCGGCGGTGGCCGCTCTGCTGCCCGTCGGTTTCGCCCTGTGCGAGGCAACAACGCCGCACGTGCACCCGATGGCCATGACGTACGCGGTGGCGATCGCCTCCGGCTTGGCGTTTGTGCTGCCAATCAGCTCGCCGCCTCACGCGATCTGTTTCGCCTCCGGGTATTACGGCATGAAGGAAGTGCCCAAGTATGGCGTCTTGCTCACCGTCCTGGCCCTGGCGGTGATGATTGGACTGATGGTGTTTTATTGGCCGGCGATCGGCTTGCCTATTACGTTACCGTAGGGAGGTGGACATGCCCGATGGAGGCTTCACAGTTTGGTTTACCGGCATCACCGGCTCGGGCAAGAGCACGCTGGCGTTCATGCTGAAGGACTACCTGACACACCGGGGGCATTCGTGCGAGGTCCTGGACTCCGGCCGCATCCGTCAGGAGCTCAACCGTTCGCTGGGTTTCTCGCGGGACGAGATCGAGACCAACCTCAAACGACTTGCCTATGAATGCAGAATGCTGAATCGCAACGGCGTCATCGCGATCGTGGCGGCGGTCTCGCCCTACCGCAACGTTCGCGATCAGATTCGCGGGGAGGTCGCCCGATTCATCGAGGTGCATTGTCGCTGCCCGATGGAGGTCCTTCATCGTCGTGACAAGAGCGACTTGTTCGGCCGGGCCGAGCGCGGCGAAGTCCGATACGTTGCCGGCATCAATGCACCGTACGAAGAACCGCTCAAGCCGGAGGTGCTGCTTAACACCGACACGGAGGCGCCCGAGGACGGCGTCAGGAAGATCGTGAAGACGCTCCAGATTCTCGGCTACCTTCCCGAGACGCCGCCCGCTGGCTACACGCCCGAGGAGGAGGCAATCATCAAGCAGCGGCTCCAGGATCTCGGGTACATTTAGCCCTGTGGCGCAAGGTCGTCTTGGTGGAGCCCCAAGAGCCCCCCGACGGAAAGACCGGCTTGACACAAGCCGGCGCGCTGGGTCGGGCGCTCTCGGACCCGATGACCAACTACTTTGCGATGTAGATTAGAGGGCGTGCTGAAACTCCTGTGGCGCCGGCGCCAAACCCCGTGACACAGCCGGGACGGCGGTACCGCATGGTCTGGGTGCGCGCTCGGCCCGGTTGGCTGGGCGGCGCGAGGCGCTACGGATTGCCCACGCACCGGCTTCACGATTATCCTACAGCTTCAAGAAGTTCGACAGTAGCCGTGTGCCTTCGGTGGTCAGGAAGCTCTCCGGGTGGAACTGTACGCCTTCCAAGGGGGCGTGGCGGTGGCGGATGGCCATGCACTCGTCCTGATCGGTCCAGGCGGAGACCTCGAAATCCTCGCTGAGGGTATCCCGGACGACCGTCAACGAATGGTATCGCGTCGCGGTAAACGGGTTTGGGAGCCCGGCGAAGATCGTCTTGCCGTCGTGGTGGATCTCGCTTGTCTTGCCGTGCATGACGCGGTCGGCCCGCGTGACGGTCGCCCCGAAGGCATAGGCGATGCACTGATGGCCCAGGCAGACGCCAAAGACGGGGATCATCCCGCAAAAACGTCTGACGGCGTCGTTGCTGATGCCGCCTTCACGGGGCGTGCAGGGCCCCGGGGAGATGATCAGGTGCGTGGGCTTGGCCTCGGCGATCTGGTCTACCGTCACTGCGTCGTTGCGATGGACGACGACGTCGTGCCTGAGTGCCGGCTGATCGAGGCCGATCTCGCCCAGGCGCTGCACGAGGTTGTAGGTGAACGAGTCGTAGTTGTCGATGATGACGATCACGATGGCCGGCGCCTCGGGGCAGGAGCTTCAGTTTCTCCAGATTGCCGCCCTGGAAGACTACCACAACCCATCTGAATCCTCAAAAAGCCTACGGACCGCAATCCGAGGAAGGTCCATGACAGTTACGGCGGCATTCGATTCTGGGTGCCACGGGCGGCTTGTCCGCCCGTGCGGTCTCTCCGGTGGGCGCGTGGGGCATACACACTGGC
>JAFGQA010000490.1 GCA_016935885.1 Phycisphaerae bacterium | reverse complement strand
GACACCGGAACACCGGCCGCCTATAGTCTGTTCCGGTTCTCTACTTGGGCGATTAGCTCAGTTGGCTAGAGCGCTTGCTTGACATGCTAACGCTCAGCGCTGGCGGGGCGGGGAGAGGGCAGAGAAGGAAGGCTTTGAATAGAAGGGACTTACGCAGAGAGGCTTCGACGAGGAGAATTCAGAGGCACTGAATCGCGGACCAGTCGGGGACCACTGCTGCACCGCTTTTGCATCGAAGACATTGAAACGGGCGATTAGCTCAGTTGGCTAGAGCGCCACCTTGACATGGTGGAAGTCGGAGGTTCAAGTCCTCTATCGCCCACCATCTTGACGCTGGAACGGCGGCCCGAGGGCCGCCGTTCCTCTTTCCGTCTCCCGTTCCGTTCCGTTTCGTCTCTACTCTCCCGCCGCGATTGCCAGAGGAATCACCTTCGGCGCTTCCCGCCCGGCCTTCGGCTCGGACTTCTCCGACGCGAGCACCGCCGACAACCCGGCTTCCATCGCGTCCATGGCCTGCTGCTGGTACGCCGGAACCTTGGCCACGTAGCGCATAGTTGTGATCGGCGTTGTGTGCCCCATCACCTGCGCCAGTATCGCCTGATTCAATCCCAGCCCGGCCTGTTTCGTTCCGAAATAGTGCCTCAAGGCATAGGGCGGGCGCTGCTCGAACCCGCACCGCGCGCACAGACGCTTGAGCCGCTGCCGGAAGCCGCCCGCCTTGTACGGCTTGCCGTCATCGTTCAGGAAGATATGCGACGCGCGCGGATGCTTCGCCATCTGCCGCTCGGCGATCTCCGCCGCCTGCGGCGAGAGGGGAACCACGCGCGGCGCGGGCACGTGCATGGTCTTCGATGTCTTGTGGTACTCCAACACCACGCACAGCCGGTCATTGATCGGCCGCACGTGCTCGCACCGCAGCCCCCGCAGTTCCTGCGGGCGCAGCCCCGTGAGCAACCCGAACAACAGCATATCCCGGAAATCCGGCAGAGCCCGGTCCAACAGCTTCGGCAGCTCGTCATCCGAGAACTTCTTCGTCTTTGCCGGCGCTTCCCGCAGCATCGGGAACCGGCGCACCGGGCAAATGCAGACGTCCATGTCTTCGCCCCAGCGAAGCGCCGTCTTGACCTCGCGCATATGATGGTTGCCACCGTTCGCGCTCCGGCCGCGGTACTTCCGCACCCAGGCGTAATAGTTCGCCAGGGTCGAATGGTTGATGTCCGACACCAGACAATCCCCGTACCGGTCGAGGAACGGCTGAATCATCGTGCGCTTGGTGTTCCACGTGCCCCATGCCCGATTCCCCTTGACCCATTCCAGGTACCGCGTCACCAGTTCCTCAATCGTGATGTCCGCCGCGACGCTCTTGTCTACGTTCACGTTCGCGATCGCCGCGAAAGACTTCTCGCCCGTCTCGATGTTCTGCTCAAGCTCCCGGAGATCCTGCTCCGCCTTCCGGCGGTTCGTGCCGAAGAAAAACTTCTTCCGCACCCCATCGACCTGAATGCGGGTGAAGTACCTCCCGGTCCGTGGGTCCTGGCTGAGACTGTGCCGTTTCATCCTGCCTTCCTCCCGGAGCCAAGGCGGGGAAACCAGCTGACGCACATTGCGGCCCGCAGGCCGAAATGGTATGTTCAGACAGCAACCGAGCTTCGGCTCGCGTTGTCAGGCCGGTCGCCAGTGTCTTGCCGGATACAGCGGCCGGCCGCTCTGTTTCAGAAATCCCCCCGTCAAGGAAGATTTCTATTGAAAATACCAACATCTTGAATATACGATTCTGGTATATCGGATGCAACAAGAAAATGCCCGGAGCGGAGGTGCCCGTATAATGGCCATGATCGCAACAGCATGGAGTGTCACAATCATGGCGCAGAAGAACGCAGAACCGGCCGAGGAAGCCTTCGGGGAACGCCTCGCCCGGATACGCAAGGAACGCGGATTTACTCAGACTGAACTCGGCGACGCCATCGGGGTCTCTCAACGGGTCATCTCGTACTACGAGCGCGCCACCCAGCGCCCCCCGTCCGAACTGCTCCCGAAGATCGCCTCCGTGCTCAGCGTGACAACAGACGTACTGCTCGGGGTCGAGGCCCTCCCGGAGGACGGTCGGTCGGTCGATGCCCGTCTCCGCCGCAAGCTGAAGGAGCTGGAATCGCTTCCCACGAAGGACCGAAAGGCTATCATGCAGGTCATCGACGCCATGCTCGAACGCCAAAAGGTCAACAACGCGTGAATCCGATGACAACCGGCAAGAAACCAGAGGCATACTTCAAGACCAAGCGGGGGAGCATGTACTGTGTGGAATCCCTCGACTTCATGCGGTCCGAGGTGGCCGATGCCTCTGTCGATCTCATCATGACCAGCCCCCCTTTCGGGCTGGTCAGGAAGAAGTCATACGGCAACGTCGATTCCGAGAACTACGTCAACTGGTTCCATCCGTTCGGACTCGAGTTCTTCCGCGTGTTGAAGGAACACGGTTCCCTTGTGATCGACATCGGCGGCGTGTGGAATCGCGGGATGCCGACCCGGAGCCTCTACCACTTTGAGCTACTCATCATGCTGTGCCGGGATCTTGGCTTCCACCTCGCCCAGGAAATCTTCTGGTGGAGTCCGTCCAAGCTCCCGACCCCGGCCGAGTGGGTGACGGTCCGACGCGTCCGAGTCAAGGATGCCGTCAACTGTATCTGGTGGCTTTCCAAGACCCCTTGGCCGAAGGCCAGCAATCGGCGCGTGCTCGTGCCGTACAGCGACTCGATGAAGAGCCTTCTCAAGAACGGTTACACCGCCAAGAAACGACCGAGCGGGCACGACATCAGCACGAAATTCACCACCGACAATCGCGCCGCCATCCCCCCGAATCTACTCGCCATCCCGAACACGGAAAGCAACTCCTACTATCTGCGTTACTGCAAGGAGCACGACCTGCCCCAGCATCCCGCCCGGTTCCCCAGCGAAGTGCCGGAGTTCTTCATCCGCATGCTGACCGACCCGGGCGACTTGGTTCTCGATCCGTTTGCCGGCAGCTGCGTCACCGGCGAAGTTGCCGAACGGCTCAAGCGAAACTGGATCTGTTGCGACATGCTCGAAGAATATCTCGCGGGCGCGCTGGGCCGGTTCAACAACGGCCAGCATCAGGATGAAACCCTGTTCCCCGATCTACCCCAGGGCAAGCACACCAAGGAGATCGCCTACACGATCCATCACCCGGCGGCCATGTGGAACCGGCTGGAAGACGACGCCCTGCCGGACGACGGGGGAGAGACACGCCGTATCCGGTCCAAGGCTCAGTATCCCGACGCCTCAAGCGGAGACGCCCCAACGCCCGCACGCGATCCCCGCGCGAAGTACAAGACCCGGAAAAACACGCCCAAGAAGAAGACCCCGGCGAAGCCCAAGGCAACCAAGAAGAAGGCAACGGGTCGAGCGACAAAGAAACGAACGACAAAGAAAGCGAGATAGACCATGCCGGCAATCAGCCCCGACCAGCTTGTGACCGCGATACTCGATGCCTGCGAAGAAGCCGGCGCTCCCGGAATCCTTGTCTCTCCCCCGCGTCAGCATCCCCGCCGCTTCATCGTTCAGACCGAAGCCGGAGGCGTCAGCGTATGGGTTTACGCGTGGACGCTCACGCACGGCGGCAGGCCGAGTCTTCCCGACGAGTACCGTATCCAGATGACGACGGTCGAATCCCCGTTACCCTTGAATCCGACCGGCTACACGTTGCTTCTCGGCTACGAGCCGAACACGAAGACGTTCGCCGGGTTCGATCTTGCTCGGCACCAGACCTTCACGACGGGTTCCCCGTCCGTTCAGATCGACATCACCACACTTCACAAGGCCCTCGACGACGGCCTTGCGTTCGACCGGAAGAACAACCAGGAGATCGCCGTCGCCATCCGTCCCGACCAGATCGTGAACTACATGGCGAACGCACAGGAGCTTCACCGTCTCGGCAAGAGCGCCGCCGTGTCCAGACTGCTCGCCAAGGCATCCGCCCTTGAAACGATCACCAAGAAGGAAATGACCAAGCTGACCCCCAAGCGGCAGAGAATCGTCTCGGAAGTCAACCGGTGGGCCAGGGCGGCGAGCTTCCGTCAGCAGGTTCTCTGCGCGTACACCCAGCGTTGCGCCGTTACCCGCATGCAACTCAAGCTCGTTGACGCCGCCCACATCCTGCCGGTTCAAGCCGAGGACACGACCGACGACGTGCGCAACGGAATCGCGCTTTCCCCCACGTATCACCGCGCCTTTGACAACGGGTTGATCTATCTTGATGAGGAATACGTGATGCGGCCCAACCCGGAGAAGGAGCTACAACTCGTGACCCTGAAACTCGACGGCGGTCTGCCGGCGTTCAAGCGCACGCTCGGGAAGCGGATACTCCTGCCCCCCGACCGCCACCAACGCCCGGACACCGCCATGATACGAAGGGCGAACAGATACAGACGAATCCCGGCTTGACTATCTCTATCTTGTCCGCTCCATACTCGACGCGCAATGAAACGAATGACCGACAGATGTGTGCCACAACAAGCCAAGCCTGAAGGCGAGGTGGGACCGTCAACGGATGTTCCGACGCTTGGTAAAGCGAATCGAGCCCAATGGTCCGAGCAGATCCCCAGGCGTGACCTTGAGCGCCTGCGCCAACCGAACAATATTCACCAAGCTGATATTCCGGTCACCTCGTTCGATGTCGCTGATGTAAGTGCGGTGCAAGTCCGCCAGTTCCGCGAGTTCTTCTTGAGACACCCCCAGCCCGTCGCGGAATTTTCGGACCGCCTTCCCAAACGCTTGTTTGATGCCGCTTTCGTCCATAATGACGGCATCCAACCTCTGTCAATTCAGACTTTCGGTCTACAGACGATGCGTGACATTCCATCAGAAACATCTTGCCCATCTCTCGCCGAAGTGGTACGAGTCCGACAACCCCAAAAAAGGAGGAGGAAGGTCGCATGAAGAGATCCCTGCAAGCGTGTCGGTGTCTGCTCAGTGTCATTGTCATTGCCATCCTTGCCACAGGATGCATGACCGTTCCCAAGCCCACGGAAGTACGTGTTCCGAGTCCTATCCAAGGGAACTCCGGCAAGTACATGTGTCCCTTTACATCCGATAACACCGTGGCCGAATGGGTCGATAAGGGTGTTGCCGCCAGGTTCGGATCTGCCGTTGGCGGCACAGTTGGTGCTTATGCAGGCTCACAAGCCTTGAAGCAGGTTCCGTTTATTGGCGGGATGCTCGGAGATGCAGCGGGCAAGAGCATCGGTCGGAAGATCGCCATCGATTCCGCGGGCGGATGGGATTACATCAAGTCCACAAGCGACCTCTCCTTTAACAGCGTCGACGATCTCGCCGTCTACATCTATGCACGGCACTCGTCCCGCAAGGACTACAACAACGTCTTCAAACTCACGTCCGAGATCTACCCGGATCTGCAGAAGAGATATCTCAAGGCAATACAAAACGCTCGGAGGTAGTTCACGCTATGAAAATACAGAGTGCGGTCCCGCTAGCCGTCATGCTTGCGTTCGTCGGCATGGCTTTGCTGTTCACAGGATGTGCAACGCCCGTCGTAGACAACACTCCTGGACGGCCATCGAGCTATGTTGACCATACAACGCCGGCCGGAAAACAGGGAGTCGGCATCGGATCACAGGATATCGTTAGCATGACGGATCGGATGATGCGCGATATGCTTGCGAATCCTCGCTTGGCCAACGCTTCGCCGCCGCCGAAAGTGATCCTGGACGCAGCATTCTTCAAAAACGAGGGCCACCAGCCCATCAACAAGAATCTGATTGTTGATCGACTGAGAATCGAGTTGCTGCGTGCATCACAAGGTCGCATGGTCTTTCTTGCTCGGCATGCTGCCGATATGACAGAACACGAACAGTCACTCCGCCAGGAAGGCGTCGTGACCGGCCAGACGGCTCGTCCTACGTCTGCAAACTACAGACTAGCCGGTTCCATCAAGGCTCTCTCGACAGTTGATCCGTCTTCCGGACAACGCACCCGCTACCACCAAATCACATTCGAGATGATCGATCTAACCAGTCAAGAGATCGTCTGGGGAGGCATGTACGAATACCAGAAGGCAGCCACCGAAGATCTGATTTACAGATGAGACCTTTTCCAAGAGTCATCGCAAGCGCCTCAGCAAGTCTGCTCGTTCTCGGGACGGGCTGTACCACCACAAACTACCAACAAACATCCGCCGGGCGGGTGCAGCCGTATCGTGTCTCGGACTCTCAGAGGAACTTCGTGCTTACTCGCATGGAGCAGGCGACGAGTGCTCTGGACCGGAATACTTGCGGTCAGGCCGTCTCGCCCCTCGATGACGCAATCGCGGCCATTGAGTCCGTGTACGGGCCAAACGAAGCGGCAAGACAGGCTCGCAGTCTCTGGCATGAGGAAGGCTGCAAGATATTCAAAGGCGAGCCCTATGAAAGGGTCATGGCCTACTATTACCGTGGGATGCTCTACCTGCAAAATGGAGACATCGAAAATGCGCGCGCCTGTTTCCGCGGCGGCATCCTTCAAGATGCCTTCGCGGAAGAGGAGCAGCATCGCTGTGACTTTGCCCTCATGCTTTACCTCGAAATGTGGGCTTCGTTGCAGTTGGGGGATTTTGACGCCGCCGAAGACACGTGGAAGGAACTGTACAGACTGCGGCCCGACTGCCCCAAACCTACACGTGAGCACAATGTTCTTATTGTTGGAGAAACCGGGACATCACCCCGCAAACTCGCGGATGGCGTCGGCCATGCAGAACTTGTCTATCGCCGCGGAAAGGCGTTCTCGGACACCCAGGTCCAGGCCGTTATCGACCAGAACTCATCGCTCAAGCTTTACCCAATCGAAGATATTTATATGCAGGCCTGCACTCGTGGCGGACGTATGGTTGATCGTATTTTGGAAGGGAAAGTGCTGTTTCGTCAGCAGCGCACGGACGAACATTCAGTCCTCTCTACCGTGGGAGAAGCCTCGATGCTCGCGTCTTCCTTCGTCCACCACAGCAAAGATGTCGGCAACCTTCAGGCTATCGGCGGGGGGTTTGCGGTTGCTGGTGCCTTTTGCGGTTTGATGGCCATGAATGCCAAACCCCATGCGGATACCCGCTACTGGCAGGGACTGCCCGATGCAGTCCATGTGGTGTCACTGAACTGCACCCCGGGCACACATCGCGTCACATTCCAATACCTCAGCAGCGCTGGTGCTTCTTTGCCAAGTCTCGCCAAATCGACAACTGTTCAGGTCGGAAATCCTCGCCCCGCAATCGTCTGGATGAGGTCACCGGATTGAAAACTCAACTCATGGAGGAAACGCTCATGAAACACGTCTCGCTTCTCGCCCTCTCCGCTTTGATCGCACTCTGTCAAGGCTGTGCGCTCCGCGAAGGCTCACATCCGCCCATCCACATCTCGCACCCAAACACACAGGCACGTCTGAACAACGTCAGTCTCCTCGATGACTCGATCGCCAAGAAAATCGCTGTCCAGGGAAGCGGCGCCAAGCGTACCCCAACAGGAACACTCGAAGTCTGGACACAACTTCGCAACCGAACCGACTACCCTTTGCAGGTCGAGGGCCGCGTTCAGTTCTACGATACAGGCCAAGCGCCGGTTGAGGGCCCGACAGCATGGCAGCGAATCCACCTTCAGCCGAACTCAATCACGACATACAAAGAGATGTCAACCAAGGTCCATGAACCTGCATATTACTTCATCGAAATCCGGGAGGGCCGTTGAAATGACCAGACTTATTCACGTCGTTCTCCTTGCCGCGTTGCTCTCGGTCTGCGGGTGCATCTCCGAGATGCCAACACCACCTGGAGCTATCCCCCCGGCAGTCCTTGCCCCACCAGTTCAGACGCCTCCTATCGGTGTGGCGGAAACGTTGCCCCTACCACAAGTCACAGCAGCAGAAGCGCCGGCAACGCCAGTCACTACAGCCGTTCCCGCCACCTTCCGCCAAGCGTACGCTCGTGCAAATCAGCCCAGGATCGCCATTTTCTTCAATCGCGCTCTCAGTGATGATGTCAGGGAATGGCATACGCAGAACCGCCTCGTCGTCACTGGCCGCCGCACAACAGATACGACTGGCGATACTCCTGAATCCAAGAAGGACTCGGGCGAAATCATGGTCTCTCCGCAGCAATATGTTGGCACAGATCCGCAACGCGCCCAACCTGCGGAAGCGTGGATGTGGGACTTTGAAAACGGCTTTTTACAGCCGTTCCTGGGAGCAGGAGCGTCCGTTGTCGATCGTGCAGTTATTGTTCGTCTCATGGCGGCTGCACAAGAGAGCCCTCAGACCGAACAAGCGAAAAAGATCGAGATGGATGCACTCTCAGAGAAGGCCGATATCATCGCAGAGATCCTTGTCCGACGTGCGCCCAATGCTTTGCACGGCTACGAGTTCCGAGCTGTAGCCAAAGAAGTGCAAACAGGTCGAATCATTGCGAGTTGCACCAGTTCCAACTGGGACAAGACTCGTTACGCATCCGAAAAGATCATTGCAACCTCAGATGGATACAAGCGAGTACGCGAACACGAGTTCCCAAGACTTCAGGTAGTCGCCGCATCATTAGCCCAGGACCTCATGACCCTTATGGCGGACTACTGGACAACCACCATACCGTGACCAGACGTCCAGGTAGTCCGAATGAACACCATGTCATCACGTAGCCGTCGCGGCTGTCGCCGCGACGGCTACTATCCCCGGCTCACCGGTCACGACGACGGCACTGCCCCGACCGACCCACGCCGCTGCCGCGGCGTGGTCGGTCTACGGTGCTCGCGCGCTGCGCACGCTCGCTTGCCGCTATCCTGCGTGCGCCGCGCCTGATCACGGGCCGTGCTTCGCGCTACGCGCGGGCACGTCCCGCGCCAGGCGCTACGTGGTCGGCGATGTGCAACGTCTTCGATGAACCGACGCGCCCGGCAACCTCCGCCGCTTCGCGGCGTCGCTACGATCCCACGCCAACGAGCCAGGTAATCCAGACGGGCCATCCCGTCCCCATGTGCCCGGCATGCTCGTGCCTACGGCACTCGCCGCCGCGCGCTATCCCCCTGCCACCGCGGTTGATCACGGCCCGTGCTGCATCGGCCCGGAGTAAACTCCGGGCCGGCACGGGCCGCGCCAACCGCTCCCGGGTCGGTGATGTCCAACGGCCACAATGAAGCAACGCGCTTCCCATCCTCGGCGCTACGCGCCTCGCCCCGTACGCATGAACCGCGCCGGGGAACCCGTCACGGTTCATGCTCATCCCGCGCGCGACCGTTATCGGTACTGCCGACGCGCGTTGCCCGACTCCCCAAGGCCATCGAGCGCGCCAGGGAACCTGTCACGCTCGATGCGTACGCGGTTCGCCCGCATCGACGTTGGCCGGTAACGTCAACACGTTTTTCCCTGCGCTACTATCCCCCGCGTTGTCATGGCGGCAGCGAAGAAGACCCCCTCACCCCGCACCCGCCACGCCAACGCGCCCCAGCGGAACGGCGATCCGGTCAACGCGGCGATCGCTTCCAGGTATTCAGCGAACGCCGCGCTCACCGGCCGCCGTACTCGTTTACTGTACCCCGGCAGCGAGCGTGCGGCCAGGCTCAGCGCATCGAAGCCGAGCTTCCAAGCGCTGCCGGTAAACCGGAGGAGCCTGTCCGCACACACGCTGCCCCCCTATACCCCAGGCCGCCCCCGCGGCCTCCCCGCAGGCCGGTCGCCAGTAAAACTGGCACCCGTCCTGCAATATCCCCGGGCGCTCTCGCGCCCTGTTACCCCCGCGCCGCCCGGCGCGCCCATGAGGTAGTCCCTCTATCATGTAGTGCGGGCTCCGCAATCGGTGAGGCAACGGTGATGGGTGATGCGAACGCCGCCCCGAACCCGTGGCCTGCTGCCGAGCCGTGCGGGAGCGCGCCGGAATGGCCCGCACTACGCGCGGGCCACCGGATCAACATCGCATAATGAATTCATTATGCAACGTTGATCCTTTCCGGCGCACACCCGCACCGCAAAACGGCGGAATCGTCGGCTGCCCCCCCGCCGCCGCTTCCGCCGTTTTGCGGCCCTACGGGCTTGGACAGAAAGTCTTCTGTCCACTCGGCAGCAGGCCACGGGTTCGGGGCTCATGGGTGAAGTCAACGCGCTGGGTGATGCAAACGTGCGGAGCCCTTGCCCCGGCCGGCAAAGCCGGCCCCCATGCGGAAGAGCCGGACTCGTCAAGCCGCCCGTCTG
>JAFGQA010000489.1 GCA_016935885.1 Phycisphaerae bacterium | reverse complement strand
CTGGCCGCCGTTCTCGCGCACGCCCGGGCTGTAGCCCTTGATGTAGCCCGGCTCCAGATGGGACCTGTCGAACGGCGGATCCAGGAGTTGGACAAGCCCGGCGTCACGGCGGACAAGGTGGTCGTTGACGGCATCCAACGCGGCTCGCGAGCGAACCGGGTCCGCGGCACCAGAGAGGACCGACCAGCTTTGCGGGAGCGAATCGATCTGACACTCGGGATTCGTGGCAGAACCGAGCGGTTCGCCGTTGTCGAAGTACGCGCGCCGGTACCACTGCCCATCCCAGCCTTGTTGCTCGATGCTCCGGCGGAGCATGTCCACCTGGGCCTCACAACGTTCGGCGAAGGCGACGTCCTCGTGCCGCCGTGCGATCTCTGTGAACTGTCTCAGCACATCGTACAGGAAGAAGGCCAGCCACACGCTCTCCCCCTTGCCGTGTTCGCCGACGAGATTCATACCGTCATTCCAGTCGCCGCAACCCATGAGCGGCAGGCCCCGTTCGCCGAACTTCAACCCGTTGTCGATCGCGCGAACGCAGTGTTCGTAGAGCGTTGCAGCTTCCTCCAATCGCACAGGCAGGTCATAATAGCTCTCCTCGTCCGGCCTGACGGGGCGGCCTTCCAGAAAACGAACACGCTCGTCCAGTACCCCGCTGTCGCCCGTGCACGAGACGTAGCGGCAAACGGCGTAAGGCAGCCACAGGTAGTCATCCGAGATGCGCGTGCGGACACCGCGGTCCAGCGGCGGGTGCCACCAATGTTGTACATCTCCTTCGCGAAACTGGTGGGCCGCACAGCGAAGCAAATGCTCACGGATCAGGCGTGGTTCAGTATGGACCAGGGCCATCACGTCCTGGAGCTGGTCCCGGAAACCGATCGCGCCGCCTGACTGGTAGAACCCGCTCCTCGCCGAGATGCGGCAGGCCAGCGTCTGGTAGAGCAGCCAGCCGTTGACCATGAAATTTACGGCCGGATCGGGCGTCTCCACGTGGACCGCGCCGAGCGTGCGACTCCAGTAGTCCCACACGCCCTCCAAGGCTTGGCGCGCCCCGGTGGTATCACAGAAACGGCCAATGAGGTTGCGCACCGTGGCGGCATCGCGGGCGGCACCCAAAATGAAGACAACCTCGCGCTCGCAGCCGTCATCCAGTTCGAACGCGGTGTGTATGGCTGCGCAGGGATCGAGGGCCGGTCCGACCCTGCCCGATAGCTCGGCACGGCCCATGGCGGCGGGGTTGGCGGGCGTCCCGTTTCGGCCGAGGAATTCGGTGCGGTCAGCGGTTGCAGTACGCTGCGATTCGCTGACGGCGAAGAAGGCGACACGTTTCGGAAACTCGCTGTTGTAAGGGTTCCACGCCAGGACCGCTCCGGTCTGGGCATCCATTTCGGTGACAATATGCATTGCGTTTTTCGACCGCTGCTCGCCCAGAACCCATTCGACGAGGCCGGTCACCGACAGGCGGCGGGCCCGACCGGACGAATTGCGGATCCTGAAGCGGTAGAGCTTCACTGGGGCATCGGTGGCGACATACGTCCACATCTCAGAGGAGACGCCGTTTTCGGCGTATTCGAAGACGCTGTAGCCGAACCCATGACGTGTGGTATACGGCATGGGCCCACGTGCGGGGAGCGGTGCGGGCGACCAGAAGTAGCCGGTCTCATCGTCGCGGATGTAGAACGCTTCACCGCTGACGTCGCTGACAGGGTCGTTGTGCCAGGGTGTCAGACGAAACTCGTGGGCGTTCTCAGCCCACGTATAGGCACTCCCGTTTTCGGTCACGACGGTGCCGAACTCGTGGCTGGCCAGAACGTTTACCCATGGGGCAGGGGTCACGCTGTCGGCCGTAGTGGTAATGATGTATTCGCGGCCGTCGCGCGAGAATCCGCCCAGGCCGTTGAAGAAGGCCAGGTTTCCCTCGGACGTTTTGGTTTTACGCGGAACTTTGGGGCGGCGCGCACGGGTGGGGATGAACTCGGGAACGGCGATTTCCGCACGGTCGCGACGCTCAACTTGTTCGGCGAGAGTGCCGGCTGTATCGGTAATGACCACGCGAGCGACGGCCTGTATCAGAATCTTGTCTTCGTCGGAGATCTGGTCGCTGCGTCGGATGAAAATGCCGCCCGGGCGGTCGATCGGATGGGCCTCGGCCCCGGCCGCGATCAGACCCATGATCTGGTCCTGAAGAGGCTGGCGATATCCCGATTGATCTTCGTTCAGGATAACCAGGTCGACGGTGAGGCCCTTCGTCCGCCAATAAGCATGGGCTTGAGCGAGCTGTTTCACGAGCTCGATATTGGACTGATCACCGATACACAGCAGAACGATAGGAAGATCGCCGGAGATTCCGTAGCCCCACAGGCCGGACTGTCCCCGCCGGTTTCGGGCGATAAGGCCGCTCGGGGCACGGCGGCGCGGGTTGCCATAAAGGATGGCCCCCGCAAGCCGCCCGTAGAGTTGTGCGTCCGTCTCCGCGGCGCCGAGCTGGCGCAGAACGACCTGGCTGTGCGTCCACGCGAGATCGAAGACACGGGCCATCATCCTTCGATCCTGGTACTTCTCGATCAGTGCTATCGCGGCCTCGCGGGTATCAGCCACGCCGGTGACGAAGTCGATTCGGATCGTCTCGTCGGGTTCAACGGCAACGGCGCGGCGGATCGAGACGATCGGATCGAGGACCGAACCTTCGCGATTGGAAAGCTTCGACACGTGCATCGCCGCGGGATCCGCGAGGCTCCGGCCGCGCCCGACGAATTCGCAGCGATCCGTCTCGTACGAGGTGTCGCCGGTCGCCGAGCCCTCGAGCACCGCCAGATGAAACATCCACGGCGGGTGCTCCCCGCTCGAGCGAGGACGGCGCGTGCAGAGAATCGCCTGGCGTGAATGCACGATTTCCGTCTGGACGAACAGCTTACTGAAGGCGGGGTGCGTTGCATCTGCGGCCGGAGATGCCAGGACGACCTCGGCATAGCTGGTCAGTTCAATCGCCCGCCGTACGTTCCCTCGGTTCGTGATGCTGATACGGCGCAGCTCGATGTCATCCTCCGGCGAGACGGTGATCTCGGTGTGCGTTTCAACGTCATCGTCGCGGCGGCGGAACTCCACCTGGGCCTGGGAAAAAACGGCTTCGTATGCCTCGCTCCGCCTGAGGGTCGGCTGGTATGCAGCGGACCAGAACTCTCCCCTGTCCAGATCGCGGAGGTAGCAGAACGCCCCCCAGCAGTCACGAGTGGGATCTTCCTGCCAGCGCGTGATAGCCAGGTCCTGCCATCGGCTGTAGCCACCGCCGGCAGCGCTCGCCATGACGTGATACCGGCCGTTGGACAGGAGATGGGCCTCGGGCGCTGCGGTGTGGGGATTGGTGAAGACGCGAAAGATCTCTTCGGCTCCTCGCGGAATCCACCGAGATCCTGTTGCCTCGCTGTCGTGCGGGAAGAACGGGGCCGCCTTGGGGACGCGCTCCTGCAGCAACAGCTCCGTAGCCCGAAACAGCGGGTCGGACTGGAAACGACGCTGCATGGGACGATCGAGCAGGAGGTAGGCCATCGACAAAAGGCTCATTCCCTGGTGGTGAGCCATGAATGAACGAACGATCACGCTGTGTTGATCGCGAGGAACACGTGACGGAGTGAAATCGACCGCTTCGTAGAAACCGTGGGCACCGAGCAGCCCGTCCTTTGCCAGGCGGCGCAGATTGGCGCAAGCTCTCTCCGGCGCGACCATCAGCGCCAGGATGCTGGCGTACGGCGCGACGACCAGATTGTCGGTCAGTCCTCGCCCAAGCCCGAGTCCCGGCACGCCGAATGTCCGGTACTGGTAGATGAGGCGAGCGTCGGTGGCGTTGTATCCCGACTCGGAGATTCCCCAGGGGATTCCACGCTGCCGGCCGTACTCGATCTGACGCTCGACAATGGCGCGGTACGTTCGGTCCAGCAAGGTGTGCTCGAAAGTGGGCATGATCAGGAGCGGCATGAGATATTCGAACATCGAGCCGCTCCAGGACAGCAAGGGGTGTTCGCCGCCGGCGGCCGTCAGGAGTCGTCCGAGGCTGAACCAGTGCTCTTGAGGAAGCTTGCCCTGGGCAATGGCAACGAAGCTGCCCAGCCGCGCCTCGGAGGCCAGGAGGTCGTAGAAGCCGGCGTCAAGGCGATGGCCGGCGACGTTGTAGCCGATCGAAAAGAGGTGACGCGCCTTGTCATACAGGAAGTCGTAGTTGAAATCCGCCATCTCCTGGCAACGCAAGGCGAGGGTCTCGAGCTCTGCCAGGCGCTCGCCGGCCCGCTGACCGGCATCGACAATCGAGTGCCACAGTTGCGTAAACCACGCATACTCCGCCGAGGGAACGTCCGGCCCCTGCTCGCGCAGGCTAACCAGGATCTCATCAATCGGCCGCAGCATCGCGGAATTGAGTTTCGCGACGTCGCCCAGCGTCGGAACCTCATCCAGGAGCCGAAGGGCCGCCCGAAGATCGCTCAGGCGCTGGACCTGCTCGACCGATCCGCGCTGCCACATCGGTTCGCTCGGCGGCGGGAGCGTGCACCACGGCGCGAGGAAGAGCAGGTCGTCCAGGAAGTCGCGGCATTGGCGCTCGAAGGCCTGCGCCCACCACCTCACCTCATCGTCGGAACCGGCCTTTAGTGTCACCGCCAGATCCGCTCCCGCCGTCGCCAGACGTTCCAGGCAGATCTGCGAGGCAGCCAGCGTTCGCGGGGGGACCTGCAATTCCTCCTCCAGTTGCTCCAAACGAATGACAGTCTCCGGCGGAGTCGTGGTCGGAGGCGGCCCTTCGGGCTGAACAGACTGGCCGCGCGCCACGTCCAGGAGGACCCGAAGCGTGTCCGTGAGCCCCTCAAACGTCCGCAGGGGAACGATCTTCATGTCGGCCAACTCCAGCAGCCCTGGACTCAGGGTGAGCAGATGGCCGCCGAGATTGCCGCTGTCTACGGATGACACATAGAGCGGAGGCAGCGGACTAAGGGTACGCGTGTCATACCAGTTGTAGAAGTGCCCGCGGTGCCGGTCGAGCTCACCCATGGTTGCGAACATCTTGGAGGTGCGATCGACAAGCTGCCTGGTGGAGATGTAACCAAAGTCATGCGCGGCGAGATTGGCCAGCAACGAAAGACCCATGTTGGTGGGCGATGTGCGGTGGGCAACGGCCGTCGTAGGATGCTCCTGGTAGTTGTCCGGCGGAAGATAGTGGTCCGCGGGCCCCACGAAGGTCTCGAAGAAGCGCCAGGTGCGGCGGGCGGCCATCCGGAGGAACGCATGGTCTTCGGTCTTCAGTCGCGATCGGCGAGAGGTGATCGGGCGGCTCAACCACCACGCCACAACGGGAGACAGAAGCCAGAGCCCCAGAATGGGCCCCGCGGTGTGCAGGGTCTCGGGGCGCGCGAGCCACACCATCGCCGCGGCGAAGAGCGCCATGGCCGGCCCGACCCACATCGATACGCACACCCCCGTCAGACCGGAGTGGCCGTTCCGCTCGGCGTCGCCGGCGGTCTGCCACTCCAGGAGTCTCCGTCGCGTGAAGAGCACGCGTACGCCAGCGCGGGCGATCGCGTCGAGGCTGACGAAGGCGTCGTACGGCAGACAGACGAGCGTGACAGCGGCCTGAGCGAGCTGTCTTCCCGCCGAGACGGTCACTCCTCGCAGGTGCAGAGCAGTCGGGATGTCTGGCGATTTGTGCAGGAGTTCGATGGTCCCCGCGAACAACACTGGGCTGACGATGATCCCGACGGCGAGGAGGGTATAGAAAAGGGGTGGCCCCGGCAGGACCCATCCCATCAAGAGAAAAGCAATCAGCCCGACCGGCGCAAGACTTCGACGCAGATTGTCGAGGATCTTCCATCGCGAAAGGATCGAGAGGCAGTTGGCCACACGCCCGGCGTCCGGGCCGGGAACGCGCGGGAGCACCCACGGCATG
>JAFGQA010000488.1 GCA_016935885.1 Phycisphaerae bacterium | reverse complement strand
CACGCGCCCACCGGAGAGACCGCACGGGCGGACAAGCCGCCCGTGGCACCCAGAATCGAATGCCGCCGGAAGTGTCACGGACCCGGCCCTACCCAGGTGAGAACCCCCGGCTCGCTCCGTTTGACCCAATGGGAGACAATTCCATAGAATTGACAGTGGCCAGGAGAGTGGGGATGACCGAGGGGCATCGGGGATCGGAAACATGAACCGTGTCTTCGGAGCCGTTGTTATCGTGGCCTGGGTGGTGGCGATGACCGCTCTGATCCGGCGGGATGTCGTGCCGTTCTGGACCGCCCGGGAAGTCCCCAGCCAGATCGTGACTGAAGGTGCATTCCAGGCCGCGATCTACAACGGAAGCGGCGTCAGGTTCGGCACATCGTGGGTCACGACCACGCCGACGCCAAACATCACGACCATACGCAGCACGACCATCCTCGACCTCCGGGCGATCGCCAACATGTTGCCCGTGCAGGAGCCCATGATCTTCGACACGAAGCTGGTCTATCGGCCGGACGGCGTTCTGGACCAGTTCAGGTTCCAGCTCGAAGGGGCCAGGATGCCAATCCAGGTGGTTGGCGAGCGGTGCGGGCCTGATTTCGCGTGCACGACGTCATTCGGTAGGGACGAGAAGAGGGTCTCGCTGGACGGACGCTTGTCGGAGTGCCTTGCCGAGACCTTGCGGCCGTTTTGCCACCTGAAGGACCTGCACGTCGGCCAGCGTTGGCGGATTCGGCTTCTGGATCCGTTTTCGTTGCTGTGCGGGCAGAGCCCGAAGCTCAAGATGCAGTTGGTGACCGTCACCCGACGGGAAGCCATCGATCATCAAGGCGGCGAAGTAGCGTGTTATCGCATCGAGACGGACGGCACGGTCGCTTGGGCGGACGATTCCGGCCGGGTGCTCCGGCAGGAAGTGCAGATACCACTGCTGGGGCGATTGGTGCTGATGGATGAACCGTTTGATCGAGACGCCCGTCTGACCGCGGTGGCCTCAGTCATGAACGATCAGAAGACAATGCACGCGACGACCGGTGAGAACACGCAGCCGTGAAGGGGGCCGCAGGCGTAAGGCCTCGTTCGTGAAGCGTGCAGAAGGATGGTGCGTCAAGATGAGTAGCTGTTAGCTGTTGGCTGTTAGTTGTTAGCTGTTGCGTTGTTTCTCGGTCCGCAGTCTCTAGTTTCTGGTCTCTAGTTTCTAGATGTCGATACACCTCGAAAACGTGACCAAGTGCTACGGCCGAACGCGGGCGGTCGACGACATCACGTTGTCGTTGAGCGCCGGAGAGGTCTTTGCGTTCCTCGGTCCCAACGGGGCGGGCAAGACGACCACGATCAAGATGATCACCGGCCTGCTCGTGCCGGACGTCGGCACGATTACGGTTTGCGGACATCGCATGACCAGCGAGAATGGTCAGATCGCCAAGTCCAAGCTGGCGTACGTACCCGACCAACCGTTCTTGTACGAGAAGCTGTCGGCGCGTGAGTTCCTGCGATTCGTCGGGCAGATGTATTCGCTCGATCCGGAGGTGGCGGAGGAGCGAGCCGATTACTACATGAGTCGCCTACAGGTGGCCGAGTTCGCCGACCAACTCGCCGAAGGTTATTCGCACGGTATGAAGCAGCGGACGGTCTTGGCGGCGGCACTGCTGCACGACCCTGACGTCCTGGTCGTCGACGAGCCGATGGTCGGCCTGGACCCGCGGACGGTGCACACGGTCAAGGCGCTGCTGCGCGAGCGCGCCGATGCCGGACGAACCGTGTTCATGTCGACGCACACGCTGGACGTGGCCGAGAGCATCGCCGATCGGATTGCCATTATCAACCAGGGACGGATCATCGCGTGCGGTACGCTGGCCGAACTGCGCGCCAAGGCGGCACGGGAACACCGGCTGGAGGACATCTTCCTGGAGTTGACCGACCCTGAGAACCATCGGCGATTGACGATTGGGGATTGACGGTTGGGGATTGACGATTGGGGATTGACGATTGGGGATTGGGGATTGGGGATTGGGGACTGGCTTGCCGTTTGGCGGCCCCCACGGTTTCAAGCGGCGTCCGTGAAGCGTGCAGAATCGGCAACGTTAGAAGCTGTTAGCTCGCTCTTAGCTGTTAGCTCCCAGCTGTTAGTTGTTAGCTCTCCGGTGCAGACGAGACACGCGTCATGAGATGCGAGTTGGGGGCCGACGATTGACGATCGAGGATTCCAGGTTAACGATCGCGACACCGGGGCTCAGCCTGCTCCTGCGCCTGAAGCTCACGCTCCTGCGGAATCGCATGGGACAGTTGATCAACGAATCGCCGCTGCGCCTGCTGCTGGTGATCATGTTCGTCGCGGCGATCTGGGGCGCCCTTTACGCCATCTTTGACAGCGCGTTTCTATTCATGCACCGGTTTGAACGGTCGGAAGTCGCCGTTCCCTACGTGTTTCCCATCTTCTTCGTGGCGATGACCATCCTGCTGGCGTTCTCGACGGCGGTGTTGGCCTACGGAGCGTTGTTCAACCACGACGAGCCATCTTTCCTAATGGCCACGCCGCACGCGCCGCGAGACATCGTCACCGTCATGTACATCGAGTCGCTGTTCTTCTCGAGCTGGTCGCTGCTGCTGCTGGGTGTCCCGTTGATGCTTGCCATCGGCCAGGTCCAAGGACTGTCGTGGCATTTCTATCTTACCTTCGTGATCGCCTTCCTGGGATTCGTCCCGATTCCCGGAGCGCTCGGCCTGCTGGCGGCACTGGCCGTGGCCCTATGGTTGCCGCGCCTGGCGAGGCGAGCCTTGTTCTACGCCGGCGGCGTGGCCATCGTGTTGGTCGTCGTCTGGTGGGGGCGGCTGTGGGCGGCCTCCGCGACCCGCTCAAGCGAATGGATCCAGGGCTTCCTGGCGGAATTCGGATACCTGAAAGCCGCGCTGCTACCATCAACCTGGGCCGCCAACGCCATTCAGAAGGCCGTCGAGGACGAACCCGGCGATGCCGCCTTCTATCTGGCCGTCACGGTCTCCACCGCGATGTTCCTTAGTTGGCTCGCTGTCAACATCGCCGGCCGCAAGTTCCTGATCGCATTTGGCAGGGCCCACGACGCCCCTCATCGCACCAGGACGCGAAGCGGCTGGGCCTCACGCTGGCTCACCCGTATCGCCTTCTTCTACTTGCCCAGGAAGATGCGGATGCTGATCTTGAAGGATGTTCGCGACTTTCTTCGCGACCCGGTCCAGTGGTCGCAGCTCGCCATCCTCTTTGGGCTCCTGGGCCTGTACCTGGCCTACCTGCCCCGGGCCCGCCCCGACGGCTTCAACATCCCCTGGCAGGCCTTGATCTGTTTCCTGAACTATGGCGCGATCACGTTGATCCTTTCCACATTCACCAGCCGCTTCGTCTTTCCCATGATGTCCCTCGAGGGCAAGCAGATGTGGCTCGTCGGCCTGTGGCCCCTGTCGCTCAACAGCGTCATGTGGGCCAAGTTCCTGTACGCCCTCACCGTGACGGGCACCGCCGCGATGAGCGTGACGCTTTTGTCCATTTGGGCCCTGGAACTGCCATTCACGCTGGGCCTCGTCCAGGTCTGCGGCACCTTCGCCACGTGCGCCGCCTTGTGTGGCCTAGCTGTCGGGTTGGGAGCGCGCCTACCAGACTACAGAGAGACCAACTCGAGCCGCATCGCCTCGGGGCTGGGCGGCACCGTGAACCTGATCGCGTCTGTCGGCTTGGTTACGTGCAGCGTCGGCCTGTTCGGCGGCATCTGTTACCAGATGGCCGGTGCAAAGAGGCTGGACGCGTTGGACGCCTTCGGGGGGACCCTGTTCGCCGCCATCGTGTTGCTCAACCTGGGCACCACGTTGCTCGCCATGCGCGTGGGCATCCGCAGCTTCCGCAGGCAGGAGTTTTAAGAGCTCTTGGCTGCCGACCATCGGCCTTCATCGATCAGCTACCACGTGTCCGCGGTCCCTGCGTGCTGCCCAGCGAATGATCCGGGCGGGCTCCCTTTTCCTTCCTGCCGATGGATGGCTATACTGCACATAGCTGTCAGCCATCAGCCTTCAACTCTCACCAGGGACGGCGCGGCTGACCGCTGATGGCCGATAGCTGAGAGCCGCACGGATGCACTCCGACCTGATTGCACAGATCAACATCGACCGCTTGGTACACAATTACCGTGTGCTTCGCCGCATGTGTCGGCCGGGCGTCAGGATATGTGCGGTCCTCAAAGCCGACGCCTACGGCCACGGCATCAGGATCGTCGCGCCGGCGCTGCAGGCCGCGGGCGCGGATTACGCCGCCGTGGCAACCTTACACGAGGCCCTCGAACTGCGATCTGCCAACTGGCACTCGCCCATCCTGATGCTGGGCAACGTCCTGACCGTGGTCGACGAACGCGAGCGGCGGGAGCGCCTTCGGGCAATCGTCAAACACAAGCTGACCCTGACCATCACGGACCGGGACACGATCAAGACCCTCGCCAGGATGGACCTGCAATCCCCGATCGACGTACACATCAAGGTTGACACGGGCATGGGCCGAATGGGAGCGCTGCCCGACGCGATTGCCGACCTCGTCGAATCCGTCCGCGGCGCGGGCACCCTGCGGCTTGTCGGCATCTACTCGCACTTTGCCACGGCGGATTCCGAGGAGCGGGACCTGGCCGAGAAGCAACTGGCGACCATGAATGGCGTCGTAAGCCGACTATGGCCTGACCCGCTTCGGCTCGGGGAGGATTGCGGCCACTCCGCACGCGGCGGCGTCATCCGGCACTTCGCCAACAGCGCCGCCACCATCACGATGCCAGAAAGCCACCTCGACATGGTGCGGCCGGGTTTGGTCCTGTACGGCCACGTGCCGGCCGATCACATGGCCGACCGACTCGACCTGAGGCCGATTCTGCGGCTCGTCTCCCACCTGACCCTCGTCAAGGACCTGCCCGCCGGCCACTGTGTCGGCTACGGCCAGACCTTCACGACGCCACGTCCGACCCGGCTCGGCATCGTGCCGATCGGCTATTGCGACGGCTACCTCCGGTCCTTGTCCAACTCAGCGACCGTCGGCACGGCGGTGGGCGACGCACCCGTCATCGGCCGCGTCAGCATGGACCAGTTGGCTGTGGACTTAACGGACCTGCCGCCGCTAATGCCGGGCGCGGAGGTCGTCCTGATCGACGACAAACCAGATCGCCCCAATTCGGTGCCGGCTATCGCTCGCCAGCTCGGCACGATCCCTTATGAGGTGCTGTGCCTGCTCGGACAGAGAATACAGCGCGTGCCAGTCGGCGATTCCTGCGCGACGCGCTCCCCATCCGCTGACCGCAGATCGCGGGGCCCCAACCTACGGCCGGTTCCTGGTCGAAAACAGCCGGCAGCCGTTGCGCCTTCACACGTGGCACGCGTGGTTTGAGGACCTGTCAGCATCCCTTTTTTTCAGACATGCTCCGTGGGGCCGAGCGGCAAAGGCCCGGTGATCTGTTAACTAAACCGCAACTCCAATAATACCCGATGTGTAAACACATACTGCGAGGAAGCCCTCGCGCGGGTCGCACGGTGCCGCGGCATCTGGCGACGCGGGCTGGCACAAGACGTCTGGCACCAGCGACAGAGCCGGTGTCTCGCTGCCCAGCAGCCGGTGGTACCGAGGTCCCCTCGCGTGCCTCCACAGGCTGAAGCATCCTCGCCGGGTAACCCATGGCCCTGGCCGTGGCGAACACCAAAGGAGATCCAAATGAAGCGGCGTCGCGTATCCCGGTGGCTGACCGTCAAGCTTTGGGCCCCTCTGCTGGCTGGCGGATTGGCCCTGCAATTCAACCTGACCGGCTGTGACCCGGAGGTAAGGGACGCCGTGCTCGGCGGCGTTCAGACCTCACTGACGGGCCTCATCACCAGCGTCATCAACGCCTTCTTCCTCTCGCTACAGGACGCCGGGACGACAACGTCTCAGCCAGTGGTCAAGGCGGTCTTCGAGAACCTGTCAGGCTGGCTCGCCTGATCCGCGGAAAGCCGGTAACATACGTCCGGGCTCGACGTGGGTTGAGACAGAAGGCGCGATCGGAGGCGTTGGCTGAGCCATGAAAAGATCCCGATGGAATTACGCACGTTTTGGGCAATTGTTACCGGTCCTTTTTCTCAGCTACGCCGTCGGCTGTCTGCCGGAAGATGCGTTCAAGCAGGTACTCGGCGAGAACATGCTGTTCACCGCGGCGGTCGCCGTTCAATCGTTCACCTGGACGTTATTCAACAATCTGCTAGGCTTGATCTAGGAGACGCTCGGCGATGCGACGACGAACACGATCCGGTGGAATTCGGAAGCGCTGCAACATTCGCTGGGGCCGCTGGGGCCGCTGGGGCAAGGCACTCCTGCTCGCCATGGCCGCGTTGCCGGTTTTCCAGACAACGGCATGTTACCCCGATTTTGCCAGCGCCCTGAGCTTCGAGTTGCAGTCGCTGGTGAACACCGTCTTGATTGACGCGGCAAACATCATCATTCAGAACATCCTCGGCCTGTAAGGGCGTGTACAGAAAGGGCTTCTGGCACGGGTGCCGCATAACCTCCGGCCCCTTGATCCTCTCAGCGAGGCGTAGCTTTCCAGACAGTTTCCACCCTTCTCGGTAAGCCAGTCAGGCGCAGTTCCGCCTCGAACGCCTGCTTTGCGTTTGTCGTTGGTCTGCCCCCTGCCGGCCCCGAATACACGAAGGGCGCTCAGCACCGCTGTCCCGTGCGAGCAAACCGTGGTATACACTGAGCAAGCGGGACCGCAGACGCCTGGCGCGAGAGGACGCCCGACGCAGTGCCGGTCCGATTGGTCAACAGCAAGCCATGACGCCCGAGCCCGAATCCACGCAAGCAGAAGGCCCGCAGGATGATGCCGGCACGACCAGCTCGCCCACGGTGCGGGGCACGCCCGAAACGCGTCAGGACGTGCCCGGGATGATCGACGCGCCGACGTCGCCGTCCCGCCTGCGCGGCCTGGGCCACGCCCTGCGGTATCTGTTGCCCCTCGGGTTTCGCCGCGTCCCAACCGACGCGAACGCCTTCGCCCGGGCCGTGCCGTGGATCGTGCCGATCGGGCTCCTCATCGGTCTGCTTTGGGCCGGTGCCTTCCGCTCGAGTTGGCGCGTGTTCGGCGAGACAGGCAACACGCGCGTCGTGCCCGCGCTCACCATCATCCTGATGGAATGCCTTCTGACGGGTCCCTTCCTCGTCCTGGGCTTGGCAAGAACAGTCCACCTCCTGACCGGGCTTCGCCCACGGCAGCCGGATCACGATCCGATGACGCCGCTCTCCCCGATCGGAACGCTTGTCCTGGCCCTGACGGTTTTGTCCCAGTGGGTGCTCGTTCTGAGCATCTCCGACGCGCCGACATGGTGGCCTTCTCAATCGGACTGGCGACACTACTTCAGCTTCATATACCCCCGGCCGATCTTCCGGCCACTGATCCTGGCGCCCCTTTGGGGACGGTGGGGCATTCTGGTCGCCGCGACGGTTGGCAAGACGGCCCGACATACCGACGACCAGACCGCCGCCCTTGGTCTGGCCATGCGGCCCACACGGTTGCTCCGCCAGACGATCCTGCCCCTTGTCCTCACCACGATCTACTTCAGCCGCGCGGACAACCGATTCATTGGCGTCGTCATCTCCATGCTGGTGTTTGCAGTGACCTACGTGGTCTCCGTCGCCATGGCTCGACGCGGAGCCGGCCAGACGCGCCAGTCTCTTTTCGCCGCGGGACAGGTCGCCCAATTGGCGCTCCTGGCAGTCTATCGGGCATTCGAGCCCCTCATCCACGGATGACCCTCGAAGACATCCAACCCGGCATCCCCCCGCCGACGAGGCCCAAACCCCCAGCGCCGCTGCTGCCCGTTGCCGTCGGCATCATCCTTGGCATCGTTGCTGACGATATCCTGACGCTGCCGACGTGGGGCTCTGTGCTGTTGCTTGGGATCGGCGTGCTGCCATTCATCTATGGAACCGTCGCCCTGCCCGCCGCGAGCCGCGTACGGCCCGTGGCCGTCTGGACCAGTTTCATCGCCCTCGTGATTGCCGCGATGGGGCTCGGCTCATTGCGCCACGCCATCGCGGACCGTTGGCTCGCCGACGACCACATCGTCTTCTTCACCGACGACGAGCCGATCCTGGCCCAACTCCAGGGGCGCGTCCTTCTGCCGCCGAGGATCACCGAGCCGGAGCCCGGCGTGCCAAGGCCCTATCCCGTGGGCCCCAAGACCCGCCTCGTCCTGGAGGCCACGCAGGTGGCCGGGCAGCACGACCCCATTCCCGTCAGCGGCAAGGTCGCCGTCGTCGTCCGGGGCCCGCTCCTATCACTGCACGTCGGAGATACAGTCCAAACGACGGGCTGGCTCTACAGACCGGCCGGCCCACAGAACCCCGGCGCCTATGACTGGGCCCTGCACCAACGACGCAACGGCCTGCTGGTGGGCATGTCCTGCGATCACGTCGAGTCGGTAGTGGTCGTCGCCAAGGCCGTCACCGGCGGATGGCAGGGCATCCGGAACAGGGTGCGGGCAAGACTGCGCGGCTATCTCCTGGATGACGCCTTCGAGGCGGGTGACCCCGGCGCCGGCGTCATGACGGCCATGGTCCTCGGCGAACGCAGCGCGGTCTCGCGCGCCATGAACGAGGCCTTCGTGCGCACCGGCAACGCCCACTTCCTCGCCGCCAGCGGTATGCACGTCGGCTGGCTGGCCTTCGTGGTGTGGATGGTGCTGCGGTTGCTCGGCGTCTATTACAGAAAGAGGACTATATTTGTCGTTACCGTGCTCGTCCTCTTGCTGTTGTGCGTTGAGCCTCGGCCATCGATTATGCGGGCCGCCCTCATTGCCATTGTCTGGTGCATTGGTGTGTACCGCGGCGCGGGCTCCAACCTGGTCAATTCGCTGGCATTGTCCGCAGTCATCCTTCTGATAAGGGACCCGATGGACTGGTTTCGTCCAGCGTTTCAGTTCAGTTTCCTGGCCGTGCTTGCGCTCGCTTGCTTTCAACCGGCGCTCGCCGAGATGTGCGCGAAGTTCATCGCCAAAAAGACGCGATGGCCCGTTGTAGCTTGGTTCTTTGACCGGGGGGCATACTTCGTGTCCTTGATGCAAATCGGTCGCCAGCCTGGCCCGGGCCCTACTGGGAAGCTATCCGGACCCTTGTACTGGCTTGTGCAGTTCTGGCTTCTGGCGGTTTCCGCGTGGTTCGTCGTCACGCCCCTGTCTTGTTATTGCTTCAACAAGTTCACCCCTTGGGGTGCGGTAGCAACCTTCCTGCTTTGGTTCATCGCTGCACCCACCACCTGTGTTGGGTTCATCAAACTCCTCATGGGGCTCCTACTCCCGTCCAGTTCCGCCATCTTTGGACCGCTCCTAGGTGCATTGACCGCCGGGATGTTGGGCTTTGTCCACGCGCTCGCGCGCGTGCCGTGGACGATCTTGGACGGACGGTCCCCAAGCTTGGCCTGGATCTTGGCGGTCTACGCCGTCTTGGGCGTCTGGGTCTACAGGCGATCCTGGATTCCCTGGAAACACGCCTTCAAGGTGCTCGCGCTCGTGCTGATCCTGTGGTGGGCGATCCCACCGCGGTGGGCCCGCGCGGAACCGGGTGCCCTGCAAGTCTGGATGCTCGCCGTGGGCAACGGGACCGGCACCGTCATCGAACTGCCTGACAACAAGGTCCTGGTCTATGATTTCGGCACGCGCTCCTCGTTTGATGTGGGCCCCGTGGGCGCAGCCTTTCTGAAGCATCGCGGCATCGATCGGATTCACACCATCTTCGTCTCACATGCCAACTTCGACCACTTCAGCGGCATCAAGGCGATTGCGAAGGACATCGACATCGGCCGCGTCGTCGTCAACGACCAGTTCGAGCCATTCGCCACTGAAGGATCATCCTCCCGCCGGTTCCTGAACGAAATGCGGAGCCTGGGCATCCCCATCGAAGTGACACACGGTCGGCACACATTTGACGACATGGGCGATGCCATCGTTCAAGCAATCTGGCCACCTGCCGCAGACCGACGCCCCGTCATCGACGCCAACGAAGGCTCTACGGTGCTGCGAATCACCTATCAGGGCCGTTCCATCCTGCTGACCGGCGATATCGCCGAGATGGGCATGGCCTCCCTCATGGCCGACGCCGAGACCAAGGCGGATGTCGAGATCAAGGCGGACGCCCTCGCCCTTCCGCATCACGGGAGCGTCGTCCACAACACCGCCCGGTTCATCGCGTCCGTCGATCCGCGGGTCGCCATCCGCTCCTCCGGCCAGCGCCGCAGCTTGACCACGAATGACATCGAGCGTTTCGCCGGCGATCGCCAGTACTTCAACACCGCGGATGACGGCTGCATCCTCGTGCGAATCCAAGACGGCGAGCTGACGGCACGAGCCGTGACGGCAGACGACTGACGCGCCGCAGGATACTGTCTTCATTCGTGGCAGACATGTCGATCCCACAGATGAAGGCCAGCCAGCCGATAAGAAAACGGCGACATCCGCAATCCTCACGGATGCCGCCGGTTGTGTTGCCGTCGCGATGCCCTCCGTGTGACGGCCCGCGTGGTCTTTAGCTGCCACCCCAGAAACCGCCGCCGAACAGGAGGTTCCACCAGCTTACGGTCTCGGTCGTCGCCGTCGATGACGCCGTGGCCCCGTCGGGCGTTGCCGTCGCGGTGGCGGTCGCCGTGGATTGGGTCCATGTCCCTCCACTGCCATGGCCGCCGATCACGACGCCGTCTTCCGGCAGGCAACCATCCATCGACATGGGGGCTGCGATGATCATCGTGCATGTGCAAAGCGTAGCGAGTCGATTCTTGATTGTCCGAAGCATTGTTCCGTTCCTTTCCGGTTGGGGCCAGGAGTCATTTCCCGCCACCTACCAGAGCGTGGATTCTGGTCGTCTACTCCGCGGAGAATCCGCATCTTTGTCGAGAAGCGGAGCCAATCAGTGCCGGCTCGCCACGTTCCGGATAACGGGTGCTGACGGTGTCTGCCAACGGGATGTCACGCGGCCGAGCGGCGCCGTATAATGGCGATGACCTTGAATCGCCGGGAACCGGTCCCGGTTGAGGCTTGCATACAAGCGGAGTGAAAGGAAAGACATGGTTCCTACGAAGAATCGAACACGTACGCACAGTCGTTTCGTCCTCGTCGCATCGGTGATCGCGATGCTTCCGGCCATTCAGGCGGCCGGACAGTCGGTGATGATCAAGCCGAAATTCAAGCCCGGGCAGACCTGCTACATCGAGAGGACCGGGGACGTCAAACAGGAGATCCCCGGCGGCCAGATCGCTGAACACACAACGGTGCTGGTGGATGCACGCCAGATCATGGGCATGATCCAGGAAGTGCAATCGGTGAAGGATGGTGAGACCCACCTTCAATTGACTTTCGATCGCAGGGCATTCGTCGGCAAGACGGCCAGGGTTGGCCCGATCTCGTACGACACCGACCTCAAGGACGAAGCGCAGAACAGTGCGGTCGCGGCGTTGTTCCGGCCCATGATGGGCACGACTGTGACGCTCGTCCTGGACAAAGACTACGCCGCCAAGTCATTCAGCGGCATGGCGGCGATCGTCGAGAAGGTCGAGAAGGATGCCGCCGGTAACGAACTGTGGGGCATGTTCATGCCGGGCATGACCGACGAGGGCTACAAGAGCACGTGGGGCCACTCGCGTTACGTGATCTATCCCAACAAGGAGGTGAAGGTCGGCGAGACCTGGGAGAAATCCTACCTGCAGCCCGATCCGCAGCTTGGTGATTTGCATTACGCCTACAAGGTCAAGCTGGACAGCGTCAGCGAGAAGGAAGGTCGGCGACAGGCCTCTGTGTCTTATCAGGCCACCGTGACCAAAATCGGCGAGCCCAAAGAGCGAGAGGGGGCGGGGTTCTCATTCGGGTTCCAGTCCGGCCAGATCAGCGGAACAGCCACCTTCGACGTGGAACTCGGCCAGTTCGTGGAGCAGGTCCAGGATGCCTCCTTGAAGATTGAAGCGAAGATGAGCGGGGGACAGCCGTCGATCATGAACCTGGAGATGACCACAAAGGACAGGGTCGCCGTCAGTTCCATCAAGGAGCGAGAGGAGCAGAAGAGAAGGAGGAGCCAAGAGACGACCTCGAAGCCCCAACCGCCAAGACAGGAGGTGGAGGAGAAGGCAGAACAGAAGACGGAGGAGAAGCCACGGGAGAAACCTCAACAGGGCGATACACCTTCGTAGGCGATCACCGTCGCCGATCAGCACGCGGCCGGCAACGGCGAAGCATCGTGGAATCTGGTTCCGACCGGCCCACTCGCAGCCTCGAGCCGTGCCTGCGCCGGGCGGGCCGGCGACATCCCGTGGGGCGTTAGGAGCCGCGCAGAAACAACTTAAGCGGTTGATCCGCCAAACGGCAAGCCGGCAGGCCGGCCAAGCGGCGCAATCGATCATGTTATT
>JAFGQA010000487.1 GCA_016935885.1 Phycisphaerae bacterium | reverse complement strand
GTTTGAATGTAGCGTCGCCCCTTGTGGGCGGCGCTGTGAAATGCTACCGAAGCGGGCGCCGGGGACAAGCCCCGACGCTACATTCATTCGTTAACTGCTCTAGACACGCACCGTTGCGAAGCAAAGCGTGGGAGTCCATTACACGACGGCCTCCCACTCTTTCTTTCAGATAGCATGGGGCACACAACCGCCCCACTCAATCGTCAGCTGCTCTGGGCCGAAGTCCAACCGGTGTGCGCTGCGTTCGTTTTGGATGACGCGCCGACCCCGGGAGCTTCGTGGAGCCTATCGCAGGACTGTGGCATACGTGCCGCGCCTGTCCGGCGCGGCGGGCCTGTCCGCTCCGGCGGGACTGCATTCTCGCGGCCTTTGGCGGCGGTGCCACGGGCAAGGACCGGGACGTTCTAATCGCTCGTTGCGAACTCGCCTGACACCACGCTCCAGTCGCTGCCGAAGAAGCCCGCCGCGCGGATACCACCGGTGCCCTTGGTCAGCACGTCCGGCGACAGCACGATGCAATCGGGATACGCAACGCCGCTAACAAAACAGGGCAGGCGGTCGGTCAGGCGCATCCCGACGGGCCCGGTACCCGACACGACGCCGACCGACGCGCGATCGCTGCCCGGCCGCGGACGGAGAAACAAACACGCCAGGTCGTCGCCGCACAGCTCGCGCTCGCCGATGCGCACCGCCCCGCGTCCGACCTGGACCGGGCTGTCACCCAACAGGGCTGCCCAGGCGGCGTTCGTGTCGGCGTTGCCGTACAGGATCACGTTGCGATCGGGCTCCTTCGCCGGATCGAAGGCCATGTCCGCCAGGACATCGACCGAGCCGTTGCCCCGATATCGGAAGGTCTCCGCATCGTAGCGGGCCTTGGCGGCGGCCCAGGCGTTCTCCTCGCCCGTGCCCTGCGTGCCGACGACGAACATGAGACGATTGCGAAAGGCGTCTTTGAAAGGACCACAGCGGTGTGGGCCTTTCACCGACGGCGACGGCGCGCCGGCGGCGGACCACTTGCCGCCTTCGCGCGTGAGCCAGATTCGCAGTTCATCCGCCGGCCAGGGGATGCCTTCGACGAGTTGCCCGTCAAGCTCCACCGTCAAAGGCTCGCCGGGCGGCAGCGGAGTGGCGTCGACCTTCTCGTCCTTCTCCTCGCGCCATTGCTGTTTGCTCAAGTCCGCCAAGTGCACGGCGAGCCGGGCGACATTCTCCGTCGTGCCGGAGAACTTGCGTGCCTTCGTGTCCAGGCGGATGTCAACCTTGCTGGGCTTCATTGCGTGAACCTGTGCCTCGATGCCAACCCAGTGACACCGCGCCGACACACCTGGGCTGGCGGTAGCAAACTCCACGTGGCGAACGGCGTGGCGTTCGGGGGATGTGTGCCGCTTGAAGAAGTCGAACATCGGCGGCCAGTCCACGCAGTCGGTGCCGGGTCCTTTGGAAACATCCCACCAGTGGCCGACGCCGGGGCGCTCGTAGTACGCGAAGTCCGGGTGGAACTCGGCCAGGTGCTTGACCATCGTGCGGGCCTGGCCGACCGGCACGTTGTCATCCTTCTCGCCATGAAGGATATACACGCCGTTGTGCAGGTAGTTGCGCGACAGGGTCAGCGTGTCTGTTGGGGCCGTGGCGCGAATCAGCATCCCCTCGATCGGCGTTGGATCCTCGTACCGCGTTACACCGCCGTAGGACCAGAAGCTGATCCAGCCCGCGCTGGGCGCGATGGCGGCGAATTGGTCGGGGAACGTCACACCAATGTGCCACACGCCGTGCCCGCCCATCGAGTGCCCGGTCAAGTATGTCCGCAGTGGATCGGTGTGGAAGTGTTCCTCGGCCAGTGCCAAGACCTCCATCGCGTCGAGCCGTCCCCAGTCCTCCCAATCGAAGCCGAAAGGCCGGCGGTTCGTCGGTGCAACGACGTAGCCCCAGGTCTTGGGCGAGTAGCACTGCGCCTGCCCCTCCGCCTCCACACCGGCCCCGTGCAGCGTTAGGACCAGGGCCGGAGGCTTCGTGTTGTCGCCTGCGGGCTTGGCTGGCGTTACCGCGTAGTACTGCACGCTGCCGTCGATGCCGCTGACGAACGTTCGGTTGTGTTCCTGAGCGGGCCGACGCACGCGGATGGCAACCTCCGCCTCGTTGAGGATTCGCCATGCCGAGTTCACCCGCTCCACAAGCTGGATGTTGAGCGGCACGTCGCCGGCTTCCACATCCACGTCCTCGGCGACGGGGGTTTGGAAACGAAAGCCGACCTTGCGCGTGCTCAACGGCGCAACAGGTCGTATCGGAGTTGTTCGCTCATCCGCACGTGGAATCGACGCCCGAATCGCCAAGGTGTCTTGAATGGACGTTGTCGAGTTGATCACGACCACCGCGCCCCAAAGCTCGCCGCCTTCGCCGACCATCAGATCCGGCATCGTGGAATCGCGCGTGTCCAACATCACCGGCGACGTCGGCTTCGCCAACTCCGCCTTCAGCCGGCCGCGCGAGCAATGAAACAGAAGATCGTTCGTGCCTTCTCGAAGTAGAACGGGTAGCCGGAGGCATCCGTTTTGATAAGGGTCGCCCGCCCGCGGCAAGCCGTTGACGTACACCATGCCGTGGCCCCTGGCGTCGAGGATCATGACGTGCGGGACCTCGGCTTCCACGGATGTGTACGCATAGCCACCGCCCAGGGCTTCGTGGCTCAGCCAGCCGTCGTCGCCGGCCTCGGCCGGCTGCCACGTCTTCACGGTCCCGTCTGCCAGTGTCACGGTCTCGCCGGCGCTCGGCGCGGACCAGCGGCCGGCCACGATCTCCGCCTCGATGGCGTCGAGGTGAACGGCCGAGCGGCCGTACCGTCCGACCCGCTCGATGACAAGGCACTCCTCAAGGCAGGTTTCCCTCTCCGGCGGTGTCGGCGCTTCCTGTCCGAGACCGGGCTGGGCAAGAACCAGGACGAGGCAGATCGTGGTGACCCACTGGGCCCGGCAGGCCCGCACGCGATGCGTTGGCGTTCTCATCTTTGCTCCTCAATCTGAGTCAGGCGACCACGTCGGGTACCGCATTGTACCGGCACTCGAAGGCCGCTTCAGCATCCTGTCCGGCGAAGCTGTCGGGAGACAAGATGAATGGGATTGTCAAACCGTCTTGGAGATGGTAAGGTCTCACACCATTGCAATGGCCGTAGAGACACAGGCGCGGTGCTTATGCTGCTAATGTTGAGAATCTCTGCGGTTTGCGATGAGATGTGTGGCACCGGTGCCAAAGCTGGTGGGATCACAGGCGGGATGCCTGTACCGCAGCTTGGCTGCGACCGGAGGCCGCGCCATGCTACAGCTTTGGGATGGACTCGGACTCACGACTGTTGAGTCGCATCCCCGGATAGGATACCAATGGCATACAGACGTGGCTCGAAGAGTCAGGACAAACCAGGCAAGCTATGGCACATTCAGGCGGAGTCCAGCGATGGCGTTGTCGTAACGACTGGCAAGTACGATACCGAGGAAGGTGCCAAGGCAGACTACTCCAGGATCGTTGAGGAGGGGTTCTACCGCAAGGTAGAGGTCGTCTTCACACCACCGCCGGAACCCGAGGAAGGTCAGCAGGAAGAGGAGGAGGGAAAGAAGGAGAAGGAAGAGAAAGGGGCGTCTGACGCCTAGCTTCCCATCTTCCACCCATAATCCACCCGCGGCATCCAGGTCACGCCTCACTAAGAAACCGTCGGGCGACTTCGCAGTGCATCCGAATCCCGATCGGGAGGGCGGCGTCTGGAAAATCGTAGGTCGGCTGATGCAGCCTGGGCTGAGAACACGCCTCGCCCCGGCGGACGCCCAAACACCAGAAAGCCGCGGGGATCCGCTCAGCATAGAAGGCGAAGTCCTCAGCGCCCATACACGGCGGTAGGTCATCCAGCACGCTGTCGGGCCCCAGCACGTCGCGAGCAACCTCCGCAACCAGACGCGAGGCATCACTGTGATTCGTGAGGACGGGATACCCCTGTCTTAAATGCACCTCCGCTCTGGCGCCGAAGGCCGCGACAGTCTGCTTCGCGATCTGCTCCAGGCGTGCCGCGGCCTTGGCACGTGTGGCGGCATTCAAAGCCCGGATCGTGCCAGTGAGATCGGCTCTATTAGGAATGACGTTCGAGGTGGTGCCGGCGTGGAACTCGCCCACTGTAACCACCACCGAGTCGAGGGGGTCGGTCATCCGCGAGGCAATCGACTGCATGGCGGTCACCATGTGCGAGGCAGCGACGATCGGGTCCACGCCCTGGTGCGGCCAGGCGGCGTGCCCGCCGACGCCGTGGATGGTGATCGACCAGGAATCCTGCGAGGCGAGGACCGAGCCCGTTCGTGTCCCGACGATGCCGAAGTCCAAATCCGGCCAGCCGTGTAGGGCGAAGACGGCGTCGACCTTCGGGTCGTCGAGGACGCCCTCATCACACATGGCCTTGCCGCCGCCACCGCCTTCCTCCGCCGGCTGAAAGATGAACTTGACCTTGCCCGGCAGTTCGCCGGCCATCCGCGACAGCACCTTTGCCGCGCCGACCAGACAGCTTATGTGTCCGTCGTGCCCGCAGGCATGCATCCGACCGGCATGCTTCGACGCATACGGCAGCCCCGTCTCCTCCGGAATCGGCAGACCATCCATCTCCGCCCGCAAGGCCACGCACCGCCCCGGTTTGTCGGCGTTCAGCGTTGCGACGATCCCCGTCTTCGCGACACCGGTACGAATGTTGAGATTGCTCAACGGCTGAATCTGCTCCAACACGCGCCTGGCCGTCTCGCGCTCCTCGAAGCCGAGCTCCGGATGGGCGTGGATATCGTGGCGCAAAGCAATGAGAGAAGGCAGGGTCTCGTCAATCAATGCAGCGATGCGGTTCATAAGACCTCCAGCAAGCCCGGATTCACCAGATGGAGTGTTCGCGATGGCATGATACGTGCGTGTTTCCCTTGTTACTCAAGGGTCTCCGGCCATTCTAACAGGAGCACCCAATGGATGACAGGCGAAAACAAGCACTTCGTACTCGATTTGACAGCAGACTCAGACTCTGTTTCGTTGGGGCCCAGGGCACGAGCAATGGAGGCCTGGTTCCCTTTCGTGAATTGGATGAAGCATTCCGTTTGACGGAGAACGCAAGTGCGGCGTTGTCCGATCCGCGTCATGGCAAGAACACACAGCACAAGACATTGGCCATGTTGCGACAGGCGATCTATGGACGGTTGGCAGGATACGAAGACGTGAACGATGCCGAGCGTCTGCGCGTCGATCCCGCCACGCGCCGTGTTGTTGATGGTCGAGCGAAAGAGAAGGAGGCCGCGTCCACCAGCGGGATGGATTGGGATGAATCGGTTCGAGACGGAGATGTTGAGTTCGAGGGAGAACCTGACGGCGCTGATGAACCTATCCGGCACGTGGATTGACCTGATTCAAGACTGTGTTCCGCTGGACAAGCTGATCCTGGACTTGGACAGTTGTCAGAGCGAGACGTACGGTGATCAGCAAGGCTCCGCCTACAACGTGACACTGGTCGATCACGACGCTCCGGGAGATGCTGATCAAGATCGGTGCCAAGGTGGCGACGCACTCACGGTACGTGATCTTCCAGATGGCCGAGGTGGCCGTCCGGCGAAAGGTGTTCGCCGCCATCCTGGAACGCATCCAACGACTGCGGTGGCCGGAAGCTGGCGTAGTACCTTCGGGATGAACCAGCCCACCGTTCGAAGCCGCTCCTGTTCGGACAAGCCGAGCGGACACCCTACGCCCAGCGGGAAAACGGGGCGTTCTCGGGCCTGCTGGGGCTTCGACCCGCCCCGGGGACGGGCCGGCCCGGCCCGGGTCGGCCCCCGGTGCCCCGACAAGAGCCAAGAAAACGTGCCCGCAGGAGCGCGGGGCGCGGTACAATGGTTGTGCACGGCCCGGCGGCACAACCGGGCAAGGTCATCTGGGAAACGTCAGTTATGGAGGGACATCATGCAGAACTCATGGAGACCGCGCCTCGCCGTGATTGTGGGGCTGGCGTGGACCAGCGCGGTTGTGGCACAGACACGCGACCCGGCGGGCGAACGTCAGGGGCCGGAACTGGCGCCGGTGCCCGCTGGCTGGAGCGCAGCGGCGGAGCGGCCCGAACCGGGAGGCCGGCCCGGTCCGCGGCTGAATTCCACTGACGAGACACGGATGGTCAAGGGGGATCTTAGCACCGGGCCTGATTCGCGTTGGCTCGGCGACATCCTCGTGACCGATCCCACCTACGACCAGGTCGAGCCGGCGATGCACAAGACGCCCGACGGCACGCTTTTCATCGCCGTCGAGCAGTACGGAGTTGACTATGACGGCTGGGTACGGGTCTACCGCTCCACCGATGGGGGCAAGACCTGGGCCTGGCTCGTCAGTTTCATTACTGGCGACGAATCGCGGAATCCCTCCATCACGTATGCCGAGCGTGCCTCCGGAGAGAACTGGGTCTTCCTCGCGTACGAAGCGACGATGTCTGACTCCACGAAACGCATCATAGTGGTTCGATTCGATCCCGATGACCCAGGCGGCACGTGGGAAGCAGTGACCGCGGCGACCGGAATCACCGGGACGCTAGACATCTACCCGCGCGTCTGCACGGATAATCTGCTCTACGACGTATACTACATCTATGTCACCTATACCGTGTACGGCATCGACTACTACCCCGTGATGTTCACGCGCAGCACGGACTGCGGCGTGACCTATTCGGCACCGCAGGACATAACCGGCGGCTCGGAAAGTTCAGCATTCGTGACCCGTCCAGACGTCGCCTACGGGACCGCCGGCCTGTTTGTCGCGTTCGAAAAGCCGGGCTGGTCGAGCAGCGCCTGGAAAACGCAGGTCTGGGTCACGCGCAGCAACAATTACGGCAGTTCGTGGAACGCCCCCGTGCAGTTGACCACGGCGGACGATGGGGCCTGGCACCCGTCCGTTGCCGCTGCCGTCGGTGTCTCGACGGTGATGGTCGCTTACACACAGTCATTCGCATCCCAGACCGACATTTTCTGCGCTTACTCGACGAATGGCGGCGACTCTTATAGTCCGAGCAGTGCGCTGCCTCGAACCTTCGACAACGAGAAGTCCGTGGCGCTGTCCGTCAGCGACAGCGGCAGTCGCTATCACGCCGCCTTCTGGCGCGCCTATGACATCGAGTACACCTACACCGATGCCACCTCGCCGTTGCCCTGGGCCCCGGTGACCCTGGTCAACGAGGCCAATTGGGCGAGCTCGACCTACAGCCGGCCCGCGATCTGCGTCAACCCGACCAAGCCGCTGGCCCAGGAGGCCTGCGTCGCGTGGACCGACTACCGCGGAGAGCACTACGACGTGTACTTCGACGCCGGATTCCTCGACGGCGCGTGCTGCCTGCCGGATGAGTCCTGCATCGAGACGAACGAGACCGAGTGCCTCGAGGTCGGTGGAAGCTGGCAGGGATCGGGCGTCGAATGCAATCCGAATCTCTGTCTCATCGACCCGTGCGACGAGGATGAACGGGCGCCGACCGCGACGCTCGATCTGGGCGATTTCCAGTGCGTCCCGTTCGGCGACGCGACGTCCATCGTCGGCACCGCGACCGATCCCGACGGTAACCTGCAGAGTTGGGCGATTGAGGAGCGTGGCATGGGGGCCGCCCCGTGGACCGTCGTGGCCGAGGGTTTCACGCCGATTGTCAACGACGTGTTGACCAGTTGGAACCCCGCCGCGCCCGGTTATCGCATGCTGCGGCTGACCGTTGCCGACGCGTGCGGGCACGCTGCGACCGACGTGCACCTCATGTACGCGGACCAGGGGCCGCAAGCGACGATCAACTTCCCGACCGACGGCGCTGTCATCGGCGGTACGGCGGTCTGCATCGACGGTCTGGTGAGCCACGGCGTGTGCGCCATCGAATGGCTGCTGGAATACCGACCCGCGGCCGGCGTTTGGACGTACCTCGCGAACGGAACCGGCTCGGTGTACAACCTGCCGCTGACGCACTGGGACACGACCTCCGTGCCCGATGGTCAGTACGAGATTCGGGTCACCGCGTCGTCAGTGGGTGGTAGCGATGTCGACACTGTCGGTGTGACCGTAGATAACTCAGCGCCGGAGGTAGGGCTCGACGAACCGCTGAACTGCGTCTCGGTCGACGGCGTGTTGGAGATTTACGGCTCCGTGCACGATGACAACCCGAGCGGATGGAGCCTCCATTGGACCGGAGGACCGTCGAACAAGTGGAATTACATCCAATCCGGTTCGGGGACGATTGACGGATTGCTCGCGACATGGGACGTGAGCGGCCTGCCGGACTGCCCGTACACGATCCGGCTCGGCGCCAGCGATCAGGCGCGTCTCGACTGCACGAACGACTCGCACTGGGCGGAGTTTCTCGTTTCCGTTGTAAGACTGCGCGCCTTCCTGCTCGGCGACATGAACTGCGACGGTCAGGTGGACACCGCGGACATCAGTGCGTTTGTGCTCGCACTGATCGACCCCGCTGCATATCAGGCCGCGTTTCCGGACTGCAGCCTGATGAGCGGCGACATGAACGAGGACGGTTCGGTCGATGGCGCCGATGTTCAGCCGTTCGTCGAAGCGCTGCTGGGGCCGTGAGCGTGCACCGCGTCGTCATGCGCTGGCGGCAGGAGGACGGTGAGCAATGAACGGCGTCGCACAGCCCGCTACTCGCAGCGGCCGTCTGTCCGCAGCAGCGGAGGATCCGCGTTCAGCATGTCCTCGCAGCAAGCGACGGCGCCGGCAGACTCACCCGTGATTGGAACGGCACAGTTGGCTCCTGCTTCGTTGTTATGGAGGTCCATCGGATCGCCGTCACCCTGCTGCAACTCCAATAGCTGTCCAAGAAGCAAGGCCCAATGAGGCCCATAAGACGCCGCTGTCGCTGACGCGCCCACACAGTGCTGCATCGCGTCAATCCTGCAGGGATCGGTCTCTCCGGTGCGCTGCGCCCACGCCTCCACGGCTGCATCAGTATCGGCGCGGACGTCAAACACGCCGCATCCGGACAGGAGGCCGACCAGCGAGGCCGTGACCAAAACACAGTCCAACATCATGCTTGAGTCCTGCATGCAGGCATCGTATCCGATACGAGAGGGCCTGCACACGCTTGCCTCGGTTGGCTGTTCGTGTGAACGAATCAAGGTGCGGCCGGGTGGCACTGGCAGCTTGCCTGCCAGTGTGTATGCCTTATCCGCCCACCGGGGAGACCGCACGGGTGGGTCCATGACAGTTCAGGCGGGGGTAGAGCCGAGCCCCAAGCGCGAGCGCGGGGTCTTCGTGGGCGGACCGTTGGCTTTCAGACCCACTCGCTCGCGCTCGGGGCTCGGATCGAGTGCTTATCGCGGGCGAAACCAGGCGCCACGCCGCTCATTCGCGAGCCGCCG
>JAFGQA010000053.1 GCA_016935885.1 Phycisphaerae bacterium | reverse complement strand
GTCCGGGCTGATGTCCATGCACAGAGGCACCAGCTTCTGGTAGTCGAGGTCAGACTCAGAGGTCTTCGGAGTGATCCGCAAGCCGTGCGCGGCGAGGTGGTCAGGGAAGCGAAGAAGAAACTCCACCAAGGTCTCTGGCCGGAATCGGCGCAGGGCCTCGATGCTGGCAAATCGCTTTCTGCTGTGCGCAGACATCGCCGTATTCGGTACGTTTCATAGGGGTTGCCGTGCCAGTCAGAGGGTCAACGTCTGCCTCCCTTGGCAGCGGGTCCATGAACTGGACCTGTGACTGTACAGAGACGCCGTGCGGACTCAAGACAAAACGTTCGGAAACGATGTGCGACGGGTTAGGGCTTCGTGACGAGCGCGAGTTGGTCGCGGCATGGCGGCGGAACTATGGTGTGCAGTATTGGCCTTGTCGAAAACGCGCAACGCGTACACCGTTCTCCGATGCAAACCATTATCGTTGTGAATGAGCAGCCGGAAACGTACATCGAGCGCGGTTCTCACACTCGCGTGCGTCCGCCCAGCCCGTGTCCTCGGTGTAGCGGCGGACTGAAGGCGCACGGCTACTACTCCCGCAACACGACGGGTACCCGTGGGCAGGCGGTCCGGATCGGCGTGCGTCGCTTCAGGTGCCGGGGATGCGGCACGACGGTCAGTTGTCTGCCAGCCTTCGTCCAGCCGTATCACTTCGTGAGCAATGTCACCATAGAGCGCGCATTCTGCGCCGCTGAGGGCCATCTCGACGTTGAGCGCCACAGGGATCTGCTTCGGCGATACTGGAATCGCTTCGTGAAGTGGAGCCGCCGGTTGCGCCTCATCGTCCGACCGGGAGTTGGTCTTCCAGGGATGGGCGTGACAGCGCGTGACCTGTGGCGAAGGTTGTCCACCGCGTGGCAGAACCTGGCTATTTGCACGCAGCGCCTTGTTCATGACTTCCGCGTCACCTGCTTTGGGCGGTACGCCTGTCACTGGCGATAGCACCCTGGGGTCCACACAACTTGTCTGTGTTGCTTGGGCCTTTGGTCTGGCAGCGTACCGGCCCCAATGAAGACGAGACGCTTTCTGTCGAACGGGCCGCACAGTTTGGTGCGGGGGATTCGGAAGGGCTGAACCAATGCTGTGGACGAAGGCCAAAAAGACTCCGACGAGGCGGGCTGTCGCCTATTACCGGCATTCGGCGCAGGATCGTCAGGAGAACAGCGTGGAGATCCAGCAGGATCAGGTCAGAAAGTTCGCCGCTGACAACGGCATCGAAATTATCCGGGAGTTTGCGGATCGCGGGAAGTCGGGTCTGTCCGCCGAAGGACGGGACAGCTTCAACGAGATGTTGCATGAGTACGTCGTTGGCGGGAAGGCGAACTTCGAGCTTGTGCTTGTACTCGACGTTTCGCGCTGGGGCCGTTTTCAGGAGACGGACCTCTCGGCCTACTACACCGGGCTGTGCCTGCAACACGGGAAGCAGGTGGTGTTCACGACGATCGGGTTCCCGAAAGAGAACGATCTGCTGCACGGTCTGCATTTGAGCATAGAGAGGTACCGGGCTGCGTCATACAGCCGGGAGCTTTCCGGCAAGGTGTGGAAGGGATGTGCGAAAATCGCCGGCGGCGGGTATTGGGCGGGTGGTAGCGCCCCCTACGGGATGTGCCGAATCTTGCTGGACGAGAAACGCAACCCGCTTCAAGTCCTGGCGCGGGGTGAGCACAAAGCCATCCACAACCAGCGCGTGACTCTCGGCCCGGGCGATCCAGCAGAAATCGAAGCGGTCCGGTTCATCTTCAATCAGTTGGCGAGCGGGGGTGTCATGCCTGAAGCCATTGCCGAGCGGCTGAATGAAATGGGTCGTCCCGCCCCTGGCGGCGGGCAATGGTCGAGGGGCGCCGTGCGGGCCATCCTGGGCAACGAGATATACGCCGGCGCGATGGTCTGGAACAAGACCTCCCAGAAGATGAAGTCGAGGAGCCACCACAATCCCGCGAGCGACTGGATTCGTGCAGAGGACGCGTTTGAGGCGGTGGTACCCCGTGCTGTCTTCGACCGGGCGCGGGACCTCCTGCGTGAGCGCGACGAGGCGCGCCTGTACAAGTACTCCGGGCCGGGCATGGTGGAGAAGCTCAGGGATCTGTACGAGCGGTATGGCATCGTCAGCCACAAACTGGTGGCAGCCGGTAAGGACATGCCCTCGCCGGCGACGTACGTTCACCGCTTCCGCGGCTTCGATCTCGCCTATCAAGCGATATTCCGTCACGCGATAGAGGCGCGGCGCGAGGCAATCCTGTCGGACATACGGCGGGTGGCCGCCGACGTCGAGCAGTTCGACGACTTCTTCGTCGTGGACAACTACTTCAGCCTGACGATTCAGCCCGCTGTGCCGATCCCGCGAGGGTACGAGGCGTGTTGGGTCTTCCATCCCGACACGCGGCGGGAGGTGGATTTGACCATCGGGGTGCCGCTGTCATGCCCGCGCGACTTGGAAGTTCTGGGGTATCTGGTGTTTCCCCGCGTGCTATGCGACCGCGGGGTCAGGATACACACGGCCACCAGTTCCGCCACTACCCTGTACTCGTACTCGCTCGCGGAACTGCTTGAGGAATTGCGAAGATAGGAGACTCGGAATGGCGGACCTCACAGCCCAGATCGTCCCGATGTCGGACCGTCGGTTCCGCATGATCCCCCTGGCGGAGATCACGGTTCTGAACCCCCGCAACAGGGACAAGCAGCAGTTCGAGGACAATATCCGCAGCATCGATTCCGTCGGGTTGCTCAAGCCCATCCTGGTCAATGATCGGCACCGGGCGGACGGGGGCAAATACGAACTCGTCTGCGGCGAGGGGCGGTTTCTGGCATACAAGTCGCTGGGCCGGACCGAGATTCCCGCGGAGGTCGTGGACTGCGACCGGAAGACGGCGCTGCTCTACTCGCTCGTCGAGAACATTGCTCGCGTGCCGCCAAACACCATGTGGTTCGCGCGGGAGATGAAGCGGATGTGCGATGCGGGCCTGCCCCTCTCCAAGATCAGCCAGATTGTGGGGAAACCCGAGCACGAGGTGGCTGACTACATCCGGCTGGTGGAGATGGGCGAAGAGCGGTTGATCACGGGCGTTGAACAGGGCATGTTCTCCATCTCGTTCGCGATCGCCGTGGCGAAGTCATCGAGCGACACCATCCAGCAGGTGCTTATGGACGCGTTTGACTCGGGCATCATCGACAGCGCGAACACGAACCGTGTCAGGAACATGATCGAGCTTCGCCTCAACCGGGGGAAGCAACCGCGTCGCGGTCCGCTGCCGAAGCCGACCTACACGCTCCAGGATTTGAAGCGGGACATTGCCGAGGCAACGATGAAGAGGGAGGGATTCGTGCGGGAGAGTCAGAGCAAGGAGAACCGGCTACTGACTCTGCTGGAAGGCCTCAATATGCTTTGGAAGGACGAGAGACTGGTCGCTCTGCTCGGTCAACACGGCATGGCGGAACGTCCTGTGCTGACAGGGAAATACACAACGTGAGGAAGGCGAACACGCGACATGGCAAACGGCGCGCAAAGTCTGGATGTGGACGGTCGGGACATTGACCTGGAACAACTGACACCGCTCAACGAGAGGCAGGTCAATCTGGCCAAGAATGCGGGCTTCCGGAAGATCATGGCCAGCGTTCAGGCAATCGGCCTGGTCGAGCCGCTGAGCGTCTTCCCCGAGAACGGGGGCTACGTGATTCTGGACGGGTTTCTCCGGTACACTGCCTGCAAGGAACTCGGGATACGGACGGTTCCGTGTCTGGTCTACAAGGACAAGCAGGCGTACACGTTCAACCGGAATGTGAACAGGCTCTCCGCCTATCAGGAGATCCGGATGCTGAGGAAGTCCCTTGAAACGATCGACGAGCCGACCATCGCGCGGACGTTCGGCATGAAGTCCATCAAGTCGCGGCTGGTGCCGACCCTCATCAAGCAGTTGCACCCGGACGTGGTCGCGGCGTTCAAAGAGAATGTCGTCAGCAAGGCGTGCGCCCGTGAGCTGCTGCGGGTCACGCATGAGCGGCAGGTTGAAATACTGAAGGAGATGACGAACGTCGGCGACTTTTCGCCCGCGTTCTGCCGGGCGCTGGTCATTCAGACGCCGGCGTCACAGCGGAACAAGAGCAAGCCGCAGCGCCAGGCATGGGCGGATGACGGGGACCGAAAGCGCGACATGATGGCGCGCCTGGATCACGCGCAGAGACAGCATGACTTCTACTCCTGTCTGTATCGCCAGTACTCGGCGGACCTGCTGAAGCTCGTGTTCCATGTCAGGAAGATGATTTCGATTCCGGAGATCGAGGCCTACTTGGAGACGAACCATGCCGAGGTGCTCGGGCGGTTCAAGACCGTGATCGAGTCGGGGTAATGTGGCCGGGGCTCCACTCGGGCGTCCTGACCACGGATACGTGCCGCTACGCTCGCTGGCCATCCTCGCTCGATTCTCACTCTCGGGAATGCCAGTCAGTTGCTCATCATGGGAACCAGCATCAAGATTGTGTAGAGGACGATACCGGTGTAAGCGATGCCTAGGGAAGTCATCGCAAGCTTCCGTCCCTTGAGCCGCCCCTCAGAGGCCGCGATACGATGCAGGGCAATGTGCCCAAGAATGGCAGCCGGGATGAACCCGAAGAAGGTGAGAGGAAAAACTCCCGCGACACTGAGGATCAAGGACGCAATCGCCGCGCTAGACCAACGATTCATCGTACGCCTCATGGCTTCGCGTGACGGCAACTCGGTTGGATCGCGTGCGCCTCTGCTACCTAGCAGGTACATTGGTAATAGTGCCGTCCTCCATGAGATAGAGCGTTTCCGAGTCCGTACACTTGAAGGCTGCCCATATAACCGGACCCGACGTCGCCACCGCCGGCGCATACGACATGCGATCCAGAATATCGGCGCGGCTGCGTGGTTCGACGTCCCTCAAGTACTCTGTTTCGCGAAGAACGTCATCCAGCGACGCAGGGAGTCGGCCGTGGTGATCTTGCCGGTAGGCAACCAGTTGGCTGTGCAGCTCACGGAGCTCCTGCCTGCCGAGTTGGCTCCGGGCAGCACGTTTGTTGATCGGGGCCATGAACGAAGGCAAGAACACGCCCGCAACCAACCCGCAACCCAAGAGGGTCAGCGCACCGATGACGAGTCTCGATTTCAAGAACGCCCGCCTGTTTCTTCGCGCCTTCGCCCCTGTCGAGCTACTTCTTGCGAACGGCCGCTTTGTTGTGCGTCAGGTGAACCGACGCAATCTCTTCGGGCTCAAATGGAATTTCTTCAGATCCGCCAACCGAGGCTATCAAGCCGCTCTGAATGAACACAACATCCTTGATAACTTCACCGTTCCTCAGCGTAACGTCGCCGACTTGGTACCCCATGCCCGTTTCACCTTCAGACAGCAACAACTGCTGGATGTGTCTAGGTAGTGGTTTCATGTTCTTGCTGCCTCCTATGGTGGACAGGTCACCGGATAGGGGCCCGAAGCGGTGCCGGGAGGAGCACCTAATGGGAAAAGGACTTCACTCAGCGGACCACCTTGGACCGGACGCGGCCCAATAATCCACGTGCCTTCTGGAGGATTGAGGTCGAAGCGGATATCCCGAGCCAAGTCAGGACGTGGAAGATTGTAGCCTGCAATCGCCTCTGGCGAGGTGAGTGATGAATCCCTTGCGCTTCCGCCTGCGAAGGTCTCCGGTAGCACGCCGCCTTCGGAGGTGATCCTAGACGGAACCTTCGAGGATTCGAAGCGAGGGTATGCCTCGCCGGCACGTGTTCTGCGGTAGGGGCTGAGCGCTGTTGTTTCCGGCGTGCCGAGCAGCGATCGCCGCATCGCTTCGCGCAGCCCCGTGTCGGCGATCGCCTCCAGCCTTTGCTCAAGCTCGGCGCGCGTTGGGCAGGCTGTTGGTTTCCCTCCAGACACGGGAGCACAGTACAACCCAAGCATGTTGGAGAGTTCGTCCAACCGCTGCGCTGTCTCAATGTTCGCGCGCGCACGAATCCCGTAGAGCCGAAAGCGGTTTCCTCCTTGACGAAGAACTGGGGTTTCGAGATCCCGCAGGGCGCGCTGCACCTCGTTCTGAAGACCTTCGGGCGCACCCGGGGCGCGGGCTATGTTTTGCCTGAAACGGGTGTCGGCAGCTCTGAGGTATGCTTCGCTATTGCGAAGGAGATCGTAGTCGCGATTGACCTGCGTCTCTGCGGCACCCCGAACACGAGTTTGAAGGCCCCACGAATCAACGCTGGTTAGAGGTTCTCGCCTGACAAACGAGTAGAGATTCGCATCATCGGCTTCTCCTGCCGGGTCGCGGGAGAGCCACGAGCCACACGCCGGACTCAGATAGCGCAAACCGTATAGAATCAACCCTGTCTGCGGGTCAACCTCCTTGCTGCTGAACGCAAAGCGCGGCTGATAGTCGCCGACCTGACCCACGAGTTTCCCAAACGGTGAGAACCGATACTGTGCGATTTGCTGGCCCCCGGAACTCGTGACGAGGAGGACGTTACCGACCGCGTCGGCGTGGAAGTACTTCGACGCAACTGCCGTACCAATGTTCGTGGAAACGGACAGGATGCCGCCGATTCCGCCCGCGCCGTCGAGCCCACCGCTCTGGTCCGGGCCTCTCGACCAGACTTCTTTGATCTGGCTCGACCCGTCGAGCACAGCCAGCACGAGGAATGATCCTGGGAGATAGACGTAGCGCTCCACATTCGTGCCGTTCCGCGTGACCTCCACGCGCCGCCCGAGACCGTCGTATCGTGCGGAGAGCACGCTCAGACCTGTGGATTTGTTGACCGCGTTCGTCAGCCGGTTGGCGAGGTCGTAGAAGTACGTAAACTCCGCGTCGTTCGTAAGATTGCCGTTCGCGTCGTACCCGAACACGGGATTCCCGACCGTCACGCTGACCTTACTGGTCGCGGTCATCGCCGTGTTCGTGAACGCGGGGCCGGTATAGATAGCCGTGAGCAGATTGCTTCCCACCGAAACCGTGACATTGCTCGCCTCGAAACTCCGGTCCGAGAAAAGCTGGCCGACGACGCCGTTGACCGTCACCGTCCCCGCCGCGTAGTTCGCTTCGCCCGCTACGGTCAGCTTGCCGGTCCACGTGCCGCTGGTGAACTGATTGAGGCCGTTGAACGTGTAGTCGGCCGTCAACCCCATTTCTGTGCGCCGAAGCGGGTTCCCGGCCTTGTCGTACAGATAGAAAGCGTTGTCGCTCGGCCTTGCCGTGCTGGCACCACTCAGGAGTTGATAAGCCCGGTCATAGCCGTAGCTGACATTTCGGCCATTGTTCCAGATTTCGCCTGTCCGCCGGTCGCCGTTGTCGAACCCGTAGCGGACCCAAAGCAGCGTGCCCGTGTCGGACGTGTACACGAGATTTGTCAGGCGCTTGAGAGTGTCATACGTCCGGCTCTCGCTCACGCCGTTCGGGTACGTCGCGGACGTGCGTTTGAT
>JAFGQA010000486.1 GCA_016935885.1 Phycisphaerae bacterium | reverse complement strand
GTGGGTCTGTCTGCCGACAGGCAGGTCTGAAAGCCAACGGTCCGCCCACGAAGACCCCGCGCTCGCGCTTGGGGCTCGGTTCTACCCACGCCTGAACTGTCATGGACCCGGCAGGTGCCACTGGCAGCTTGCCTGCCAGTGTGTATGCCGCAGGCGTTCACCGGAAAGACCGCACGAGCGGGGAAGCCGCCCGTGGCGCCCAGAATCGAGTGCCAACGGACGTGTCACGGAGCCGAAGGGAGATGCGCCCTTCCAAAGCAATTGACAAACAGGGGCCAGTGTGTGAGAGTGATGGGCGAGATGCCCGAGGACTAAAGTTGGGTGCGCAGGAGCCCGCCGACGTTGGTGCCGGAGGTTCCACGAGGTCGTGGTCAATCCGTTCGGCGCTGCGGTTGCGCCGCTCCAAGAGGTACGACGGCATGATTGTCCAGATCTATGATCAGGTGAGGCGTGCTGACCAGGCAGCGGTCCGCGGTCGCAACGCCGACAGCATCGTGACGACGACGATCGAGAGCCCGATCGGGTGGTTGGTGGCAGGCGCCACGGCGAAGGCCGTTTGCATGTTGGAGTTCGTGGATCCGCAGGCGTTGGCGCCGCAGGAGCCACCGAGCTTGCTCGGGGGACGCGCCCACATGGATCGCACGGTCCCGTCTGGTGGAACATCGGGGCCGTTTGGGCCCGACGGCCGTCTGCTCCGCCCCGCGGTGCTTGGCGCACTGCGCAGGCGGTTCCGCTGCGCGATCGTGCCTGGTGACAATGAACACACCGAGCGACTGAAGGATGAAGTGGCCCGGTACTTCGCGAGGAAGCTGCGAACGTTTACGGTGCCGATCGCCTATCCTGGTACGGCGTTCCAGCAGGCGGTGTGGGAGCGGCTGCTGAGGATTCCTTATGGGGAGAGGGTGTCGTACGAACAGGTGGCGGTCGACATCGGCAAGCCAAGGGCGCAGCGGGCTGTGGGGACGGCCAACGGGACGAATCGCATCGCCATCGTCATTCCATGTCATCGTGTTGTGAACAAGGACGGCAAACTGGGTGGCTACGGTGGGGAGCCGTGGCGAAAGCAGTTTCTGTTGGACCTGGAACGGGGGGACGCCGGGGGCTGCACGGGGTCGGTGTAGGGCGTCGGGCTTCCATTCCGTGTTGTTGCGGCGCGGGTCTGGGCGTTCCGTCAAGCGGCAAGCCGGACGGGCGAATCCAGGTGAGGGGCGCTTGGGCGCGTGGCTTTCGGCGGAATGATGTCCCGGCGACGCGCGGATGATGATATACTGCCTCGCTGGTTTTCTGTGGGGGGCGGCAGGGAGTGTTCTGGGAGTTTGGATGCAATGCCTACCGCATCTTCAGATGAATCATCGGACGAGGACGGCACATCGGACCCATCAGACCTAGGCAACGTGCGTAACATCGGCGTCACCGCACACATCGACGCCGGCAAGACGACGACCACCGAGCGAATCCTGCATTACGCGGGCAAGACGCACAGGATCGGGGAGGTCGACGACGGGACGACGGCGACGGACTTCGATGAGCAGGAGCAGGATCGGGGGATCACGATCTTCAGCGCGGCGGTGACGTTCCTGTGGAAGGACCACACCGTCAACCTGATCGACACGCCGGGGCACGTGGATTTCACGGCGGAGGTGGAGCGGTGTCTTCGCGTGCTCGACGGAGCGGTCGTGGTGTTCGACGGAAAGGAGGGGGTCGAGGCGCAGTCGGAGACGGTCTGGCGCCAGGCGCGGAAGTACGGGGTGCCGTGCATCTGTTTCATCAACAAGATGGACAAGATCGGCGCGGACTTCGCGATGTCGGTGGCGTCGATTGAGAAGCGCCTGGGGGCGCGGCCGGCGGCGGTGCAGATTCCGATCGGGGCGGAGGACTCGTTCGCCGGCGTCGTCGATCTGCTGACGATGAGGGCGTGCCGGTTCGTGGGGGAGCGGGGACAGACGATCAAGGACGAGGACATCCCCGCGGAACTGGTCGAGGCGGCCCGGAGGTGGCGTCACGAGCTCGAGGAGAGGGTGGCGGAAACCGATGACGCGCTGATGGAGAAGTACTTGGAGGACGTGCCGCTCGGCGAGGAGGAGATCCGTCGGGCACTACGGCGGGCAACATTAGTCAGGCGTCTATATCCAGTGTTCTGCGGTTCGGCGTTGAAGAACATCGGCGTGCAAAGGCTTCTTGACGGTGTGGTCTGGTATCTGCCGTCGCCGCTTGATCGGCCGGCGATCCAGGGGGCCAAATCGTTGAAGGACCACGCGCTTGTCGAACGTCATCCGAGGAAGACGGAGCCGATGTCGGCGATGATCTTCAAGATCGTCGCGGACAAGCCGTTGGATTTGTACTACCTGCGCGTCTATAGCGGCGTACTGAAGAGCAGTACGCGGGTCTACAACGCCAACAGCGGCAAGAAGGAAAACCTGAGCCGCATGTTTCGGATGTTTGCCAAGCGCCGCGAGCAGATCAGCGAGGCGCTGCCGGGCGACATCGTAGCCTGTGTGGGGCTGAAGGATGCCGTGACGGGTGACACACTGTGTGATGTCAGGCATCCGGTGATCCTGGAGCGGATCGAGTTTCCAACGCCAGTGATCAGCGTTTCGGTGGAGCCGCGAAGCACGAAGGACCGCGAAAACATGGCCGCTGCCCTGCAGAAGATGGCCCGCCAAGATCCGACGTTCCGACAGGCCTACAACGAGGAAACGGGGCAGACGATCATTAGCGGCATGGGGGAGCTGCACCTCGATGTGTTGACCTATAAGTTGGAGAAGGACCTGCACGTCCCGGTGAACGTGGGAAAGCCGCTGGTGGCGTACCGCGAGACGATTACACGGACCGCGGAGGCCGAGGCCAGCTTCATTCGCCAGACGGCCACGCAGCGACAGTATGCGGTGGTCAGGTTGCGCGTCGAGCCTCTTGAGCAGGCCGAGGGCGGCAAGTCGTTTGAGTTTGTGGATGCCACGGAGGCCGGGGCGATCCGCAGGTTGTATGTGGAAGCGGTGGAACGAGGTATCCGCGACTCGTTGCAGGTGGGCGTTCTCGGGGGATACGAGTTGCTGAACGTCCGGGCGAGGCTGCTCGACGGGAAAGAGCACGAGAGGGACAGCTCGGAGTTGGCGTTCGAAAACGCCGCCCGACTGGCGTTTGAGGAGGCGTTGAAGAAGGCGGGCCCGGTGATGCTCGAGCCGGTGATGAGGCTGGAGGTCTCGGTTCCGGACGAGTACTTCGGAGCGGTGAGCGGCGACCTCAGCATGCGGCGGGGCGTGATTCAGGATACCGAAATCCGCGGCCAACACCGGGTGATTCAAGCCCACGCGCCGTTGGCGGAGATGTTCCAGTACGCCACGAAGCTGCGAACGCTGACGCAGGGACGAGCGAGCTGGTCGATGGAGCCGTTTTCGTACGAGCCGATGCCCCCGGCGTTGCAGCGGGACCTGCTGCGGCGACACGGGTACATTGAGTGATGGCCCACGCAGGCAACCGGCGTTCCTGGCGTATGGCCCGGCACTTTCCAGTTCATCCTTGTCATCGGGCGGGAGCATCGCTTGATACGCGGCCGCGGTGTCCAGTTTGCCCCAGGCGTGGCGGAGTCCGCTCGATGAGCTGACGACGCCGAGCATGTGCGCCTCGTTCTCGCCAAGCGCGCGGCGGTGAGGATCTCGTGTGCGCCTCACCGTGAGGCCACCAGCCGCTGTCGATGGCCCGAACACACAGCGGCTCGGCCACACGAATGTCGTAGTCGTCCGTCACGCTCAATCTTTCTGGTCCGAGCGTGCCGCACCGAGCAGGAGTTTCCAGAGGAAAGCACTGCTCAAGAGCAGTGGCACACTCGGAAATACGGGTGACGAAGCGGTAGGGGATCATCAGGCCCGTGTGACGTACCGCCGGCGGTGTTTCATCCAGGCCATACCCAGCAACGTCGACGGCATCAGGGTCGCCCCACCGGCGGCGCACAGTCCCGATCCGCAGTCTCCCAACGTTGTTTCCACAGGCGGTAGCTCGCACGCGTCACCAACGCCGTTGCCGTTGGAATCGGCCTGATCGGGATTGGGCAAGTCGGGACAGTTATCGAGGCAGTCGATGACATCATCGCCGTCGGTATCGTTGGTGCTCTCGGGCACACCGCAACCGCAGACACCCGGCTCGACCTTGTTGCGGTCGTATGGACAGCCATCGTTACAGTCAAGGACGCCGTCTCCATCACTGTCAATGTCGGGCACGCCACAGCCACAGACGCCGGGCTCGGTCTTGTCGGGGTCGTCGGGGCATAGATCCTCATCTCCGGGCTTGGCCTTGAATTCTTGAAGGGCAAGGGTAATGCAGTCCGGTTCGCCATCGCCGTTCGTGTCCACGCGGTCGTTGTAGCCGTCACAGACGTCGCAACCGTCCGGCACACGATCACCATCACTGTCGACGGCGTCGTCGAAGCCCGGGCAGGCATCACAGCCATCGGGCACCCCGTCCTCGTCGTCGTCCAGGGAGTCGTCGTAGCCAAGACAGACGTCGCAGTCGTACGGGATGCCGTCCCCATCGCCGTCCACTCTGTCGTCGAAGCCCGGGCAGAGGTCGCACATATCCGGCGCGCCGTCGCCGTCTTCATCAATGGAATCGTCGAAGCCTGGGCAGGCATCACAGCCGTCGGCGACTCCATCCTCATCGGTGTCGGTGGCGTCGTCAAAGCCGGGGCAGGTGTCGCAGCCGTCCGGCGCGCCGTCGCCGTCTTCATCCTCTGTGTCGGCGTAGCCGGGGCACGCGTCGAAGTCATCCGGCACGCCATCGAGGTCCGAATCGATCTCGCACTCGTCGAGGATATCGTTGTTGTTCAGATCCAGGCTTGTGCCGGCCGCGATTTCGTCGGAATCATTGATGCCGTTCCCATTGCAATCGATCGTGATGGCGGCGGCACCCGTGACGATCAGTGAGAACCACTGAACGTTCCGGCACAGCATCCCCTTGTAGGTCACTCGGAGGCTGAAGCTGTCCACGCCCGGTGAGTATACCACGACTTGCTCGACGTTATCGGTGTCGTTGTTCCCCGTTGTCGCCGGAGCAGAGGCGGCGGCAGGGCTTAGTATCCAGGGGAAGTACGTCTTGCCCGATGCGTGTGAGATGATCCGAAGATCCAGATCGTTGACCAACATCTTATCCGGCGGGTTGAGTGAGGCCTCCGGTGGCGTGCCCGGCGGATCGGTCCAGCAGAGCGTCGCCCGCAACTCGTTGCTGGTGCCGTCGGTGGTAAGGTATGCCTCGGACGTACTCGTGTTGAAGAGCGCATCCTCAGTGATGGTCGCCGGCGCAGAAGCGTCCAGACTGATGACGTCGGCGGCCGCGAGCGTGTTCATCAGTCCCCAACCGAATGCGTAATCAGGGCCTGGATGATCGGGCGGACCGCACTCATCGGCCGTGTGGATCACCAGGCATTTCATGGTCGCGGCGAGCATGTCGCGCTTGCCGGGGTGGGTGTTGCGGTAGTGCTCGCTTAACAATCCCAACGAGCCGGTGACATTGGGCGAGGCCATCGATGTGCCCGACCAGGCTATGTACAGGTCGTTGCGATCGGGCCGCTGCCAATCATAATAGCAGGAGTACAGATCCACGCCGTTTCCGACGACATCGGGCTTGATGCGGCCATCGTCAGCCGGCCCCCAACAGGAGAAAGGAGTCATCATCACGCCGTCAGGCCCGGCGTATCCGCCGATGACGTCGTCGACCGCGCCGACCGTCAGGACGTTCTTGGAGATGGCCCCGTGGGAGATGCTGTCGTATCCATCGCTTCCGCCGTCCAGCTCTCGTGGTTCGGTGCTCCACACCCAGTTTCCGACATCCGGGTCGACGTAGTAGTAGCCTTCGCCCGGATCGGGCCCGTTGTGACGGTCGTTCCCGGCCGCCGTCACAATCAGGTAGGTGGGATAGTCGTAAGCAACCTCGTCCCAGATGGCTGACTGAAAGCTGTAAAAGCCGAAGAAGTAATCCTCCGTCGTGCTGACGGAGACATCGCCGAGCCAGTACCACGCCCAGCCCGCACCGAAATCAGTGTACTCCCAGCCGCCGACGATGCCGTAGGAGTGGTTGGACACCAACATCCCGGCCGCCGCTGCCGCGGACATCTCGATGTCATCGTTTCCCCAGTCATAGCTCTCCAACATCGCGGCCGGCGACATGCCTTTGGATTGCCCTTTCGGGTAGGTCTTGTAGGCCGGCGAGAAGCCGGCGGCAATCATGATTCCGGCCACGTGGGTCGCATGTTCATCGATCAAATAGGGCGAGTCCATTTGGGCTACCCGATCGGCGAGGTCGACGTGTGCGGCGTACGTGGCTCCAGCGTCCCACATTCCCAGCCGCACGCCCGCTCCCGTCAGGTCCAAGCCGCTTGATCCGCCCGGCCAACACTCGTCGGTGCTGAGCGTGTCGGCGGCGTCCAGGTTCGTGGTCGTGTAGTACAAAGGGATGCCACGAACGACGCGATGGAGTTCGATCGTACGCTGGGGCGTTGTCCGGCGGATGGTCCAACCCTTTTGGAGGGCGAGCGTCCGCGCTTCCACCCGGCTGCTAGTTACTCTCTGCCCCCAGGCAGGCTGGCCGACAGAAGCGGCGAGCATCGCAATGACACTCGTCAGGCATACATGACGGGCGAACATGCTGTGGCACAGGCCTCTGGCCTGTGATAAAACACCGGCGAGACGCCGGTGCCACAGTCTCGAGCGACGGCGATGATGGACGTGGTTGGCATTCATGGCGCGAGCATCTCCTCCGTGCATAGAGTTTCTGGCATGCTTGCTTGTCTCTTGCGGGATGCTGTTCTGGCCACCAGCAATCCCCTCAAGGCGTGATTTCGGACCCATGAGTACCTGCGTGGAACGTCATCATACCAGAATGCCGGGCTCATTTCCAGCCGGTCACAAGCCGTCAGGGGCCCGATATTGCGGCGACCCGACCAGCCGTTAGCCCTTAGCGACCCGTGGCGAAACTGTGGCACCGGCGTCTCGTCGGTGGTTTTCACGGTCAGGAAGGGCGTTTCCGAACCGCTGTCTTCCCTTTTGCCACAGGCTGTTAGCTGTTAGCTCCTCGCTGCTTGCCCTTCGTCCATTCGTCCAGCCAGCCGATGACCGTTTCGTGCCACAGGACACTATTGGCTGGCTTCACCACCCAGTGGTTCTCGTCGGGGAAGAAGAGGAACTTGCTGGGGATGCCTCGGCGCTGCAAGGCGGTGAATGTGGAGATGCCCTGCGAGTCTACCACACGGAAGTCATTCCCGCCGTGGATGACCAGCATGGGTGTCTTCCAGTTCTTCACGAAGTCGATCGGATTGTGTCTCGTATAGGCCTGTGGGTTCTCCCAGGGCGTGCCGCGGCGCTCCCATTCAGGGAACCACAGCTCCTCGGTGTCGTAGTAGGCCATTCGCTCGTCTAGGTTGCCGTCGTGGTTGACCAGGCAGCGGAACCGGCCGGGCCAGTTGCCCGCTATCCAGTTGATCATGTAGCCGCCATAGGATGCGCCCAGGGCGGCCACGCGGTCGCCATCCATCCAGGGGCAGCGCTCAAGCGCCGCTGCCAGGCCCTTCTGGAGGTCAACAAGCGGCTTGCCGCCCCAGTCGTCACGGATGGAATCGGTGAACGCCTGCCCGTAACCCGTCGAGCCGTGGAAGTCGACCATGACCACAGCGTAACCGGCGCCTGCGTAGACCTGGGGATTCCAGCGATAATGGAAGACGTTGCCGAACGAGCCCTGCGGGCCGCCATGGATCAGGAAGGCGACGGGGTACCTCTTCGCGGGATCGAAGGCGACCGGCTTGACCACATAGGCGTACACGGTCTCGTCATTCCAGCCGGCGAAGGAGAACTGCTCCGGCTCGCCCGTGCGTGCCGTGGCGACCTTCTCGGCGTTGACGCGCGTGACGGCCCGCGCGTCGGATCCGTCGGGCTTGACCGAGTGCAGTTCGACCGGCGAGCACAGATGGTTCAGCCCGTAGACGATTCGATCGCCTGCGATGACCGGGGCAGCGACGTGGCCCGGCTCGACCACCGTGCGGACCTCGCCGGTCGCGACGTCCACGGCAAACAGCGATTGCTGGCCGATGTTGGCAGCGGTCGTGTAAATCGTCCGGCCGTCCGGGGCCCAGACGATCGTGGCGGCCGAGCGATCCCAGTGCTCGGTCAAGACGCGCTCTTCCGTGGTGTGCCCCCCGACCAAGGTCGGGGGCTCCTTGGCCAAGGTCGGCGGCTCCGTGGGCGGGGGAGCTTCCGCGCCGTGTGGCCAAGGGCGCAGCACAATGCGAAAGCGGTCCGCCTCAAAGCCTGGCCGTGCCATAGCCAAATACGCCAAGGTCTTCCCGTCCGGCGAGAACGTGGGTTGCGTGTCCCAGGCCTTGCTCGTCGTCAGGCGTTTAGGCTTGGCCGAGGCGTTGACGGGAGCAACATACAGATTGAAAGCTGTGGACCAGGCCTCCTCGCGGCCCACGTCCCGTGCCGCAAAGACGATCGATTGGCCGTCGGGCGTAAACGTGAATTCCTCGGTCCCGCCGAACGGCTTGGACGGCACGTCGGCGTCCATGTCCTTCATGATGTCCACGGCCTTGCCGCCATGAGCGGGCTTCACGAACAGGTGCGAACGGCGGCCGTCTTTCCACGTGTCCCAATGGCGAATCAGCAGTCGGTCGTAGATGCGGCCACTGGCCTTGCGTTTCTTGATCTCATCGAGCCGTTTCTGCGTGTCCTTTGGTGTCTCGCAATCCAGGAAGACTTCCATCGTGAAGGCGATGCGGGAGCCGTCCGGGGAGACGACCAGATTGCCGACGTCGAGCGGCTCGTCGGTCACCTGTTCGGCCTCGCCTCCGTCGATGGGGATTCGCCAGACCTGCGACAGGGTCGAGTCGCCCTCGCGATTGACTAAAGAGCCCCCGGCCTTGGCCGGGGGGTTCCCGTCGGACGCCGACCGGATGAACCAGATCGTCTTGCCATCGGGTGCCCAACGTGGGTTGCCGTCCTTAGCCGGGTGTGATGTGAGGCGGCGAGCGCGCGCGCCGTCGGCGTCCACCAGCCACAAGTCTGCCGTGGACTTGTTCTCCTCGACGTCGAACGAGGTCAGCACGAAGACGATCCACTCGCCGTCCGGGGAGGCCTGCGGATCGCTGATGCGCTTCATGGCAAGCATGTCGTGGATGGAGAATGGATGGGGTTCCGCCTCGGCATTCCGCCCCGTCGCAGTGGGCCGTGAAAGTGGCATGGAACACGGGCTATCGACACCCGACATATCTTGAATCCTCCTCGTAAGAGCTTGCAGTCAGTGATGTCCAGACTGGTCCCGGGCCGCGGTATTGTACCGGACTGAGTGTTGTCTGATAGTCCGCGCCGCAGTAGGCGGCGAACCTGTCATGAATCGTGCGGTCCGCAGGCCGATGCCCTCCTCAGCCCAAGGCGCCGTGTCGCGCTGCGTACGGCTTGCCGTTTGGCGGCCCGCCGGCCGCGCCGAGAGGCGTTGTCCTGGGATGCTGCCGCGCGTAGACTGCAAGTGTGTGTAGGGACGTTCATTTCACGTGTGGCATCACCGTCCCGGCGTTGTGCGGACACGGGCACTGGCGCACGCGCCGCACAACAAAGAGACGCCTTTTCACGGGCGATCCTAATCGCCGGTCGGTGTTAATGAGACGCCGTGCCGGATCGGCTGACATGGGTGAAACTCGGCCGCTTGGAAGTCAGTGATGTCATTGCGAGCTGGGCGAAGATGGCTGACGGCCAAGGCGAGCTATGGGGCTCGGGCAATGGCGCCGATCGTGCCGCGATGGGCGATCGACGTCGCTGAATGGTGGATGAGGCGGACGGGACCGACGTGGCCGGTGTTGGCACGGATCGTACGCGAGAACATGCGGTCTGCCGGCGTCTACGACCGGGACGTGTTCCGCGATTACTTCGCACAGGTCGCCTTGCATCTGTCAAACGCGATGCGGATCTTCCGACTGGCTCGGCGCGACGGGGCGGTGGCGGGGCTCGCCCGCGAGCACGTCGACGTGGACGGCTCCGTCTCCCACATTCATCAGGCCCTCGAGCGCGGCCGTGGGGCGATCGTCGTCCCGGCGCACGTATGCGACTACGTGCTGACGTTGGCCCGGCTTAACCAGGAAGTGCCCGTCCGCGTGTATCTGCGGTGGTCCGACGACGAGCACAATCGCGAGATGAAGCGTAATTGGTGTGAGGCGACGGGTCTGGGCGTCATCCTTGAGCCGGCCAGCGCCGCTGATCCGGCCAGCCGGGCCGCCGCGTGCGTGGAGGCCTTGCGGGGCGGGACGGTCTTGGTGATGACGCCGGATATCGCACAGAAGTCGAACAAGGGTGTCGCGGTGCAACTGCTCGGCCGGGAGGTCTATCTGCCGACAGGACCGGCGTCCATTGCCATGCTGGCGGAGGCCCCGCTGGTTCCGGTGTTCGGCCGCCTCGTCCGGGGAGCCCCCCACCTTGCGCGGGGTGTCCGCGCGCACGGGTCGTGCAGCCCCCCCACCAGCAGGCTCGGGGCCTTCGAGAAGCACGTTATCTACGCGAACGAGCCCATTTTCGTCGAGGCACTCTCGCGCGCCGAAGGCGGCCGGCGGACAGCGATCCGGCGCGCGATGCAGTCGTGGGCGGATCGTTTCGAGGCATTCCTGCGAGAATGCCCGCAGGCGTGGTTCCTGTGGGGCGACAGTCGGTGGAGGCGTGTCTTTCTCGCTGATCCGCGCTATTGTGACGCGCAAGGTTCGTCGACGAGCGAGCAGGATCCATGAGAACGCCGGGGCATCAAGGGGCCAGGGAGTCCGAGCTTGGCTCTGCTGCGCCGAGTGGCAGGCAACCGCGTTTAACCCACGGATTGCGATCAGCGGGCTCGTGGGCGTTTCGACGGATGCCCAGGAGTAGGATGGCGATGGGCACGCGAGACCCAATCCGCGGTCCGCAATCCGAATCGGGTCGCGACGGTCCCGGAGGGATGGCGTGACGGCGTTGCTCCTGTTGGCGCTGGTGCCAGCCGTGATGTGGGTCGGGCAGACGGCCGTGCTCAGACGTAGCGGGCTGCCCGTTAGATGGCGGATCGACGCGAGGCACGCGCCGCGACACGTACGGACCGTCGGGCGGATTACTACGCAGCTTTCCCTTCTGGCCATCATTGTCGCCTATCCACTGATCCTCGGCGGGTCGCCAGTGGCGTACTACGGAGCGTTGCTGCCGGTGTCCGGATCGGCTTGGCACGTTGCGCAGGGCGCCGCCGCGTCGGTCCTGTTCTTGTGCGTCTTGTTCGGCGTCTGGCTGGCGACGGGCAGGTTGCAGATCGACGTGTACCAGTCAAGGAGGCGCTGGAGACGCCGACTCCTGCTGCTGTTGCCCACCGCGTTGCTCGGTGCCCTCACTGAAGAACTGCTGTTTCGCGGCGTGGTGATGGCGGACCTGTTGCGGTCGCTGCCGGACGCGACGTACCTTGCGGTGACATTGGCGGCCTTGACGTTCGCGGTTGCCCACTACGTTCGCAGCCCGAAGCGGTACTGGACCTTTCCCGGGCATGTGATGCTTGGTCTGTTGTTGTGTGTTGCCTTCCTCCAGACGGGCTCGTTGTGGCTGGCCGTCGGCTTGCACGTGGGCGGGATTCTGATGATCATGGGGACGCGGCCGTTTTTCTGGTATCGCGGCCCGGCGTGGGTGACGGGAGCGAGCATCTTCCCGTTCGCGGGCGTCGTCGGGATTGTGGGTCTGGGCATCCTGACCGCCTTCGTGGCGACGCACTACGGGGTGCAATGAAGACGGACACGAACACGCAAACGCCGGCCAGCCGTTGTGCCGTTCGTATGGCAGCCGACGACGACGAGCAACGCGCACTGGCGGCCTATCTCGACGAACAACACCTGTCGAACGTGGCGGAGTTCGCCCCCAAAGACGACGAAGACCTGGACGCCGAGTTGTGCGCGGGGCGGTTCGACCGGGTGGTTTTCGCCGGTCTCGACGCGTTGCTGACTGCGGTTTGGAAGGGGCACGCCCGCATCGACCGCTGGGCTGCCGCGGGCGTCCGCATCGAACTGGCCACGCAAGAGAACGAAGAATGTTCCGATTGGCAGTCGTTTGTCACGAAGATGTACGATAGCCTGGCTCGCTGGCGCAAGGCCCACCGCAAGCGGCAGATCGTCGCCGCCACCCTCCTGAGCACGCTTGCCTTGATTGCACTGGCTGTGCTGTTGTTCCTTACGCCCCCGGTGAGGTGATCCGGGCAGTGGCTCGCTATCCATCGCGTTTCGCCAGGAACCTGTCTTGACGAGCCCCGCGACACACGCATCTCACCTGCCTCGGCACCAGCAGGAGGGTAGCCGCGTGGAGGCAATGGGATCGGCTGTTGGCATTCGCCGTTTCGCACTTGACGACGCCGTGAGTGCGTGCTAAAAGGCGTCATCATGGTACGTGTTCAGCGTTCAAACGCGGTGACCTGGATAACGAACCACACGCCCCACGAGGGTGGGTTGTTCATTACCCGTGAGAACGGGCTGGAATAGACGCCCGCGGGTAAGCTCCGCCGCTGGTGGCACCGATTGCCCATGCCACACCGCTGAAGACGTACCCATCATGAGATGGCGCTTGCGCAAGTGAGCAAGCCGTGTAGGGCTTCGGGTAACGGGAGACGATGCGAAGGCCCACTGTGGCACGGGCTTTTGGCTCGTGACGTAGCCCCGGCGGGACACCGGAGCCACAGGTTTGTGTGTGCCACTGGTCCGTAATATCTGATACTGTCCGTGGGGTACCGACCACGCGTGTCAGGCGTTGGCCACGGACGGGTGAAGCTCCAAGGATCGGCACGAGGTCGGTCGGGACTTCCAGATGCCTGGCCGGCCGTTTTCGTGCGCGGTCCGGCTTGGTCCGATTGCTTCATTGTGAGAGGACGCCAGCAAGAGGAGGCCACTGATGGCGGAAGAGGATGTTGCCGGCAGCCAGGTTGACGAAGAGAGCGTGGCGGAGGACGAAGAGAAGGAGGAAGATCCCAAGGATGCCCTGAAGAAAGTCATTGACGTGGACGTGGCCGACGCAGGAGCCTTGCGCAAGACGCTCACGATCACCGTGCCGCGCGACGCCCTCCAGCAGGAGCTGGACAAGGACTACAAGGAGCTGATCTCGGAAGCTATCGTGCCGGGCTTCCGCCGCGGGCGGGCTCCGAGACGGCTGATCGAGAAGCGTTTCGGCTCGGAGGTCGGCGAGCAGGTCCAGGCGCGCGTGGTGTCGAATGCGTATATGGCGGCTATCGAGAAGGAGGACATTCACGTCCTCGGCGACCCACTGGTCTGGGTGAGCGTGAAGGACAAGAAGGCGAAGGAAGAGGAGGGCAAGGAGCAGCTTCTCGACATGCCGGCCGCCTTGCGGCACATGGAGTTGCCGGACGAGGGGGAGATGGTGTTTCGTTGTGAGGTGGAGGTGAAGCCGGAATTCGAGTTGCCGGAGCTTGAGGGGGTTCCCGTCGAGCGGCCCAAGCTGGAGATATCAGAAGAGGATGTGACGGTTCAGATCGACCGCTGGCGGGCCTTGCGCGGTCATTGGGCGCCGGTCTGGGATGGTGCGGTGGAAGCCGACGATCTGCTGATCTGCGACATGCGGATGCGCGTGGACGGCGAGGAGGTCAAGACGTTGGACAACGTCCAGCTCGCTGCGCGCGCCCAGGTTCTCGAGGGCGTCACGCTCGATGACCTCGGCGAGCAGATGGAAGGGGCGAAGGTGGGGGACACCAGGCGTTTTGAGGGCCGGTTGCCGGACGATTACGAGGTTGAGGGTCTGCGCGGCAAGCAGGCGGAATTCGAGCTGACGCTGAACGACATCAAGCGGCAGGAGTTGCCGCCGTTGGATGCGGAGTATCTTTCGGCGCTCGGTTTTGACAGCGAGCAGGAATACCGGACTTGGGTGAAAGAGCAGATGGATGGCCGGCTGGAGCAGGAGCTCCGCCAGGGCATGCGAGGCCAGGTCCGCAAACATCTGCTGGACAATACTGAGCTCGATCTGCCCGAGGGCGTGTCGATGCGCCAGACGGAGCGTGTCGCTCGGCGTCGGATGGTTGAGTTGCAGCGTCGTGGCGTGCCGGAGGCGGAAATCGAGAAGCACGCCGACGAACTGCGCACGGGCGCCCGCGAGCAGGCGGTGGTCGAGTTGAAACTGCACTTCATCCTGGAGCGAATCGCTGAAAAACTCGACATAGAGGTCACGGAGGAGGACATCAACGGCCAGATCGCGGCGATGGCACAGGCCTATAATCGCCGTTTTGACCGCGTGCGGGACGAGTTGGCCAGGAACAACGGGATCGAGTCGTTGTATTTGGATATTCGAGACGAGAAGTGCATCGACAAGATCCTAGAAACGGCCAACATCACCGAGGCAAGGGTGGAGAAGAAGAGAGCACCGAGAAAGAAGAAGACAACGGCCAAGTCGTCCGAGGCCGAGAAGAAGCAGGCCGGGAGTGAGGCGGCCGCCACGAAGCCGCAAAGGAAGCCGCCACCCAAGAAGTGAGGAGGCTTCCTTTGCGGCGCATTGCGACGGAATTAGTCAGCTTGAGTGGCGACTTTCCGTTCTAATCAGAGGTATTCTGCATGGATGATCAGATTTCTCCGGGTCGTCGTGTTTTCCATCCCGCAGTGCTGGCCTCGCACGTTCAGGGCGGGGTGCCATATCAGCGGTATCGCGAGATGTCGATCGAGGACATGCTCCTCGAGAACCGCATCATCTTCCTGGCTGGTCCGATTGTCGAGCACACTTCCAGCCTGGTGATCATGCGATTGCTGTACCTGCAAAGCGTGAAGAAGGATCAGGACATCCACCTGTACATCAACTGTCCGGGCGGCCTCGTCGATCAGACGCTCGCCATCTACGACACGATGCAGTTCCTGACGTGCGACGTGGCGACTTATTCGATTGGCCAGGCGGCCAGCGGGGGCGCGGTGATCCTCACGGCCGGCACCAAGGGCAAACGATTCGCCTTGCCCAACAGCAAGATCATGCTGCACCAGCCGTGGGGCGGCATCACCGGACAGGCCGAGGACATCCGCATCCAGGCAGAGGAGATCCTCCGCGACAAGCGAAGGATGAACGAGATCCTCGCCCACCACACGGGCAAACCAGTCGAGAAGATCGAGGAGGAGACGGAGCGCGATCGATTCCTTGACCCGAGGGAGGCCGTCGAATGGGGCCTTGTCGATGAGATCCTGGAGAGCAGCGACAGCAGTTCCAAGGAAAAGAGCAAGAAGAAGTAGCAGGTTCTTTCGTTGTGAGACTCGACAGCTTCGTGGTTCCCTGCCGACCAGTGCGTCGACGTGTCACCAGTAGCTAAGCACGTAGAGGAGCGCCTGATGGCCGGTCATGCTTCGTTGATCCCGTTCGTTATCGAGAAGACGGGCCGCGGCGAGCGGTCCTATGACATTTACTCGCGTCTGCTGAAGGATCGGGTCGTATTCCTGGGTGGCTCAATCGATGATGAGGCGGCAAACGTCATCATTGCCCAGTTGTTGTTTCTGTCGAATGAGGACCCCAAGGCGGACATCAACTTCTACCTCAACTCGCCCGGAGGCAGCGTCTCGGCGGGCCTGGCAGTCTATGACACGATGCAGTTTCTGCGTTGCGATGTGGCGACGTACTGTGTCGGCATGACCGCGAGTATGGCGGCCATTCTGCTGTGCGGCGGCGCCAAGGGTAAGCGCTTCGCCCTGCCCAATGCACGGGTGTTGTTGCACCAACCGATGATCGGTGGCGTCATGCAGGGCGTCGCCACGGATCTGTCGATCGAGGCCAAGGAGATCCTCCGGCTGCGCGAGGCGCTGTACAAGATTTTGGCGAAGCACACAGGCGCGGACGCGAAGAAGATTGAGAAGGATTGCGATCGGAACCTATGGCTCGACCCGACCGAAGCAATGGAATACGGCTTGCTGGACAAGGTTCTCGAACATCAGCCCGAGGGAATGCCCCGACGCGTGACGGACGATGCGTAGGAATGCCCTCCAGGACCGGTGCGGCACGAGCGTCTTGGCCGTGCTGTCATGCCTTTTGGCCGTTTGCGACAGGGCCCTCGGGAGCCAGTCAAACGCGCCCCCGCTCGGCCGGTCGTGCTTGCCTGGCCTTGTTCGGGCTTGCCTGGTTGGCTGCCGTTTCAGGTAGCGGCTGTGGCGGCGGGGCGCCGGGGCTGGTCACGGAGAACCAGGAGCTGCGTGACAAGGTCGAGGCCCAGCAACGGCTCCTGGTGGCCCGAGACGAACAGATCCAGGATCAGGCTCGACACATCCAGGAGCTTCAAGGCCTGACCGGCGAGCGGTCACTTGATCGGCTGGTCCACGTCGCGCGGATCGAATTGGAGCGGCTGACCGGCGGCTATGATGACGATCGTGACGGCGTGGATGACGGCGTCGTGGCGTACGTTCGCCTGATCGATCAAGACGGTGACACGATCAAGGCGGCGGGCTCGGTCCGCGTGCGGCTGCTGGATCTGGCAAAGCCTCCGGATTCGCAGTTGGTGGGGGATGTGGAGCTGGGCCCCGAGGAACTGCGGCCGGCGTGGTACGGCCGGTTCCTGACGTCACACTACACAATCAAGGTGCCGTGGGCCCACGGCGCCCAACGAGCCGAACACAAATCCATCACGGTCCTGGTGAGATTCACGGACTTGCTGACAGGTCAGGTTTTCGAGGCACAGCAAGCCGTCGAGGTCAGCGGGAGCGCGGCCGTCTGAAAGCCCAACGATCAGGGAACCTCGGACGGCCGATGGGACTGCGGCCTGCCAGGTCGTATTCAGGCTCCGCCGCTCGTCTTGCGAACCGCCCACCCTCGATACACCGGGGTTGAGGATCGGTACTGCCCGTGCGCGGGGCCTGGATGCCTGCGACACGCGGTCCCAGTCACCTCGAGCGGAGGGATCGAGTGGCCCATCAGTACTGGGAACGGCCATCACCGTCCTATAACTGCGCTCCGCCGACCATATAGCAGCCCGTGGCACAACTGTGGCGCCGGCGTCTCGCCGGTGGTTTTCACGGTCAGGAACGGCGTTTCCGAACCGCTGTTTTCCCTTTTGCCACGGGCTGATAGCCCCGTTACAACCGATATTATCGGCAATATCCTGGTGTCTGACGGCCGATTCGGCCGTTGAATGGTTGATCTTCTCGACGCCTCAGACCACCGGCCGCGTAAGGACGTGGCGGTCGGAGCGCACTGTGTAAGGCTTTCAGGGTGTGCTGGGCCTGGAACCAGGGTGTGCCAGCGCCCCCGGATAATGCTGGTGCGGCGGAGCCGCGATCACCCTCCCCTCGACCGTCGTGCTCCGTACCGCCAGAACGAGGTACGTGCCAGTGAACGAACTATCAGAGTCAGGACGGGGGCAAGAGGCCGACGTCCGTTTGGTCGCCGAGCATCGCGGCGCAAGTCAGCCTGTGCACGCGCTGAAGCAGATCGTGACGATCTTGGGTTCAGGGGATGGAGCGGATCTGATCCTGGCCTCGAGCAAGATCGACCCTTCGCATGGCGCGATCGTGCGATTGGGAAACGCCGCGTATCTGTGCGACCTTGGGGCACCTGGCGGCATCGCACTCAATGGACGTCGTCTTCGGTGGGCCCGACTAGCCCACGGCGACGAAATCGGCATTGGGCCGTTCCGTTTCCGCGTGGCGATGGAGGGACCGGCCAACCTTGCCGCCGGCGAGGAGCCGGTGTTCAGCCTTCGCAACGAACTGGTCTTCGGCTCTGTATCCAGTATCGATCCGGCGCTTGTTGTTGGCAGTGATCCTGGCTGCGACGTCGTGCTTCGCCACGAGGCAATCGCACCTCGGCATTGCCTCGTTGTCTGGACCGAGAAGGGGCCAATCGTTCGGGATCTTCAGCGGCGAGAGAAGACGCGGTTGAACGGTCATCGGATCAACTCAGGGCAGTTGGTAAGCGGAGATTCCATCGGGGCCGGCCCGTATGAGTTGATCTTCGAGACCGCCATTCCCTCGGCGGACCGCAAGGGGGATCGACACACACGCGCCTCCTCCACATCCGACGGGAAGTCTGGTGGCGCGTTCCAAATCGATCCCTCGATGTTGGTCGCGGGCAGCATCCCCTCTGATGAGGAGTCTGCCTGGGAGGCACTCTGGTCCGAGTCAGCGAGTCCGCAGAGCCAAATGGCCGATAAAGCATTGGAGAGACCGCAGGAGCTGAAGCCCATGGCCCTTCGGGGGGTGGAGAGGCCACACGGGCCGAAGCCCACGGCTCGTCGGGGGTTGGAAGGGCCACATGGGCTGAAGCCCACGGCTCGGACAGGTGGGGCGTGCGAGACGGCAGCAACATTTGAGGTGATACAGCATGAGTGTCCGGATGCGACCAGCGAGGAAGCGCGGATCGAATGGTCCACTCGCCACCATCGCCACGATCGCCAGGAGGCGGAGGCAGCGGCGGTAAAGGAGGAAGCGGTGGTGAAGGATCCTAGTGCCAAGGGAGAACGGCAGATGTCGTCGGACGAACCCGCTACCCACACGAGGTTTGAGGAGCGTGGCCGGAAACTCGATCAACGTGTCCTGGAATTACGGGCGCGGGTGGCGGCGGCCCAGAACGCGCTCGATGAGCGGGCCCGGAAGCTGCGCGAAGGCCTGAACAAGGAGCGACAGCACCTCAAGGCGTGTAGAAGCGAACTCCAAACGCAGGCAGCGAGGCTTCTGACCGTGGCCCGCCGGGATCATCAAGCCGTTGACCGGGACTGCGAATCACTCGACGCCCAACTGGCAGCGTTGGAGGGTGGCGCCGCGGCGGATGGCGGGGGCCACGGTGACAATGGCCGTTCGCGTCCGGCAGCATCCTCGAAGGCGGACCAGGGCGTCTGGCTTGGTGGAGGCGCCGCGTCAGAGGGTTCCACCAACGGTCCCGAGCAGGCGACGCTGCGTCTTCGAGCGAGGGAGCTCGCTGACCTGGTTGAGAGAAGCAAGGAAGAGATCAATCGGACGGAGAGAAGGCTCGAATCGCTCCGTCAGGACATCCAACGGCTGCGTGGTGTGGTCACGCGGACACAGAGAAAACACCAAGCCCGGGATGTGGAGCTCGAGGCCCGCTTCGCCGCTTTGGAGGAAGATCAGGAGACGCTTCGGCAAGAACGAGAGGAGTTGACGCTGAGAATCCGCGGTCTGAACGCCAAGGACACGGCGATTCAGACGCAGATGAAGGAGGCGGAACGTTGCCGCGCGGACTTCGAGCGCGAGGCCGAACTGTTGTGCAAGGCCCAGGAGGAGCTTGACGACCGGCAGCACGCCCTTCGTGTCAGTGTCGAGAGCGAGCGTTTGCGTCTGCGGGCCCACCAAGTGGAGTTGCGGCGTAAGACGGCGGAGCTTGCCGAGGCCACGCGTGAGAGGCGCCATTTGGTTGAGACGAGAATGGCCGAGCAGGAGGCCGCCTTGGCTCAGCGGGAGGCGGAGCTCAGCGCCCGCAAGACTGCCGTGGAGGAGGCCAGTCGGGAGGAACTGGAGAAGACGACCAGCGAGTTGGAGGAAGTGCTGAATATGGGGCTCAGCCAGATCGAGGCCGAGTTGCGGGCCAGGCAGGCGGAGCTGGACGCCCGGTCCCGGGCGCTGTTCGACGAAGGTGGGCTCACCCAGGAGGAGTACGCGGGATCGGCCGGGAGCATCGCCACCGTGAAAATCACCGGCGAGACGCCGGTGCCACAGTGCCACAGTGGGTCACCGGACGCTTTCGATGCGGCATCGGGATCGATCGTTGGGTCGGGGCGACGGGCCGCGGGGGTTGAGGCGTGTGGAAGAGCAGAATCCGCCCGGAAGGAAGATGGAGAGGGGCGAGGCGAGGCATTGCTCCAGGAGGTCGAGAACCTGCACGCCACGTTGGCCTCGTTGGCGGAGAGACGTCGCAATCGGGCACCGGTGTCTGAGGAGGCACGGGCATACACCGTCGGTGCCGCGCTGGCGGACCGCCGGCGGCGATTCTCGGGTTTGAATGTGACCCAGCTTCGTGAGAAGATCGCGTCACTCCGAGGGGCTCCAGAGCAGGCGGAACGCGGCGAGGGCTCGCACGCTTTAGAACCGGTTCCGCACGCCGACGTGTTGGCTGACCTCGTCGAAGGCGAGGTGCGTCTGGATGCCCCGTAGTCATGAGGCGCCGGCCGGGCTCTGGAGAGCCGTCGGTAAACGGTCGCCGCCACAGCCTGTACCTGCGGCGGAGTCGCGGGATATGGAGCGATGCTCGATGAAGCGGGAGATTCGCCAGAGTCTACTGGCGGGGGAATCGGATCCCGAATCGGACGAGACCAAACGGGGGCGTTGCCTGGCGGGCGATCGTGCCGCGGCAGGTGGTCCCGCGCCGCCGTCCGACGATCGTCCTCGACATCAAGTCGGTGAGCGCTCCGCGGAACGATTAGCAGCCAGCGGTGAAAGGGAAAGCAGCGGTGCGAGAAGGGATTCTCGCACCAGCGGGGATTCTCGCACGAGCGGGGATTCTCGCACCAGCGGGGATTCTCGCTCCAGCGGCCAAGTCGGCGAGCGCTCCGCGGGACGGTTAGAAGAACTCCCATCTGAATCCGAAGTGGTCGATCCAGCCGTTCTTGTCAGCGAAGAAGCCATCGAGGATGAGCTGGCCCAAGACTTGGCCCGCTTGACGGCGGCGGGGGCGAGATTGGCCTCGGCGGAGGCGTGGGTCGAGCAATACGCGGATGAGGCGTCGGCGCTCGCGGCCTTGACGCGCTCCGCTGCTTCGACGGAGAAGGGAATGACGGGAGGGTCGAGCGGCCGGGGGCCATCGATGTGTGAGGCCGGCGCGGCGATTCGACGCGACGATTGTCAAGCGGAGACGTCGAGTACCGGTGTTTCTCGGCAGATTGCCGAGCACACGGGCGCAGAACGGGTACAATCCATTGAGCGTGCTGAACATGATACGCTCGAGGCAGGCGAGGACACTGCTTCGCATCCGATCGAACGCCTCGTGGCAGGACGACCACCCGCCAGGACGGAGTTGGAGCAGCCAAGACCCGTGCCCACGAAGACCGAGACAGACAATCAGTCATCGCCGGCGGTGACGAAGATGAAGGGCGGCGAGGAGACCGGTGAGGGTCGCACGGTGAATTGTCCAAAGAGCGAGGGCGCACCGTATGGCGGGTCCGTACCGGACGAGGCGTCCAAGCGGACGGCCACGCTCCTGAGTCGGGAGCTCGAGACCGAGCTCGAGCAGGTCCGAGAAGAACTGAAGCACGTGCAGGACAGAGCGGGAAACCGCCCGCACGCCCGCACGTCCTCCGAGGCCGAGGATCGCAGGGTCAGTCAGGCCGCTAGTGAATTGCGGGACCGGCTAACGCAAGCCCAGCGTGCGCTGGATGAGCGAGCCCGGCGGCTCCGCTCAAGCCTGATCACGGAGCGGGATCGGCTCAAGGCATACCACGCGAGACTCCGGGAGAAGGCCAAGGAGTTGGCGGAGGCGGCTCGGGCGGAGAAGGGTCGCCGCGAGGAGGAGTACGCGGCGGGGAAGGCCAAGCTCAGGGCGGCCCAGGCCGAGTTGGCTCGGCGCAAGGCCAAGCTCGAAGCCGCCGGCACCGACCTGGACCGACGCGAGAACGAATTCGAGGCCTGTCGGAAGGAGCTTGAAGCCCGTGAGGCAGAGCTTGAAGCGGGCCAGGCGGAGTTGGAAGCCGGCCGAGCAAAGCTGGAGAGGCGTCTCGCCGAATCGGAGGCGCGTTTTGAGGCGCGTCGCCGCGAATTGGACGAAACCGGACGGCGGGAGCTGGCCGAGCAGAAGGCCCGGCTGGAAGAAGAGGTAGCAAGTCGGCTGTCCGAGGCCCAATTGGAAGTGGCTCTGCGCGAGCGCCTCGAATCGAAGGAGAAGGCCCTATCGCTGCGTGAGTCGAAGGTGATCGCCCGGGAGTCGGAGTTGATCGCCTGGGAGTCGGAACTGACCACGCGCGAGGAGGGCTTCGCCTCGCGTGAGGACGTGTTCGAGGAGGCCCGGCGAGCCAAGATCGCCGAGCTCGAGGCACGGGCCGACGCCATCAAACACGAGGGCCATCTGCGACGAAAGAAGCTCGCGGAGGAGGAGGAGGTCCTGCGGGCAGAGTTGGAGGAAGCCACCGCCCATCGCGAGGCCGACCTTGACAGGGTACGCGCACGGCTCGATGAGCGTGAGGCATCAATCGCCCAACATGAGCGCGCCATTGAGGAACTGAAGAAGGCCGTCGCACAGCGGGAGGGGATGGACCGGGAGCGCATCGCCGAGTTGGATCGCCGGGATGAGGAGTTGGCGCGCCTGTCGGCAGCGATGGAGGTTCGCGAGCGGCGTCTCAACGAATGGCAGGCCCGCGTCGAGGGCGCCGAGACCCGCCTGGAGACCGACCGCCTGCAATTGGAACAGCAACAGCGTGCCGTCGAGCAGGCCGACGAGCAGAATCGGGAGAAGGCCGCTGAGCTTGAGACGGAGTCGCTGGAGGTTCAGAGGGATCGAGAAGAAGTCAGGCGCAAGACGGATCAGCTTAAGCCGCGCGTTGCGGAGATGCAGCAGCAGCAACAGGTGTTGCGGGCGCGTGCACAGGATGTGCGTCGGCGCGAAGAGGAACTGGAGGCCCGAGAGCGGTCCCTGGCGGCAGATCGAGAGCGGTTTGCGCGATTGGACGAGCGTGAACAGGCTCTCGATCAACGTGAAGCAGCACTGGATGAGCGTGTTGCGTCACACGAACAGAAGGTTGAATCGCTGGAGCGATCCCGGGAGGACATTGAGGCGTTGCGTTCGCGTCTTGAAGCCCGGAGCCGGGAGTTAAACGCGCAGTCGGCCGAGGCGGACCGGCGTCTGCAGCAGGCGGAACAGTCCATCGAACAAGCCACCGCGCGCGCGCGCGAGGCCGGAGGCCGCCTGCGTCAGGCCGAGGAAGCCGAGAAACGTCTGAACCGGATCCAGGCCGACCACGAGCGGGATCGAGCCGAGCTCGAAGGTCTGCGTGTCGCCTACAACGAGGAAGAGGCGTCCCTGGAACGGCAGCGGCAAGAGCAATCGAGCCGGCAGCAGACGTTGGATGAAGCCCAGTTGGCGCTGCAGCTCGATCGCCAGCAGCTTGCCGAACAGGCACAAGCGCTGGCCCAGGAGCGTGGCGACTTGCGCCGAGAGCGGGAGCGGCTTGAGTCGGGAGCTGCCGAGTTGAAGCAGGCTCGCAGCAAGCTGCGGGAGAAGGCTGCCGAACTTGGTCGCGCGAGGCAGGAATGGGCGCAGAAGAAATCCGGGCTGGAGAAGGACCTGGCCAAGGCGGAGCGTGACAACCTCGCTTTGCGTGATCGCGAGCGGATGCTTGACGACCAGCAGGCGCGCTTGGCGACGGAGAAGGAGGAGATCGAGAAGATCCGTGCGGGATTGGCAGAGCGAGCCAAGGAGGCCGAGGAGACGCGCCGGGTGTTGGCGGGTGAAGGCGAGCGTCTGAAGGTGCGGCGGGCCCGGCTGGACGAAGACGCCGCGGCACTCGATGCCCGCCGCGATGTCTTGGATGCCGAATTGGCCGAAGCCCGACAGCGGCATATCGAGAATGAGGATGAGCGCCGGCGAGTGGAGGAAGACCGCCGGCAAGTAGAGGAAGAACACAACCGCGTCGCAGCGGATCGCGAGCAGTTCGAGCGGGATCGCGAAGGACTGGAAGAATCACGGCAGACCTTCCAGGCGGGCCTTCGCGGCCTGGAGGATGATCGACGGGACATCGAGGACCGTGAGGCGAAGCTGACTGCGCGTGCGAATCAACTGGAGGAGTTCCGAGGCCGATTGGAGGAGGAGTACGCGGAACTCCAAAGACAGCGTGAGGAGTTTCTTCTCGTTCAGCAGGACCGGGGGGAGGCCTCCGAGCACGCCGCGTCGTTGATGCGCCAAGCGGAGGAGCGGGAGCACGTCGTCCGCGAGCGCGAAGAGGCGTTGAGCGCCCATCAACAGGCATTGTCGGCACGGGCCGCCGAGCTAGCCAAGGAGGAAAGGCGGCTTCGAGAGGAGCTTCGGCGCGATCGAGACGCGTTGGACGGCCGGCGGAATGAGTGTGAAGAGCGCGAGCGGCAGTTGCGGTCGGAGTTCCAGGCACTCGAGCAGCATCGTAAGGCACTCGACGATGAGAAGGAGTCCGGTCAGGCCGAGATCGAGGGACTGCGCCGCAAAGTCGACTCGGAGATCGCGGCTGAGCGTGAGGAACTGGTCCGGCAGAAGCGCGAGATCGAGGAGGAGATCGCAGCTCAGCGGAAGGCCGCCGAGATAGAGAAGACAGCCTTCGACGAAGGGGCCATGGAAGAAGGACGGCGCAAGGTTGAAGAGGAGCTGTCAGATCTGTTCGCCGCGGTTGAGAAGAAGGAGGCGGAGGTCGAGCAGCGGTGTGCGGCCCGCGTGGAGGAGGTCGACCGGGATATCGATCGACGCCTGGGGGTGCTGGAGGCCGAGATCAAAGAGCGTCGCGACGATGCCGAGCGAGAGATCGCCGAACGTCGAACGGCGCTGGAAGGAGAGTTGGCCAAGGCCCGTGGTCGTCTGGACGAGCAGATCGAGGAGCTGCGCAGTCGCCAGGCAGCCGTGGCGGAGGAGCGGGCCTTGCTGAACGAACAGCGTGGTGAACTTGAGGCCGAGCTTCGGGAGCTTCGGGACGAGCCTCGCGAACTTCTGGAGTTGCAGGCAGAAGGTGCGTCAAGACGCGCCCTACCCTCACTGGCGGACCAGCCGCCAGTGGCACCCCGTGCACACCGTGCGTCTGACGCGGACGCCGCGCCGGATGAGTCGGCTGAAATCCTAGAGGAGTTTGCGAGGGCGGAACGTGACAGCGCGATTCTAGAACCGGCAGCAGCGGCGGCCCCGGCACTGGCGGACAAGCCGCCAGTGGCACCCCATGACAGCGCGGCGGAGGCGGCTGTTCGTGGTTCGACTTCAAGCGCCTTGCCGGCAGGGCAGCGGCAGCCCATAGCGCGGAGGTTTCGCCCGTTGTTGACGTGTGTCTTGGGGCTTCTTCTCGGTGGGCTGGTCGCCTCGGCTTACCTGTATTTGTCGTCACCTTTCAACGAGGTGACGGTGCGCGGCCGCTTGACGTTGAATGCGGCCCAGTCAGAGGCCAGCCTGCCGGCGAGAGAACACGCGGCGGGCCTACTGAGATTGGCAGTCCTGGCGGACGGTTTGTCTCCCAATCGAGACGCCGCAGGCGCTGAGGCCCGTGGCTCGTCGACCGGTGCGGCACCGCGTGCAACACTGCCCGCGGAGCTGCGTGGGCTGTATGAGGATGGGAAGGTCCAGATCGTCTCAACGCCGTCAGGCGAGGCGGTGGAGTTGGCCGCCGTGGTCCCAGCAGCCGACCGGGCCACAGGACAGCGTTGTATCGACGCTTTGGCCGCGGCCTACGTGGAGTCGCTTGGGCAGATGGAGATGACCGAGGAACAACGTCAGCAGCGCTTGGACCGCCTGCAATCACAGTTCGATGCGCTGCTGGCTGAGCGAGCGGCCGCCGAGTCGGAATTGCGGCAGGTGCAGTCCGATCTGGAGTCCGATCCCCGACTGCGGGCACCCGAAGTGGCTCGCGGCGAGAAGGCCAAGCTGCGTGAGCAGGTGGACGAGTCGTGGAGCGCAGTGCAGGCCGGCGAGGCGGCGTTGAAGGACTTCCTGGAGACCCCGGAGCCGACCACGCCCGTCGTGCCCAGCGAGGCCCAGCTTCAGGAGGCCTACTCGGCGGACGAGGAACTGACGCAAGCAGTCCAGCAACGAGACGCCAAGGCCCGTGCGTTTCACAAGACGCTAGCCCGGGCGATGTCGGAATCACAACTCCCCCTGACGACGGTGTTGGCGACGCTGGATGCATTCCTGGCCGAAGTGAAGAGGCAGTTGGAGGAGCAAACCGATAGCGACATCCGGCGTGAACTCGAACTGGTCGCGTTGGACCTGGATGACTATCGCCAGTCAGCCGAGCGGTTCTCACGGGGCTGGGATGAGTTGGCGCCGAAGGTGGCCGCATGGAAGGCCGGCGGCCCTCCGGACGTTCTGATCGAGTACCAGCGCAAGGCCGAGGCGCTCGTGCGCGAGTTCCACGAGCAGTCGGGGGTGTCGCTGGGCGCGGCGGCGCGCAAGGCCGACGCCATTGGCCGCGCCGGTGCCGAGATGACCAAGCGCCGGATCACCCAAAGTGCCTTGAACAAGTCGGCAAGGGCCTGTGACGATGCGAGGAAGAGCTGGATCGTCTCGGCCGTGGGCGTGATCCCCGCGAACAACAAGGAACTGAAGGGCCTGCGCAACGCCATGCGCGATCTGACGCCCCGCATCGACAGGAGACGAGAAGTCCACCGGCGTAAACTCGTCGAGCAACTCGGAAACGTGCGTGCGAATGAGAGGGCGGCGCTTGAATCGCGGCTGCGGGGCGAATTGGCCGAGGCAACGCGGCGACATCAGGAGCTCAGCGACAGGTTCCTGAAGCTCGACGCGAGAGTGTCGCAGGATGATCAGCGAGCGGAGGCAGAGTTGGCGCACCGGCGGGAGGAGATCCAAAGCAGGAAGAACGAAATCGCCCGGATCGAGAAGGAAATCACGGCGAAGAGCGGCGAGATCGAGCTCGTTCGAGCGGCGCGCAAGGTCAGCCTCGCCGGTGAGGTAAGCTATCGGCCGTTGGAGCCGATCCGCCGAAGCTGGCTAAACCTGAAAGAGGACGGCACCGGAGCGGTCTCGCTCGGGGGCGGCGTGGCTGTGCTGTTCACGATCGGCGTCTGGATGGCGTCACGGCCGAAGCGATCGCCGCGCTAACGGCACTGCTCAGGAGCAGTGGCACCCGGCGTCACGGCCGAACCGATCGCCGCGATAGAGATCGCCGGCCAGCGGGTGCGAGAGGGGATCGCCGCGCTGATGCTCTGTCGCACGTCGAATGAGGGGTCACCGTCGAGCGAGGGTGCCGCCGGCGGCGGTGCCACGGCATGTTACGCGTCCTGATGTTGACAACGGATCTTGAGCGGGGCGGCCTGCCCATGCGGCTTGTGCGTCTGGCGCAGCGGCTGCGTGATGTCGACGTGGAGCCGATCGTCGGTTGTCTGTCGCCCCGAGGGCCATTGAGCGGGTGCTTGGAATCGGCTGGAATCGAGGCGTTTTCCTGTGATGCGCGGGGCCCTCACGACGTTGCCTGCTTGGCGACATTGGCGCGGCACGTACGGCGTAACCTTCCCGACGTGATCCACGGTTCGCTGTTCCACGCCAATCTGGCGGCGCGCCTGGTCGGCCGGCTTGATCGCCCCCGGCCGATCATCACGACGACGGTGACCATCGAGATAGAACGTCGTTGGCATCGTTGGCTCGAGGCCTTGACCGCCGATCGGTCCGACCTGCACGTGGCCAATTCGATGGCCGTTGCCGAACATCTGCGTACGGATCTTGGCTTTCCGCCTGATCGCGTTGTGGTCATACCGAATGGGCTCGATCTTGGAGAGATCGACCGCGCACAGAGGATTAACCGACGCGCGTGGGACATCGAGAACGGCGTGCCGCTGCTCGTCTGGGCGGGCCGGATGGACCCGGTCAAGGATTTGCAGACGCTTGTCGACATTATCGACGAGGTTCGCCGCCGGAGAGCCGTGAACGCGGTGTTGGTGGGGGATGGCTCGGAGCGGCTCCGGATTGAACAACAGGTAGGACGAAGGCGGCTTGGCAGTGTCATACGGTTGGCACCGTGGTCGGACAACGTCCCCGGTTGGTTGAAGACCGCCGACGTGTTGGTGTTTCCATCACGTACTGAGGGGTCGCCGAATGTCGTGATTGAAGCGATGCTGTGCGGCTGTCCGGTCGTGGCCAGCGACCTGCCTGCCACGCGGGAACTGATCGATCACGGTGTCCATGGGCTGCTGTGCAGGCCGGGCGGGGTGCGGACGTTTGCCGAGGCGATCGTGGAGCTGCTGGCCGATGACCGGCGGAGGGGGGTGATGGCCGCCGCCGCCCGTGAAAGGGCGATTCGGCGTCACAATATCATATACGTCGTACCTCGTTGGCGGGAGGCCTACGACCGTGTGCTGGCCCCACTGTAGAGCCAGTTTCAGCATTGCGGGATCGGCTTCGGACCGCAGCCCGGGCGGCGGGCCGTGGAACGAGCGTCTCGCCCGTGCTGTCACCGCCCAGACGGCGGCGCCCCAAAGGCGTGGGGAGACCTTTGCAGACGACCGATGACGAGTTTGAAGCCGTTCAGGCGATTTAAACTTTTTTTTTGGCGTGCAACTACCTGTGATTCCGAAGCTTCAGGATGGAGACAGACCAGCGGGTGCAAGAAACTGCTTTTTCGTCCTTGCTCAGCGGTGGTGCGTCGTGTACTGTTCGCCCACGAAATGGCAAGAAGTGGAACTATCTGTGGCACGGGACAACCTGAAACGGCATGATCTTTACTGGTTTTTACGAACATGCCATCGACGCTAAAAACCGCCTCGCTATTCCCGCTAGATTCCGCAGCAGGTTGGATCCCGAGCAAGATGGGACCGGCTTCGTTATCGTGCCAGGCCAACCGTCAAGCAGGCTTTGGCTGTACACCGAGCGCCATTTTGAGCGATTGGCTGCCCGGGCAGACTCGGCCCTCATCCCCGACGACGACCAACTCAGGTTCGAGCAGGTGTTCTTCCCGCTGGCGGTGTACCTGGATTTGGACACACAGGGGCGGATTCTCATTCCGGAGAGGATGCTTCGACGGTCGAAGTTGGGTCGGGAGGTGGTCATCTGTGGCGTACGTGACCATCTCGAAATCCGTCCCCGGGACGAGTTCAATGAGGAAGTCGACGAGTACTGGGATCGGTATCGGGAGTATCAGCTTAAGGCGCGAGGCGCGTACAAAGATCACGGGCGGCAAACCGGCCCTGAGGCCGGATAATCCTGACCAGCGGGCGGCGCGTTGCCGCCCGGGGTGAGGTGGGTTCGAGCGTGGGGGCGGAAGGGTGCCACGGCGAGGTTCCCTTCCGCCTCTCATTCTGACACCGACCCAAACGATACCATGAGGCGGTTCACGGAGGGTCCAGGCCGCCGATGGAGACGCGAGTGGGACAAACGACTGAACCAGTGGCATTGATCAGCGTCATCCGAAGAACCATACAGGGTCCAGGCGCTGGCTCGCCTCGTTCTGCGGGCGGGTTGCTCGCCGTGTGCTCGGGGCCCTTGCCGGCCCGACTGCGTACGGTTCGCGGTCAGGGTGGCGACCTAACCAAGGTGGAACCTTCTCCACTCCTGCTGGCGTTGTTCAGAGGGTCAAGGCGGACCGGCTGGACTTAGTCGTCTTCGATCCAACGCGTTGAGGCGATGCCCGTTCATCACGGATGGTGATCGGGCCGCCCACTTTTTGATGCTCACGATTGTCTTGGGGCTCGCCCCGTCAGGCCGTGGCGCGGCCGTCTCGGCCGTGAAGACACAGGCGTGAGGCCTGCGCAGTGGCGTTGGGGTGGTCTCCCACTCGCTCGATCTCCGAAGCGAACGTCCGCATATCTTGGGCCTATCAGACCGTGGTAAAAGGGGAAACAGCGGATCGGAAACGCCGTTGCTGACCGTAGAAACCACCGGCGAGACGCCGGTGCCACAGTTTTGCCACGGGCTGCTATAGCCCGTGGTTCTTCGGCGCTATCGCGAATCTCAAAGGCGAACCGGTCAGTTCGAGAATGGAAATAATCCGCCGCCTCCGACGTTGGGTCTTTTAGGTGGGTTGTCAACGACCTCATCGGAGGTGATCCATGAACACATTGCACGTGTGTCAACGGCTCGTGCACAAGGTAGCGATTGTTGCTGCCTTGTCGGTGTTGCCCGGGGCTGCCGCTCAGGCAGAGGATCCGGAAGGCGACGTGCTGATGCAGGCCCAGGTGTCGCGCCAGCGGCAACGGACGGCCTCTCAGGAGCTGGTCGCCGGCCTGGATCTGACCGAGGGTCAGGCGCGTCAACTGCTGACCCTGCTGGATCGGGCCTCCGTGCTGCATGTCGACGCATATGAGGAGCAGGCGCGTCTTCTGCCGGACACGGTCGAGGCCTACAGCGAGTTTGCCCGCGAAGATAGCCTGAACCAAGGCTTCACGCCGGAGGTGGAGCGTCGCACGGCCCGGATTCATCACGAGGAAAGACGAGTCCACGACGCGTTCGTGGAAGAGATGCTCGAACTGGAGGAGCAGGCCGCCGAGGTCCTTTCGAGCCCGCAGGTCAAGCGCATCAAGGGCTTCAAGCCGGGCGAGGGGCGCGGCGCCGAGGCGGGCAGTCGAGCCGGCAGCAACTCCAGCAGGAAGGGCAGGCACAACCATCGCAAGGCCCCGCGTCACGGGCAACGGCAGCAGGAGCAGAATCGGCAGACGATTGTAGACAAGCGTCTTATAGCCGCCCGCGAGGAATTGGCCGCCGAGATGCAACAGATCCACCCACGGCTCAGTCCGATCGGCCGGTATCTGCTGCATCCCGCGGCGGCCGAACCATTGTGCCAAATCGCTGGCACCCGGCCCAATCAGAACCTGCGCGACGCCTTCGGGGTCTTCGAACACGGCACGGAGGATTACCCCGTCGCGTTGTGCGACCAGCACAAGGCCGAGGTGGCGGGCCTGCGGGCCGAGATCAACAACTGGAACCTGATCAACGGCCTGCACCTGGGGCGCGAGCAGATTGTGGAGATCGTTCGTCTGTGCGATGACTTCGAGGCCCAGCGCGAGGCCGCGATGGCACAGGTCGGTAAGGGCAAGGCGAGGCGGAACCGCAACGAACGCGCCGCACGCGTCGTCGACCTTGAACAATCTGTGGAGAGGATCATGAATCCAGGCCAGCTCGCGGTCCTGGATGAGTACAAGGCGTGCCTGCTCCCGCCGAAGAACCTGAAGAACCCGGTTCGGGCGGGCCAGGCGAGTGACAGCACCCACTATGAGAACTGGCTGACCCGCGCCCGGAAGATGCCGTTCCGGCGCCTTCGCAAGGCGATTGACAAGGTCCTCGACAGGGAGGCCGAGCACCTCGGCGAACTGAGCCCGGACGAGCGTCAGCAGCGGGTGGGCCTCATGTTGGATGTCGTCCGCGAGGCCGCGGAGATGTCGGACGTCGACTTCGAGCTCAGCAAGGGCGAGCTGGCCGAGCGGCTTGCCCCGCGCGACCGCCCCAAGGAGCTGAAAGACAAGGTCAACGACCTTGCGCGCCGCAAGGGCCTGCCAGGCAAGATTGCCCGGTTCATGCTCAAGCCCCTGTTCATTGAGCAGCTTCGGGAGCGTGGCCGGCAGTTGGCCGAAGGCGTCAAGGCGAAACCGGCCGATCTGACCGATGGGCCACAGGCCGGCGATGGATAGGTGCCCCCCGGCCAAGGCCGGGGGCTCTTGACGCCTCAGGGTGGATAGCACAGTGGACGCCGAGGGCATTGATCGCAGGGCTTTCCTTTCCACACTTGGACGGTTTACTGGCGGCGCGTGTATGGCGTGCGGCCTCGGGCCGCTGGCGTCAAACGTCTTCGCCGGTGGGCCCGCGCAGCGATTCACGCACGAGGCCCGCTTCTACGAACGGCTGCCCAACGGCCGGGTGCAGTGCTTCCTCTGCCCGTTCAACTGAGTGCACGGTGAAGGCGGCACCGGGAAGTGCCGCACAAGGACCAACGTCGGCGGCACGCTCTACACCCGCGGGTACGGCAACCCGTGCATCATCCGCGTGGACCCCATCGAGAAGGTGCCGTTGAACCATTTCCGACCTGGGAGCAAGACGCTGTCGATCGCCTTGGGCGGCTGCAATCTGCGCTGCCTGTATTGTCAGAACTGGCAGCAGTCGCAAAAGAGCCCCGACGAGTTGAAGACGTTTGACCTGCCCCCGGACGAAGTCATCGCCGCCGCGAAACGGAAGAACCTCGACACCGTCGCCTTCACATACACGGAGCCCATGACGTACATCGAATACGCCACGGACACCGCCAGGCTTGCGAAGAAGGCCGGGCTCAACGTGGTCCTGGCCACGGCGGCATTCGTCGAGCCGAAGCCCCTGCTCCAGTTTGCCAAGTACGTGGACGCCTTCACGATCGGCCTGAAGGGCTTCGACGACGATTTCTACGAACACGCCCTGGGCGTCCATTTGGAGCCGGTCCTCGATGCCATCAAGGCGGTCAAGATGCGGACCAAGTGCTGGCTGGAACTCGTCAACCTAGTGGTGCCCACGTACAACGACGACCGCGAAAAGATCGAGCAGATGGTGCGGTGGATTCGGAAGAACCTCGGCGGCAACGTGCCGCTGCACTTCGCCAGATTCGTGCCGATGTACCGCCTGACGAATCTCCCCCGCACGCCGGTCCAGACGTTGGAGGCCGCCTGCGCGGCTGCGCGCAAGGTCGGCCTGCGGTACGTGTACACATCGAACATCGCTCCGCACGAAGGCAACAACACGTTCTGCGCCCACTGCGGCAAGCCCGTCATCGAGCGCCTCGGCTTCAAGATCCTCAAAGACCGCCTGAAGAAGGGCGTTTGCCCCAAGTGCCACAAGAAGCTACCGGGCGTCTGGGCGTGACGCCGGCTCGGATGGCACATCTCGGGTTCCGCCGCGAAAGTGCAAACGGCCGCAAACGCCCGCAAAGTCTTGGGCCTTTGGCCTCGCGTGGGCGTGGATTCGGCGCGGGGCACGTTGCGAACCTCCCACCACGGTCCTTCGTGCTTGTCAATCGATAGGCTTGCTCGGCGTTCCTGCTGAGTCCGCAGCCTATCGGTTGGTCTGACGGTTTGGCTGGCAGCGCGCGGCTTGCATGGCAGAGAATCGAGACCCCACCTTGGAACAAGGTGGGCCACCCGGCCCAGGTCCTTCGCGCTCGTCGATCGGTAGGCTTGCTCAGCGTTCCGCCTGGGGCCAGCCCGGATGATGCATCACGCAGAGGCGCAGAGGCGCAGAGAGGTAATGGACAAAGGGCCAGCAGAATGGCCGTTTAGCAAGGCGTTTACACACTGTCGAACGAGAAGCCCGGTGATTCGTTGCCAACCTTCTTGCACACAACACTCTGCGAACTCCGCGGGCTCTGCGTGATGAATAATCCAGGCCAGGGGCTGTTGGTTGGGCTGAGAATACGGCGGTCAGCGCGCGGCTTGCGTGGCAGAGGATCGAGATCGCACGTTGAAACAGGGTGGGCCACCAGGCCGACCCTTTCTCTCAGAGAGGACGGGGCATGCGTGCCACTGCTTTCAAGCAGTGCCTCGCGGGAATCCCTCGAGGTCGCACCGCTCAAGAGCAGTGGCACGCCGTCAGCGCCACCCGCCGGCTAAGGACTCGCGCAGGAATGACGTAGACGGTTGATCCGCCAAACGGCAAGCCGGCAGGCCAGCCAAGTGGCACAATCGCTCATGCTATTTCTGCGCTACGCCTAAGCCAGTTTGCGGGCGATCTCCTCGTCCAGTATTTCGCGGACCGTGAGCGCGATGATGACTTTGCCCGACTTGCGGAAGAACGCGTCGATCTCGCGTAGTGCGTCAGACGTGTAGTCAAAGGCCACGAAGAAGCCCTTGGTGCGGTCCTCGCGGGTCATGACGGCCTCGAAGGCGTCGATGTCGGGGCGGCCCACCTTGTCCTTCTGCTTGACCTGGATCGGGTACCAGTGGTCGAGGAACTGCTCGAAGGCGGGCGTTTCGCCCTTTGCTGCGCCGGCCTTCTTGGGTGCGGCGGCCACGGGGAAGATGCGGCCGTCGATGCCCATGTCGCCCACTTGCCCTCGACCGGGCCTTACATTACGTAGTAGTGCGGCCATCGCGATGATCGATCGCCTTGCGCTTACCCTCAGGGAGGCCTTGGTAAATCTCCGCAATCTCATTGGGTTCGGAGATCATCTTTGCGGCCACAAAGTTCACGACTCTAAACAGCTTCGTCGCTGTCTCCCGATCATCCCGGAGGTCCAGTTCCCCGGGATGTACTGCGTTGTTCCCAATGACTCTGACGCTGTCGAGCGCCTGTTGGACCTTGGCGGGCAGGCCTTGAGCAACAAGAGCCTGAATGTCAGCGTTGATGTCCTTCCCCGGCTGGCCGAGGTGTTTGCAGAGCTTTTGGATTGTTAGGCGCAGAAGGGCGGCTGCACCCCGAGGGGACTTTGATACGATTGAGCCCGCCTCACGATAGTCTAACTGAATGTCAGCCGGGAGATCCACGTTGGGAGGTTCGGCGTACCCGTGATCTGGAAAGATCATGTGGTCGCCATGCCAGATCGTGGAGGCACTACAGTGGCTACAATGAGACACCTTGAAATCATAATCGGAATGTTGCGTGCCATAGCCGCTCGGTTGGCTGGAGGCCTGTAAATGGTACCAGGACTGCTTCGCGAAGACCGTGCAGTGTGGGCAATTGAATGCTTCGGTATCAAGCTGCGGGGGAATATACTGCTGCTGTTTCACCTTCGCTTCCTCCACTCAAAATCAGCCTCGCCCCTCGGTGAACTCGACGCAGCGCGGGCGCATGTAGCCGATGTACGCCTGCGTGCTGGCGTGGCGGTCCTCGAATGCCCGCTTCTCCTTCGTCTCGCCCCAGAAGACCTCGTAGTTGCGGTTGCTGTTGAACGGCGGGTCGATGTAGATCAGGTCCACGCAGGCGTCGGGCAGCTTGCGGAGTTGGTCCAGGCAGTCGCCG
>JAFGQA010000485.1 GCA_016935885.1 Phycisphaerae bacterium | reverse complement strand
TTCCCGCTGGCCGTCAAGAAGCAATCCACCAGCCCATCCGCGTTCATGTCGGTCAACTGCAACTGGTTGATGACATACCCGTCCAGGATCGTCCCCAGGTTGAACACACGCCAAGGGAAGCTTTGCTGGGTGACAATGGCAAGGCCATCGGCGGGACGATCCGGGTTCTCGAACCATTGGACCAATCGCTCGCTCACCTTGGCGACGGCCACGTCCATGTCGCCATCGCCATCGATATCGGCGACATCCAGATAGTCTCCGCCACCTTGCTGCTGGCCAACCATGAAGGTCTGCCACGCGGCGGACACGGCTGCTGTGCCCGCTGGGATCCGCGGGTTCACCAGCCATCGGACATTGTAAGTCTTCGACGTTGGAAAGGTTGCCACGATGTCGATGTCCCCGTCCCGGTCGATGTCGGCCGCCTCCATCGCCTGGAACGGAACCGCGTTCACCGTCATGTCGCTGTTGATCCACATGGAGCCGTTTCTTGCCTGGTGCGTTCCCCACCCGGCAGGGTGGCCCGGATTCACATACAGATGAATGAACTTGGCCACGTCGTCAACTTCGTTGGAACCTAGAACGATGTCTGGTCCCCGGGGCGTCACGCCGTCCGCCTCCGTGGCGAGATCGATGTCCACGACGGCGAAGTCGGTCATCCCGTCGCTGTCGCACGGCAGCATGAATGTCCTGTTGAGCGTGACCTCCTGCCAGGCCAGTGCGTCCGCCGGGTCCCCCGGGTTGAACAGCAGGACGACCGCCCCACGCAGATCCGCGCCTGGCTCGGGCGTATAGCCCGTGTCGTTCACCAGGACGGCGATGTCCGGGTAGCCATCTACGTCGATATCGATCACCTCGAGACCGACCATCCGGGCGATCGGCCCGCCACCGCCGACGGACATCGTCGAGAACGAGGCCCCGCCGCCTTGATTCAGATGTACCTGGATAGGTTGGCTTTCGTCGTGGCCGGAGACGAAGTCAACCTCGTCGTTGTCGTCGATGACGCCGTCGCCGTTGTCGTCGTTGAGTTGGGCCGCGACGACGACCTTGGCGCCGGCGGTGGCCTCAAGCAACGGATCTGCCTGGTCGGAAACAAACACCGGCGCGGGAATCACCGTCATCGTCGGCTGGGTCGTCGTGCCTCCGCCACCCGCGCCCACCGCCGACTGCTGGGGACCCCATATCGCCCCAGGGCCGAAAAGCACGTACAACTCCGTGCAACCGGTAACGAGGACGGCCATCCATAGCACAGCCCCCACGCACATCCGCAAGACGTGCAGACGCATGGCTGGACTCCACGGCGAAGGATTGTGTTACGTATCTTATCGGCCGCGATGGGTCGTCGCGTCCCTGGCAGGCCCAAAACCTGCCGCCAAATCGTCCCGGAGGCACGATTCCTGTCCAAAGAAGATCCACGGGCCCGGAAGCCCGCACGGGCTTCCGATCACAAGGAGAAGTCAGGCCCGCCGCGGGCACCGTCAAGACGATGGCTCGGCCTCCGGCGGCAAAACGCCGCCCGTCTCCTCCCCCTCCGGCGCCGCAGGCGACTCGGTTACCGGGGCTGTGTCCTCCGGTTGCTCCTCGATGTACACATCCTCCAAATCCGCAGCATCCACGCCGCGGCGAAGTAGGAAGTATATGAGCGTACTCGCGGAATAGTAGAAGCTTACGATAAAAGCTCCGACCACCCCAACAACCAGGAATATCCACAGATAGAACCAGCAATGCCCAAATGCGCTTGCATGTGCCATATCGACATCAGGGAAGCTACCCCAGAACGGCGACCCACCGATCAGCGACGGGGCTTGCCACATGGCATCCAGCTTGCCCAGGTCCCTTGTGGCCTGGTCAGCGCCCTCCGCCAAGTAGGGGCTGCCCAGGTTCATGAACAGACCGACGAACAACGATACGGCGTACAGACCGAGTCGAACAAAGAACTTCACGAAAACAAGGCAGATTGCCCCGTAGACGAGACTCACGAGTGCGTAGAACGCGGTTCGCCACGGACGCTGGTAGACGTAGCTGAACGATCGGCTCAGGGCGTCGAACGCATCCGAGCCCTCGACGGCAATCGTGGGAAACGTCAGCGAGAAGCCGGCCAACGCTCCGATAGTCACAAACGCGATGGCAAAGCCGGCGCACAGCGCCAGGAAGAACAGGATCCCCGCCAGGATCTCGCCGATGCCCCCAATCCAACCCACCAAGCCGCCCAAAACCAGTGGGACCGCGAGCAGAATCAGAATGCCCACCGGCATCAGCGGAGCGGCGAAGAAGCTGAGGAACTTCTGCTTCGCAAACGCCAGTGCCTCCATCAAGCCGATCCGTTCATCTCGGGCTGCGTGCAGGGCTGCAACGCGACAGACCGCCCCGCCAAAAAACGCCCAAATGACCAGTGAAACGATGAAGAAGAGAATGCCGTAGACCGGGTGCATCGCGAACAGCCAAACGATGCCCATCACACAAAACCAGGCCGCCCCGACGAGCCCCCGAACATCGGCCGCCATGACGGCGTCGGTCGTCAGGCGAATCGAGTCACGCCCGTGGTCAAGCAACAGCTTGAACACGCCGGTTCGCTGCTCGGGCTTGGACAAATCGCGCGTTTGCAGCCACTCCACCGTGGCCTGTCGGGCGCCTCCCTCCGCCGTCAGGAAGTAGCTCAGTTCCGACACGGCCTCTCCGCTGGCTGCCGCGGCGGCAGGTCGGTAGGACGTGGGCCACACCGCGTCGAGAACGCGGCCCGTGCCGTACGTCGCCAGGATGCCGAAAAGGGCAAGCAGCAGTTTCGTGGGGTGGATCGCCAGGCGAAACGCCCGAAACAGTTGCGTAAAACCAAAGCACTCCGCCCAACTGATCCGTCGAAGCTCCTGGGGTTCATCAGTCATGCGAGTATCCTCCCTGCGATTGCCACCAGCCCGCGTGTCCGCCAGCCAGGCGCAGGCATCAAAACCCGCCGCACCACGCGGTTCCGGGGAACGACTCGACGGGTAGCATTATAGGAGTTGGGGGAGAGCCGGCAAGGCGCTGGCCATGCCCGAAGCTGCGGGGGTCGGTGACAGTCTCGGCGGGTGCCACTGGCAGCTTGCCTGTCAGTGTGTATGCCCCAGGCGCTCACCAGAGCGACCGCACGGGCGGACAAGGTACCCCTTGTCACCCTGAATCGAATGCCGCCGGGAAGCGCCACGGACCCTGCTGGGGGCGCCCCTCCGCCGAGCAGCGCCGCTACAGGCGCGTTCGGAGAGCATCGCGGCGTCGCCGTCCCAGCTTTGGAGTCACGGGGCGGGACGTCCGCACCACGGAGGCTTCAGGATGCACTCTTAGGAGGTGTTGGTGGTCGCGGTCTTCGGCGACGGCTTCTTGGCGGCGGCTGTTTCGGAGGGGCCTGGGCTACTGCCTTTGTCGCTGCTCTTGCCGTCGTCACTGGACGTCTTGGCCACCGTTCCGCTCTCGGCCTTGGCCGCCTTCTTGTAGCTCTCGCTGCGATAGTCCGTCTCGTAGAAGCCGGAGCCCTTGAACAGGATCGCCCCACCGGTCCCTACGAGCCGGCGAACGGGACGCACACCGCCGCACGCCGGACACTGAGCCCTCCGCATGGGCGAGGCCTTAATGGACTGGAAGACGTCGAACGTCTCTCCGCAGGTCCTGCACTCGTATTCATACGTCGGCATCTCGTCACTCCCGTCGATCACAAACGCCTGGCGAAGGCCGCGCGCCAGCTTGGAGCCCTTCCTGGAACCGTCGCACCGGCATCCCGCGTGTGCGCGTTCCGTGGTACCGGCGCCTCGGTGGTGTGCCCACGGGCTTTGGTGCCCGCGCCCCAGGAGGCTTCCGGACGGGCTCTTCAGGCCCCTTCCGACGACGCTTCCTCACTGCCCGGCCGATTCCTCCGGCTCCGCGGCCACGGTCACCTTGGTCGCGCGAAGCACGCGTTCATTCATCTTGTAACCACGCTGCAACTCCGCGGAGACGAGGCCCGGCGCGAGATCCGATTCCTTGTCCTGCATGACGGCCTCGTGCAACGTGGGATCGAACGGCATGCCGACGGCCTGAATCGGCTCGACGCCGTGGTCCTTCAGCACCTTGAGGAGCTGATCGGCGATCATCCGCACACCCTGAACCACCGGATCATCCGCGTTGAATTCGTCGAAGCCGCTCAGGGTTCGCTCGAAGCTGTCCACAACGGGCAGCAGATCGCGAGCCAGATCCATGCCGGCCAGCTTCAGCGATTCCGCGTGTTGCTGGTGCAACCGCTTTGAGATGTTGGCGCACTCGGCCTGAGCCCGAAGCAACTTGTCCTTGTACGCCTCCAGTTCAGCCCGAAGCGACTCGATCGTCTCCCCCTCAGCCACGCCCTGGCCGGAGGCCTCGTCCTCTTGCCTCTGGGCGTCGGTAACCTTGTCCAACGAGGACGCCTCGGAGCCAGGTGCGTAGCGGGACGTCTCCTCCTTGCTGGCAACCACGATTTTCTTCTTCTCGGCCATGTTCTCGCCCGGTCTTCACAGGCCGGCGCCACCACACGATGCTCCGGGCAGCACGCCCCACACCGTTGCACGATTCACATTGTCAATCAGAAAGATTCGACAGGAAGTCCTTGAACTTATCGAGGAAACCCTTGCTCTCGGGCAGGACGCTCCTGTCTTCCGTCTCTGCGAACTCACGAAGCAACTCCCTTTGCTTCGCGTTCAACCGCCGCGGCACCTCGACGAGGATCTGAATGATCTGATCGCCCGCTGCCCGGCTTCGCATATCCGGCAAGCCCACTTTCGCGAGCCGCAGCAACTCGCCATGCTGGATGCCGGCGGGAACCGCCACTTCGGCCTTGCCGCTGAGCGTCGGGACCTCGATCTTGGCGCCCAGGGCGGCCTGCGTGAAGCTGATGGGAACCTCACACACCACGTCGTTGCCGTGTCGCCGGAGGAACGGGTGCGGCTCGATCCGCACGTAGCAGTGCAGATCGCCCCGCGCCGTTCCGTCTTCCCCGGGTTCGCCCTCACCCCGCAGGCGGATGGCCTGACCGTCGTGGATGCCAGCGGGGATCTTGACCGTCACCACGCGGTGTTTCGGCACGCGCCCGGATCCCTTGCAGACGTTGCAGACCTTGCTGAACGTACTGCCGCGCCCGCGGCAATCTGGGCACGCCACGACCTGTCGCATGGAGAACAGACCCATGCCGCTCGTTCGCTCGACCTGGCCGTAGCCGCCACATGTCCGACACGTCCGTACGTCGCTGCCCGGCTCGGCGCCCTTGCCGCCGCACCGATCGCAGAAGTCATTGCGGGCAAACTGGATGGCCCGCTCTGTCTCATGGGCGACGTCGGCCAGCGACAGAACAACCTCGGTCTGGAGATCAACGCCGCGGGAAGCCCGCCGGCCACCGCCGAATCCCCCACCGAACACGTCGCCGAAGATGTCCCCGAACACGCTGAAGATGTCGTCCACCCGCATCCGGGAGAAATCGTGGCCGGCCGTGCCGCTGAGACCGGCGTGGCCGAAGCGGTCATACAGGTTGCGCCGCTCCGGGTTCGACAGGACCTCGTAGGCCTCGGAAGACTCCTTGAACTTCTCCTCCGCATCGGGAATGCCCGTACTGCGATCGGGATGGTACTTCATCGCCGCCTTGCGATAGGCGCGCTTAATCTCGTCCGGTGAAGCATCGCGGCTGACACCGAGCACGTTGTAGTAGTCCCGCTTCTGCGCCACGGTCATCGCTGCCAACGGCCCCTCGGAGCTAAGAGGGAGTACACAAGCACCAACAGAACTCCCAGGTCAAGCAAGAACCTCGAGGTTAAACAAGAGCTTCGAGGTTAAACAAGAGCCCCCGGCCTTGGCCGGGGGGCGATTCCGCTTTGAAACCACCCCCCAAGCAAGCTCGGGGGCTCTTCGCTCGGGATCTCCTGACGCATAGTCGACTATCGGACAACGCCCGGTATCTCCTGACCTCCGTCCTTGTCCTTCTTCTTGAACTCGGTGACCATCACGTCCGTCATCAGCAGCATCCCAGCCACACTGGCAGCGTTTTGAAGGGCGGTCCGAACGACCTTGGCCGGATCGATAATGCCCGCCTCCACAAGGTCGCAGAATCGGTCCTTGCGGGCGTCATACCCGAAGTTGCCCTTGCCCTCCAGGACCTGGGCTACCACCACCGCACCGTCCTTCCCGCTGTTCTCGGCGATCTGGCGGGTGGGAAACTCCAGGGCTCGGATGGCGATGTTCATACCCGTCTTCACGTCCCCGCTTTCCTGCTCGGCCGCCTTCTTCACCAAGTCGATGCAGCGCAACAAGGCCACGCCACCGCCGCACACGACCCCCTCCTCAACCGCGGCCTTCGTCGCGTGGAATGCGTCGTCCACGAGGTCCTTACGCTCCTTGACCTCGACTTCCGTCGCCCCGCCGACACGGATGATGGCCACGCCGCCGGTCAGCTTCGCCAGACGCTCGTGAAGCTTCTCCTTGTCGTAATCGCTGGTGGTCTTCTCGATCTGGGCTCGGATCTGATCGGCGCGGGCCTTCACGTCGGATTTCTTGCCCGCACCCTCGATGATCGTGGTCGTATCCTTGTCCACGACGATCTTCTTGGCCACACCGAGTTGGCCGATCTCGATCTTCTCCAACTTCAGGCCACGGTCTTCGCTGATGAACTCGCCTCCGGTCACCACGGCGATGTCCTGGAGCATGGCCTTGCGGCGATCGCCGAAGCCGGGCGCCTTGACGACGCAACCCCGCAGGATGCCTCGCAGGCGATTGACCACCATCGCCGCCAGTGCCTCGCCCTCGACGCTCTCCGCGATAATCAGCAATGGCCTGCTCGTGCTGACGATCTTCTCAAGAAGCGGCACTAAGTCGCGAATCGAGCTTATCTTCTTTTCGTAGATCAGGATGTAAGCATCTTCCAGGATGCACTTCATCTCATTCGTATTGGTGATGAAGTACGGCGAGACATATCCCCGGTCGAACTGCATGCCTTCGACGACACGCTTCTCGGTCTCGAGGCTCTTGCCCTCTTCAATCGTGATCACGCCTTCGGAGCCGACTTCATCCATCGCCTTCGCAAGCATCTTGCCGATCTCCTCGTCTCCATTGGCGCTGATCGTGCCGACCTTCGCGATGTCCGCCGACCCCTTGACCTTTATGGCCATCGACGAAAGCCGCTTTGCCGTGATGTCCACGGCCTTATCTATCCCCCGCTTCAACAGCATCGGGTTGGCCCCGGCAGTCACGTTCTTCAGACCTTCCTTGAACATGGCCTCGGCCAACACGACGGCTGTCGTCGTGCCGTCACCGGCCGCGTCCGAGGTCTTGCTGGCCACCTCGTTCACCATCTTCGCGCCCATGTTCTCAAAGGGCTGGGGAAGCTCGATTTCCTTTGACACGGTCACGCCGTCCTTGGTGACCCGTGGCGCACCCCACGATTTCTGGAGCAACACGTTTCGGCCGGTCGGCCCCAGCGTCAGCTTGACTGCCGCCGCAAGCTGCGTCAGGCCCGTCCCGAGGTTCCCGGTCGCGTGCTGGTCAAAAAGCATCTGTTTGACAGCCATTTTGATTCCTCACCTTACTTCTCAATCACCGCTAAAACGTCGCTCTCCCGCAGCACCGTGTACTTCTTATTGCCGATTTCCACGTCCGTGCCCGAGTACTTGCCGTAGAACACTTCATCGCCGACCTTCACGGACAACGGCCCGCGATTCCCCGTATCCAGCAGCTTGCCGGGACCCACGGCCAACACAGTGCCTCGCGTGGGCTTCTCCTTCGCCTGCTCCGGCAAAACGATTCCGCCACTCGTCATCTCTTCCGCTTCATGCTGCTCGACGACCAGCCGGTCATCCAGCGGCTTGATCTTCAATTTCGCCATGTTTTTTGTCTCCTGCTATCTGATCGGGATGCCAACATGCCAACCCAAGCGGGGTGCCATCCCCAGACTGTCCTCTATGTCGACCGATTCATCTGACCTGGCACACCTCGCAGACACCCAAGCGCTCGCCCCCTTTGGGTCCGTGAATCCTCCTTACATCATGCCGCCCATTCCCCCCATGCCTCCCATCTCATCCATGCCGGGTCCACCGCCGGGCAGCCCTTCGTCTTCCTTGGGAACCGCGGCAACGCAGCAGTCCGTTGTCAGCAGGATCCGAGCGACGCTGCTCGCGTTCCGCAAGGCGGTCCGGACGACCTTGGTCGGGTCGATGACACCGTCGCTGACCAGGTCGCCGTACTGCTCCGTCATGGCGTTATAGCCGAATGACCCCTGCTTGCTCTCGACCTTGTGCAGGACAACGCCCGGCTCGACGCCGGCGTTTGCCGCGATGGCCGTGATCGGCGACGTCAGCGCCTTGCGCACGACCTCCACGCCCGCCTTCTCGTCGTGACCCTTGGTGGTCACCTTGTCCAACGCGGCTCGCGCCCGCAGTAACGCCACCCCGCCGCCGGGCACGATGCCCTCCTCGATTGCCGCTCGCGTCGCATGAAGCGCGTCCTCATACCGCGCCTTCTTCTCCTTCATCTCCGCCTCAGTCGCCGCGCCGACCAAGATCTGCGCCACGCCGCCTGCCAGTTTTGCAAGACGCTCCTGCAGCTTCTCCCGGTCGTAGTCGCTCGTGGTGGTCTCAATCTCGCGACGGATCATCTCGATCCGGCCCGTGATGCTCTTCGAAGCCCCGGCACCCTCGACAATGATCGTGTTGTCGGCATCGATGGTGATCTTCTTCGCCTGACCCAGGTCGCCGACCGCAACCCCGTCCAACTCAATGCCTAGGTCCTTGAAGATCGCCTTGCCGCCGGTCAGGACTGCGATATCCTCCATCATGGCCTTGCGGCGATCGCCATAGCCCGGCGCCTTCACCGCCGCTACCGGCAGGATGCCACGTAGTTTGTTGACCACCAATGTGGCCAACGCCTCCCCCTCGACATCCTCGGCGATGATCAACAGCGGCCGCTTCGTCTTCGCCACCTTCTCCAGCAGCGGAACCAGCTTCGTTACGCTGGAGATCTTGTCTTCGTACACCAGGACGAAGGCCTTCTCCATGTTCACTTCCATCGCCTCAACATTTGTCACGAAGTGCGGCGACAGATAGCCCCTGTCGAACTGCATCCCTTCCACGACCTCGACGGTCGTGTCCAGGCTCTTGCCCTCCTCGATCGTGATGACGCCGTCCTTCCCCACTTGCTTGAAGCACTCGGCCAGCCGCTCTCCCACATCGCGGTCGTTGTTCGCGGAGATACTCGCCACGCGGATGATGTCCTCCACGTTCTGCGCGTCGGCCTTGACCGGGCGCGACATCTCCTCCAGCGCCCCCTCCACCGCGTGTACGGCCTTCTCGATTCCCCGGCTCAAGGCCATCGCGTCCGCGCCTGCGGCGACGTGCCGAAGACCTTCTTTGAAAATCGCCTCCGCTAGCACCGTCGCGGTCGTTGTCCCGTCCCCAGCCGCCTCGGAGGTCTTGCTTGATGCCTCCTTCACGAGCTGGACCCCGAGGTTCTCGTACTTGTCCTCAAGCTCGATCTCCTCCGCCACAGTCACGCCGTCCTTGGTCACGCTCGGCACTCCCCAGCCCTTGTCGAGGATCGCGTTTCGGCCGCGCGGTCCCAGCGTCGCCTTCACCGCCGCCGTCAGCTTCTCAACGCCAATCAGCAGGGCGGCGCGTGCGTCTTCGTGATACGTGAGTTGCTTGGCACCCATCGATTTGAGCCTCCTTGTAGCCATTCCGAACCGGTGTCTTCATTCCGAGATTGATCCGTCCGTGCGGACAGCCCCCGGTCGCCTTCTTGTGCAACTCCCGTGCCGAGGAGAGCCATCGGAGGCACAAAACATATCCTTATGGAAGCTAAGGAATTACGGGATTCCCTCTGTGGCATGCCGTTGCCAGCCGGACTGCCAGTCCGGCAGCCCAGGACCACGGATGCTGCCGTTGTGTCATCTGCGTACGTGACGGCAGCGAACTCTGCAGAAGCGACCGGGCATGCCCGTCTTCAGTACGACAGTGCCACGTTGTTCGCAGATCCTCGCCTGAAGCCCACGGACGGCAATGCTCATCTTCACCCACAACTCGGAGAAACCGGCGTGGCAATACTGGAAACGAGGCTTGCCATCATGGAACGCCCACTCCTCACGTCGGTTCTCAGCCGCGCAATTGGCCTCGGCAGCTTCGGCACACGAACATGTGGTGAAGATGAGGATGCCAGGCCGCGGGCCGGCCAAGCCGCGATGCCGAGGTCGCTGTTGATGTCCGGCGACGAAAGGAGCGTTGTCATGCTACGCGGGCACGGCTAAGCTCCGCTGCCATTGGCGGGCCCGTTAAGGATGGCGGAGCTTACACATGTGGATCAACCTCAAGCTTCGTCCCCACGGGTAACCTGCGCCCAGGCTTGCTCGGGACGCAAACCCGAAGACCAAGCGACCACACACAGCCACCGCGGCCGTGTGGACGTAGCACCCGGCGACGGCCGGGGACTCCTTGTCAAAAGGCGAGTCTACCAAGCGAAGTGCGCGAACGCCTTATTGGCCTCAGCCATGCGGTGGACGTTCTCCCTGGTGGTGATCGCCGTACCCTGTTGGTTGTAGGCATCCGCTAGCTCAGCCGCTAGGCGTTGATCCATCGCGCGGCCCTTCTTCGCTCGGGCAGCCTCAATCACCCAACGAATCGCCAACGCCTGGGCCCGCTTGGTGCTGACAGGTGTGGGTACCTGGTAGTTGCTACCACCGACCCGCTTACTGCGAATCTGGATCCTCGGCTTGACGTTTCCGATTGCCGTCTCGAAGACCTCGATCGGTGATGCGTCCTTGATCCTCTCACGGATGATGTCCAGGGCGCTGTAGAAGATCCGCTGGGCAACCGTCTTCTTCCCATCCCACATTATGCAGTTTATGAACTTGGACGCCAACCGACTGTCGTACGTCGGGTCAGGACGAAGCTGATCCGCCGAGGCGGTCCATCTCTTGTAACCCATGTTGTTCCTTCCTGAGGATTCAAGGGGCCGAGCATTCAGGGATTCAAGCGGAGACTACCGGCATTGCCCCTACACCTGACGCCTTCGTCAGCACGCGTCACACATCGGACCCCAGACTCCTGGACCGTTGAATCCTCCGATTCCTCAATCACTTCTTGCGCCGCTTTGTGCCGTACTTGCTCCGGCCCCTGGCCCGCCGAACGCCGAATTTGTCCTGGTCCTCAACGGCAACACAATCCAGGACGCCACGGACGATGTGGTAGCGAATGCCAGGTAAGTCCCGAACACGACCGCCTCGAACGAGCACGATGGAGTGCTCCTGCAAGTTGTGGCCGATGCCGCCGATGTACGCGGTGACTTCCTTCTTATTCGATAACCGGACACGGGCAACCTTCCGCAGGGCCGAGTTCGGTTTCTTGGGGGTCATCGTCTTCACAATCAAACAGACGCCGCGTTTCTGAGGACAGTCCTCAATGTCGCGCGATTTCGATTTCTTCGGCTCCGTCTGCCGAGGATGCCTACACAGTTGGTTGATCGTTGGCATTGCAACCTCAATTACACTCGACCACACGGCCGCCCTGAACGCCAGAAGCGAACCTCATACTCTACGCGGAATCCGACCCGTTCGTCAACTCAAGGGCCCCGACGATTCCGCCCGTGCCGAATCCTCAACCTGCTCGGCCTCCACGCCCATGCTTCCAATAGCGGTCGTCACCGACGGCATCGAATCGTCCGCCTCCGAGGCTTCGCCCTGCACTGCGCCCTCCGCCTCCGCACCGCCATCCCCATCCACGCCTGAGAGCCGCTCATCATCAGCCCCCACGATCTCAACGCCCGGTCTCGGCGCTCCGGCTGCCTCGCCCGGCAGCTCGGGCATGCGGACTTCGGGTACCTCCTCCTCGATCACCTCGCCCAGGTGGGCGACCGACATCTCCATGTGCTGCTTGAACGCCGTGCCAGCCGGAATCAAACGCCCCAAGATCACGTTCTCTTTGAGGCCCGCCAGCGGATCCGTCAGGCTGCTCAGGGCCGCTTCCGTCAAGATCTTCGTCGTCTCCTGGAAGCTTGCCGCCGAAATGAACGACTCGCTCGACAGTGCCGCCTTGGTGATCCCCAGCAGGATGGCGGACGCCGTTGCCGGCCTCGGCCTGCGCCCCTTGGCAGGTGCCTTGTCACCCTCCTCGAGGGCCTCATTGGTGCCGTTTAATGCCTCCTTGCTGACGATCTCGCCCACCGAGTATTCCGAATCCCCTGGGTCCGTGATCCTCACACTCTTCGCCAGCCGTTGGTTCTCTTCCCGGAACTTGAACTTGTCCAGCACCTCGTTCGGCAGGAAGCTGGAGTCACCCGGCTGCTCGACACGGACCTTGCGGAGCATCTGGCTCAGGATCACCTCGATGTGTTTGTCGTTGATGCCCACGTTCTGCGATCGGTACACCGATTGGACCTCATTCAGCAGGTAGCTCTGCAAGGACTCCTCGCCCTTGATCGCCAAGATGTCGTGCGGCACGAGCGGACCCTCACACAGGGGATCACCCGCTTCCACGCGGTCCCCGGAATGCACCAGCAGGTGCTTGTCCTGCGGCACGTGGTGATCTCGCGGCTCGAGGTCCTTGCTGTCGGGATGCACCACGATCGTCATCTTCCCGCGACGCTTGTCACTTCGGATCTCCACCGTGCCGGACATTTCCGCCATCACAGCCGGCTCCTTCGGCTTGCGCGCCTCGAAGATCTCCGTCACGCGGGGCAAGCCGCCGACGATGTCTTGCGCACCCCCCAACTCCCGTGGACGCCGTGCCAACAGCCATCCTGGCTTGATCTCGTCGCCCTCGGCAACCTCGATGCGAGCCTTGGCGGGCAAGTAGTGGTACTCAAGGATCTTGCCGTTCTTGTCCTCGATGACAATCTGCGGGTTCTTATCGCCCCGGTGCTCGACCACCACGTACTTGGAGGCCTGTGCCTCGGCCTCCAGACGGACCGTTTCGCCTTCGAGGATGTCCTGGAGGCGGATGAAACCTGCCGCCTCCGCCAGGATCGGCGTCAAGTAGGGATCCCAGGTCGTAATCACTTGGCGGGGTGCGACCGTCTCGCCCTCTCTCGCATGCACGCGAGCACCGTACGGGATCTTGTACCGCTCAACCTCACGGCCCTTGTCGTCGTGGATCGCCAACTCGCCGTTTCTCTTGAGTACGATGAGCGACGTGGTCTTCGTCTGGGGGTCCCCCTGGGGCCCCTGGGGGTCCTCGAATTCGACCACGTTCAGGTCATGGAACACAACGGTTCCACCGCTGATGCACTTGATGCTGTTCTCGATCACCGCTCGGCTGGCCACGCCGCCGACATGGAACGTCCGCATTGTGAGCTGCGTCCCAGGCTCGCCGATCGACTGAGCGGCGATGATGCCCACCGCCATGCCCTCCTCGACCAACCGGCCCGTGGATAGGTCCACGCCGTAGCATTTCTCACAGATGCCGTGGGGGCTTTCACAGGTCAGGGGACTGCGCACGCGGATCGTCTCTAGACCCAGCCCCCCCTCGGCGGGAGAGCCCTCGATCCGACGGGCGGTGGGCAGGCTGATCGTCTCGTTCTCCTTGACGATGATTTCATCGGTGACTGGGTGGCGGATCGTATCACGGGCCACGCGGCCGACGATCGACTCTGAGAGAAGAATGTCAACTTCTTCGCCCTTGTACAGAACGCCCTTGGTGATGCCGTTGATCGTGCCACAGTCCTCACGGTTGACGATCAGGTTCTGGGCGACGTCGGCGAGCTTGCGAGTTAGATATCCGCTGTCTGCGGTCTTGAGGGCGGTGTCCGCGAGGCCTTTGCGGGCGCCGTGCGTGGAACTGAAGTACTCCAAGACCGATAGACCCTCGCGGAAGTTCGCCTTGATCGGTGTTTCGATGATCTCGCCTGACGGCTTGGCCATCAACGCCCGCATGCCCGCGAGTTGCCGGATCTGATCCACACTGCCGCGGGCGCCGGAATCGCTCATCAAGTAGATCGGGTTCAAATATCGCTTCGCACCGGCGTCGCCCGGGGCGACATAGCGCAGGTTCTCGTCCCGGTAGTCGCTCTTCAGGTTGGCCATCATCGCTTCCGTGACCGCCTCACGCACGTGCACCCAGATGTCGATGAGCGCGTTGTAACGCTCCATGTCGGTGATCGCGCCCTGTTGGAAGGCTCGCCCGATCCGGTCCACTCGCTTCTGGGCCTCGTCGATGATGGCCTTCTTCTTCTCCGGGATCCGCATATCCGTCAAGCCAAACGACAGCCCGGCAAGCGTGCTGCGCTTGAACCCCAGTTCCTTGATCCGGTCGAGGAAACCGATGGTGACCCCACGGCCACGGGACTCGTAGCAATCCGCAATCACGCGCGCCGCACCCTTCTGGCTCAGCGGGTAGTTGTGGAACGGCATCCTCTCTGGAAGAATGCTGTTGAAGATCAGACGCCCGACGGTGGTGACGATCACCCTGCTGGCCGGCACGTCCTTGGCCATCTCCTTGTGCCCCTCGACGATCTTGTCCTGGACAACCCGAACTCGGATCCTCTCGTGAACGGCGATCTTCCCGAGTTCGTATGCCATCATCGCTTCCGTGGCGTCCTTGAAGCTCCGCTTCGGCTTCTGCTCACCCGTCTCACCATAGTCGCACGTCAGATAGAAAACCCCCATCACGATGTCCTGGCTGGGGGACATGATGGGCGAGCCGCTGGCCGGGCTGAAGATGTTGTTGGTCGCCATCATCAGGACGTGGGCCTCGGCCTGGGCCTCGATCGACAACGGCAGGTGAACCGCCATCTGGTCCCCGTCGAAGTCCGCGTTGAACCCCTTGCAGACCAGTGGGTGGATCTTGATCGCATTGCCCTCCACCAGGACCGGCTCGAACGCCTGAATGCCCATTCGGTGCAGCGTCGGGGCACGGTTTAGCATCACCGGGTGCTGATAGATGACCTCCTCCAGGATGTCCCAGATTTCCTGGTCCCGCCGCTCGAGCATCTTCTTCGCGGACTTGATCGTGTCGGCCAGCCCCCGGTCCTTCAGGCAGCGAATGATGAACGGTTGATACAACTCCAAGGCGATCTTCTTCGGCAGCCCGCATTGGTGAAGCTCCAACTCGGGCCCCACGACGATCACGCTGCGCGCCGAGTAGTCCACGCGCTTGCCAAGAAGGTTCTCCCGGAACCGTCCCTGCTTGCCCTTGATCATGTCTGTCATCGATTTCAACGGGCGATTCGACGAGCCGAGCACCGGCCGCCGGCACCGCCCGTTATCGAACAGCGCATCCACCGCCTGCTGCAACATCCGCTTCTCGTTCCGGATGATGACCTCGGGTGCATTCAGGTCGATCAGCTTCTTCAGACGGTTGTTCCGGTTGATGATCCGGCGGTACAAGTCGTTCAAATCGCTGGTTGCGAAGTTCCCGCTCTCCAGCAGCACCAGCGGCCGCAGGTCCGGCGGTATCACCGGGATCACGTCCATCACCATCCAGGTCGGATCGTTGCAACTGTTCCTGAGGTTCTCGACGATCTTCAGCCGCTTGGAAAGATCCTTGATCTTCTGTTTGCTATTCGTCTTGGTGATGGCGTCGCGCAGTTCGTCACTCAGCGCCTTCAAATCCAGGTGTTTGAGCAGACTCTTGATCGCCTCCGCCCCAACCTGCGCCGTGAAGTTGTCCCCGAACTTCTCAGTGGCGTTCCGGTACTCCTCCTCCGAGAGGATCTGGCCGATCTTCAGTGGCGTTTCGCCGGGATCAACGACCGCGTAGTCCTGGAAATAGACCACCTTCTCCAAATCCGCCGTCCGCATGTTCAGCAGCGTGCCCAACCGCGACGGCATCGCTTTGAAGAACCAGATGTGGACGATCGGTGCCGCCAGGTTGATGTGCCCCATCCGTTTGCGCCGCACACGGCTGTGGGTGACCTTCACGCCGCAACGGTCACAGATCATCCCCTTGTGCTTCGTGCCCTTGTACTTCCCGCAAGAGCATTCCCAGTCGCGCTCCGGACCAAAGATGCGCTCGCAAAACAGACCATCCTTCTCGGCACGATATGTGCGATAGTTGATTGTCTCCGGCTTGCGGACCTCACCATAAGACCACGACCGGATGTCGTTCGGCGACGCCAGAGAAATCTTTACGGAACCGTAGTCGTTGACGCGGTCGTAGATGCTCTCAGCCATGAACTTCCGTCCTCATCGTGAAATGGCGCCGTTGCGGCTACCCGTCATAGAGCCTGTCGGCACCTTGATAATCCTTGGAAACGCCGCCGGCTGGCGACAATCCTCGGTGAACACTCAGGCGCCACGCAGAAACGACTTGAGCGATTGTGCCACTTGGCTGGCCTGCTGGCTTGCCGTTTGGCGGATCAACCATTTACGTTATTCCTGCGCGACTCCTAACCCCTCTGGAGCCTGGCGACGTCCAGCGTCATCGGCACAATACCCGCCGCGCGCTTGAATCCCAACTCCTCACAGAAGTCCACCTCCGTCCCGTAAGCGGAGGCGTCGATCCGTTCGCACCCCATCTCCGCGAGCGCCCGGATCACCCGCTCGGCCATCTCCTTGGCGATCCCGAACTGGTCATGCTCGATGCGCCCGTCGATGTGCGTCACCGCACCAGGACCCTGCCTGGCCGGATCCAGCTTGCATTCCGTCAAATAGCCGCGAACACCATCTGCTACGCCCCGAGCGACGCCGATGACCTCGCCGTTGGGATCACGCGCCGTCACGAAGCAGACCGAGTTGTCCACCATCTTTGATAGCTTGTCCACCGACTGTGGCATGACAGAACCCTGGGCGTCGTAAAACGCCTTCAGTTCGCTGATGTCGATCTTGCCGACCACTTCAAAAGTGATGTCCTCGCTCATAACCTGGCACTCCTAGATACCAGAGACCAGAGCCTAGAAACTACGGTATCCGCGCCACGATTCTCCCTTTTGGCCTCCAGTTTCCAGTGCCCGGTCCTTAGTCAGATCAGCCTTCCTTTCTCAAGCCGAATGTTCATGCCCAGGCCGCGTATTTCGTTGCAGAGCACGTCGAACGATACAGGCGTGCCGGCTTCCAGTGTGTTCTCGCCCTTCACCATGGCCTCATAGATCTTCGTACGGCCTTCCACATCGTCCGATTTCACCGTCAGGAGTTCCTGCAAGATGTAGGCACTGCCATACGCCTCAAGGCCCCACACTTCCATCTCCCCGAAACGCTGCCCACCCGTACGAGCCTTGCCGCCCAGCGGCTGCTGAGTGATCAGCGAGTACGGACCGGTCGCTCGTGCGTGGATCTTGTCGTCTACCAGGTGGTGGAGTTTCATCATGTAAATGTACCCCACCGTGACCGGTTGATCGAACGGAGCGCCGGTTCGACCGTCGCACAACCGCACCTTACCCCCGTACGGCATCTCGTTCATCAACAGGTTGTTCCTATCGGCGTTCTGGATCGCCTCCTGGTCCTTGACCGACTCCTTCACCTTTCGGTTCGCCTCCTCCACGGCGGCGTGCAACTGCTCCTCCCGGCAGCCGTCAAACACCGGCGTGACCGCCTGGAAGCCCAGAATCTTCGCCGCCCAGCCAAGGTGTGTCTCCAGGATCTGCCCGACGTTCATCCGCGACGGCACGCCCAACGGATTCAGTAGGATATCTACGGGCGTCCCATCCTCAAGGAACGGCATGTCCTCCACAGGCAGGATCTTTGCGATCACTCCCTTGTTGCCATGTCGCCCAGCCATCTTGTCTCCCACAGAAAGCTGCCGCTTCGTGGCCGTGTACACCTTCACCATCTCCAGTACGCCGGACGGCAGCTCGTCGCCACGCTTCATCTGCGCCACCTTGCGATCCCGCTCCTCGATCTGCTCAACGATGCGAGACCAGTAGCGCTCGTGAATCTGTCCACACTCGCTCCGCTTGGCGGCCGGCTTCACCCACTTCAGATCGAACGCCCAGTTGCCCGGTTCACCAATCTGCTCCATGATGACTTCGCTCAGTTCGCTCTTGCCGACCACCTGCTTCGTGTTGGGGTCGACAATCGGCTGGCCGGTCACCTCCTCCATTTCCTTGAGCATTTGGCGAAACACCGTGATGATCCGAGCATTCGCAGCCTGCCTGAACAGCTCGACACGCCGCTGAAGCTCACGCTTCTGCTCGTCGCTCAGATTGGCCCGACGGCTGAACCGCTTGGCGTCGATCACAATGCCCGACACACCGCTCGGGACCTCGAGCGAGTCGTTCTTCACGTCCTCGCCCGCCCGGCCGAAGATCGCGTGTAACAGCTTCTCCTCAGGGCTCAATTCGCTCTTGCTCTTGGGTGATACCTTCCCGACCAGGATGTCGCCAGGGCCAACTTCCGTGCCCACCCGAACGATGCCATCCTCGTCCAGGTTCATCAGTGCACGCTCCGACACGTTCGGGATATCGCGCGTGAACTCCTCTCGCCCCAGCTTCGTCTCGCGGATTTCCACGTCGTGCTCTTCTATGTGAATACTGGTGAACGTGTCTGCCTGGACCAGCCGCTCCGAAACGAGGATGGCGTCCTCGAAGTTGTAGCCGTCGTAAGTCATGAAGGCCACCAACACGTTCCGGCCCAACGCAAGCTCCCCTTCCTTGCACGCCGGACCATCGGCAATGATCTGCCCCTTCCTCACCTTCTGTCCCATCCTCACGATCGGCTTCTGGTTCAAACATGTCCGCTCGTTCAGGCCCTGGAACTTGCGCAATTCGTACTCGTCCGTGTTGTCGAGCACGATCCTCTCGGCGTCGACATACGTCACCGTCCCGTCCCGCGCCGCGAGAACGACCATCCCACTGTTGTTCGCCACGACGTGTTCCATCCCAGTCGCCACGACCGGCGGCTCCGTGATCAACAACGGGACCGCCTGACGCTGCATGTTCGAGCCCATCAGTGCCCGGTTCGCGTCGTCGTGCTCAAGGAACGGAATCAACGCCGCGGATACACCCACCGTCTGCTTGGGTGAAATGTCGACGTATTCGATTTCCTTGCGGTCCACCGTCGACAGATCCCCACGGGCACGGGCCATGATGTGATCGCCAACCACCTTGCCCGTCGCACGATCCACCACGTCCGGTGGGGCGAGGACCGTCTTCATCTCCTCGTCCGCCCGCAAGAACTCCACGTCCCCGTTCACGCGGCCGTTCTTGTCGACGCGCCGATAAGGCGTGATCAAGAACCCGTATTCGTCGACCGTGGAGTAGATGCTCAGTGAGGCAATCAACCCGATGTTCGTTCCCTCCGGAGTCTCGATCGGGCAGATGCGGCCATAATGGCTGATGTGAACGTCGCGCACCTCGAAGCCCGCCCGCTTCCGATTCAGCCCGCCAGGCCCCAACGCCGACAGCCGTCGCTCATGCGTGAGTTGGCTCAATGGATTCGTCTGGTCCACGACCTGCGACAATTCCCCACGACCGAAGAAATACTCGATTGCCCCGGAGATCGCCTTCGAGTTAATCAACTCAGCGATCTTCCCCACCTGATCGGGGTCCTTCATGCTCATGCGCTCCTGCACCGTGCGCCGGAGCTTCAAAAAGCCCTTGCGGATCTCGTCCGTGCCAAGCTCATCAATCGTTCGCAACCGACGGTTCCCCAGGTGATCGATGTCGTCCTCCGACACGATGACCCGCGTCCGCTCCCAGGCATACTCGTATACGTTCCCGATCGAAGGCGCCTCGCCATCCGATTCCGGCCTCGTCATCTTCTTGACGTAATCCGAAGACTCGAAAGCCGGGTGCTTGGCCGAACTGCCAAACAACTCGCGCCACTCTGCCTTGATCTCGGCCTCGTGCGCCGCCGCCAGCCTCTTGGACTCGTTTTCGTTGAACGTGTAGATCACGCCGGGCAACGGAAAGTAGTTCATAAAGTCGAGCTGCGCCCGTTCCGGGCCGTCCGACCGCTCCGCCGCCATGTAGTGTTCTATCCCCTCGAGGATGCGACCCGCCCGGCTCCGGATGGTCGCGACGATGTAGTCCTTTGACGTCTTGGTGATCTCAACGTCCCGATCTGTCCGAGATCGTCCCAGCAGCGGCCGCATGACATCCACGTCAATCGACGTCGGCCGTACCCACTCTGTCGGCACGTCCGAGAGCGCTCGGAGCTGCCGCTCGATCTCCTTGATCACGTCCGCCGGGCGCAGTTTCCTCCGGCCCTCCCTGATCGCGCCCAACTGGCCCAGCGCGACCCCTTCCTTCGGATCCTGCAACTCGTGCTTAAAGAGCTGGTACGAGTTGATCTGCTCATTCAACTCCCGTGTCCATCGCAAAAGACACAGCTCAAAAGGCATCCGGCGTGGAACAGAGTATCCAACACGCTCCTGACTCCGCAGATCCAGCAGGTGTTTCAAGCACGCCACGAAGTCCGCGACCGTCAACGTGTTCAGCGCCGCCGGGATCGACAAGCCGAACTTGCGGTTGATGCGAAACCGGCCGACCTTGCCCAGGCGATACCGATTCTCGTCGTAGAACTTCTCGTGGAACAGCTTGGCCGCCTTGTCGAGTTGAGCCGGATTGCCTGGACGCAGACTCCTGTAAATCCGCATCAGGCCCTCTTCGTGGCTGTGGCTGCTGTCTTCCGCCAGGGTGTTCAGGATCAGTGGGTCGCTGGCATGTTCGATGACCTCAACCTGCTTGACGCTGCCGGCCTGGATCCTCCCCAACGCATCGCCGATCTGACAGCCAGCACGTACAAGCGGTTCAAGCTCGACGCTTTCGCCCGCTTCCGCCTCCGCCTCCTCGTTCGGGATATCTGAGACGACGTACATGTCCGGCTTGAGGCTGCTCGTCCGGATCGACTTCGTCTTGTAGAAAGCGCGGATGATGTCCTCATCCCGCCCGTACTTGGGGTCCATCGCCCGAAGGAAACACGTTGCCGGTATCTTGCTCGACTGATCGATCCGCACGACGACGACATCGCGACGCGTGATGTTGATCTCGATCCAACTCCCACGCTCAGGAATGATCCGGCACGCGTGCAACGGGCGGTTAGCTACCAGCGTCTCCTTGATGAAATCCACGCCGGGCGACCTGTGGAGCTGCGACACGATCACGCGCTCCGCCCCGTTGATGATGAACTCCCCACCGCCGATCATGATCGGGATCTCGCCGAGATAGATTCTGTCCTCGATGATCTCGTCTTTGTCCTTGCGGTGAAGCCGGCAACGGATCCGCAACGGCATCCCGTAGGTCAACCGCAACTGACGGCACTCATCCGGCGTGTATCGCGGCTTTCCCAGAGTGTAGTCGAGGTACTCCAGCGTGATGTTGTCGTCGTAGCTTGTAATCGGGAACACTTCCTTCAGGAGACCTTCCAACCCCGTCGGCGTTCGTTCACCCGGCGGAACATTCGCCTGAAGGAATCGTTTGTACGATCCGACCTGGATTTCTATAAGGTTCGGAATGGGCAATGCATCACCGAGCCTGCCGAAATTGCGAATCTCCGTCTTGGCCAACATCAGGACCCTTTCCAACGACTCAATGTGGTGCGTAGACTATGGTGGCTCAGTCTGTCGCGCGAGGCCCGGTCCGGCCGGTGCGAGGTGGGAAACCACACCCCGCCCGCGACGCGGTCATCCATCGCTGCCCACGCACGCGGCGCACACTTTCACCACGGACCACAACGTGTCGCCTCCGTGGCAAACGTGCGAGTATGGTGCATCGGACACAACCGGTTGGCGAAGCACCCTCTTAATCAAGAACAACCAGGATTGCTGCCAGGGGACTGGCCGCCTGCGGGGGCCATCTAGAACGAAACCGAACAGTCCCACCCGATCGGCCTATTTCCGCCCCCGGAGCGGAACTCTGCACTTTACACGCATGGGCTGTGCGTGTCACCCAAAAAATCTCGTTTTTTTTTACAGCCCGAGGTCGTATCGTCACCGTACCAAAACCGCGCCGCCCCGGCGGCAGACAGCGGCGCCATCGTTCTCACGATTCCCCCGGCCAGACCCGACCCGCCCCTTCCGTCCAGGTTCTCGCTTCAAACGCACAACCTATTCGTGCGAAAGGAATTACGACGATCACTCGGGACCACTTCGACCCGCCGTGTGCACGACGCCATCCGGATGACCCTTCCGATCACGCCGCAACGGAAGGCGAACCTCCGCGGTCGTTCCCTCTCCCACCCTTGAGGCCAGGCGGATCGTCCCACCCAACTCGGCGACCAGTCCGTGCACCGCCGCCAAGCCCAGACCGATGTTGTCGGTCGCGCCTCCTCCGAGTTCACCCTTGGTGGTGAAGAACGGCTCGAACACGCGGTCAAGCACGTCCTCCGGAATGCCACAACCGGTGTCAGCAATCGTGATCACGGCCTCGTCGCCGTCCTGCACCATCCTGATCGTCAGCGTGCCGCCGGCGGTCATCGCGTCGAAGGCGTTGTGCGCCAGGCTCTCCAGGGCGGGCATCAAGCGATGTGCCTCGAACGGCTCCGACGTCACCTCGGCGATGTCGGTATCGAGGTTGATCCCCGCCTCCTCCGCCTGAGGTCGGAGTTGATCGATGAAACCCTGCATGACATCGTTGAGCTCCGCCCACTCCGCCTTGTCGTGCTCACTCTCGGCGAACGCCTCGAGTTGCCTCGTGATGCGGGTAGCACGCCCGATGGCCTGCGCCAGCAGGCGCAACGTGCGCCTCAATTCCCGTGGACTGTCGCTCGGCAACACGTAGTCAATGCTGGTCAGCATTCCGCCCAGGATGTTGTTGAAATGATGGGCAATGGCCCCCGCCATGTTCCCGAGGGCCGCCATCCGCCGACTGAGGGCGAGTTCCTTCGAAAGCCGCTTCCGTAAGGAGATGTCGCGCATGCTGGCGGACGCCCCCACGCACTCGCCACTTGAATCGATGATCGGGGAGGCAATGAAGATGAGTATCTTGCGCTCGCCTTCGTCTCGCTCGCACTTGACCTCTGTCTCCCCCGCGGTCTTGGTCTCGATCGTCTCTTCGAGCAGCCGCCTGATATCTTCGCCCTGTGGCCCGTGGAAGATATCCTTGACGCAGCGCGCCGCCCCGTCTTCTGTGGAGCCTTCAAAATGTTGGGTGGCCTGTCGGTTCAAGAAGCGGATGTTCAGATCGCGATCCACGGCGATCAGAACGAACCCCAGGTTATCGCACAAATCATGAAAGTAATTGTCCGCGCTCGCCGTCATAGTGAATCGCCGGGTCAAACAGGTCCGCCCCATCACGAGGGACGGGCCGTCTCCCCCGGTCGCCTCTCCGTATGAGATCGAATGATCGGGCTGATGACATAGATACTTTCTCGCAACTTTGCGGCGCCGTCCACGCCATTCTGGGACACCTCGACGAAAAACGCTCGCCCCAGCAAGCGCCGCTCGTACACCTCCTCCGTCGGCCCGAGCAGCAGGAACCCGCCCTCAGGAATCTTCGCCGCGAACGACACCTCGGTAAACGTGTGACGCCGTTCCTCGGGAACCTGCCTGGCCGTCTCCCGCGTGATCTCCCACCTGAGCGGACCCGGTGGCTCCTCGATCTCAGGCGCCAGTTCGAGCCAGACCTCCCGCAGGTTGACCGACCCCATCTCGAACGCCAGTCTCAGTTTCGCCCGGGCGTCGAGAAAATCAAGACCACGAAGCGCACCCCGCTGGCCATAGTAGAAGACAACCAACCTGGTCTCGCAGGGGCCGAGATCCAACTCCACGTGCCGCGTCGCATCCGGGTGGGCGTAGTCCAGCGTGCTGCGCAGATCGTCGATTCCATCGAGGAACTCTCGCAACGGGACGCGGTCCGACTCGCGCCCGGTCGCCGCGCGGAGACCATTGTCTGCCGCCCGCAGCGCCATGGAGGCGTCCAACAAAGGCCCCGTCACCAGCTTCCAAAGGCCGCTGTCCTCCGTGAACGTACCCTTCGGTGCCGAGTACCGCAGCACCTTGAAGTCCACCGACAGCCTCTGCAACGGTCGATCGAAAACAGACGAGACCCTGGCGGTGCTGGCCTCGTCGCCGACTGACCTGGCAGACGCCATCTCGTTTGCCGAAGTGGCGGTGGGCCGATCCGCCGCCCCTACACATCCCTCGCTAGATGCGATCCCCAGCACAATGGTCGCGGCCAAGAGCGCCTGCCACACATCCTCGCTTCGGCGCCGCGGCCTCAGGCGGCGGCCGAGGCCCCAAAGGCCTTCGGCCTTGACCGGTGGGCACGATGAACAAGGAGTTGCTCTCAGTATGATCACAACCGGTTTGTCGGCGCACAACTCAACCAAGCCTGGAAGCTCGTCGAAACCCAATAAGTCCATAAGACCAAGCAGATACGAATACTTGGAATGCGTCCCAAAACCAAGCCCCCCGGCGGTACCACCGTCCCGCCTATGTCAGCCGGTGTCGACACTGGAGAGACGCCTGTGCCGCAGAGACGCTGGGATGCACCTTGGTGACTACCTCAAAACCACGCGACAGGTCTCCCAACTTGTTCTAACTTGTTGGAAGGCCGGCTCCACAGTCTGGAGATAACATGTCGGCACACTGCGCCCTTTCAGACTCTATCGACGCAAAGCGGGACAGTCAACTCTCGACGAGACTCGACGTCACGTCTGGGTCCGTGACACTTCCGGCGGCATTCGATCCTCGGTGCCACGGGTGGCCTGTCCGCCCGTGCGGTCTCTCTCGTGGGCGCGGGGCACACGCACTGGCAGGCAAGCTGCCAGTGGCACCCGCCCAGACTGTCACGGACCCGCCACGTCTATCCAGAGGCGAGGCGACAAAGCACCTCGCAGCCGCGACGGATCAGATCGTCGGTCGTCGCATAGCTGATGCGGAAGTGCGTATCCTGCGAAGAGAAGATCGTCCCCGGGATCACCAGGACGCTGTGCTCGGCCGCCGCCTCAGCGAACACACTGGCGTTGGCAAAGTGCTTCGGGACCCTTGGAAAGACGTAGAAGCCTCCCGAAGGCCGCACGAAGTCGAAATGTCCTTCCAGCAGACTGCAAACCAAGTCGCGCTTCTTGGCGTACGCCCGTTGATGATCCGATACGTCTGTATCCATCGCCGCTAGCGCCGCCACCTGCGCCATCGACGGCGCACACACGAACGTATACTGCTGGAGCTTCGTCATCTCGTTGATGATCGCTCCTGGCCCCGCGGCATAGCCCATCCGCCAGCCGGTCACGCCGTAGGTTTTACCGTATCCCCGCAGGAGCAGCGTGTTGTCTGGCGCGTGCGGGAGCGGACACGGACTTGGCCCATCGTAACACAGCTTGTCATAAATCTCGTCGGCGATCAGCAGCAGGTCGTGTCTCTCGGCAAGCTCGGCGGCGGCCTGAATTTCCTCGGCGGTCATGACCCTACCCGTCGGGTTGCCCGGCGAGTTAAGCATCAGCACCTTCGTGCGCGGCGTGATGACCGCCTCCACCGCCCCGGCGTCAAACCGAAAATTCGGATACGAAGACACTGGAACGGGCCTGCCGCCCACCATGCTCACAAGCTGCAAGTACGAAACGAAGTAAGGATCCAAGAAGACGACCTCGTCGCCAGGGTTGAGCGTCGCCAACAGCGACAGCGTCAGCCCCCCCGATACCCCGGCGGTGATCATCACGGGCAGATCCCGGCCGTAGGCGCCCTTCAGATCCGCCGCGATCCGCTCCCGCAAGGCCGGCACCCCCGCGCTGGGTGTGTACCGATTCTTCCCCTCCCGGATCGCCTGAATCGCCGCCTCCTTCACCGGCTCGGGCGCATCGTAATCGGGCAGACCGATCGACAGGTCGCACGGGTCCTTCAACCGCCCCGCCAACTCGAAGAACTTCCGAATGCCTGAGAACTCGACCCTATGCGTCCTGTCGGCGAGGAGTCGGTTCGCATCCATGTCTGAATCTCGCACCCCCCCAACCAGGCGCACGTCAACTGCGCCAGACCTATCGATGGCCCAAACCCAACGCCTGCGTCAAGACGACACCGGTTGATGGGCCCCACCCCGCGTCATGGTCGCGACTGCTCCGCCTTCGGAGTAGCCTCGGCCGCCTTCTCGCCTTCCTCGCGAGAAGCCTTCTTCACGCGGCCGCCGACCGGCACCTTGCGATGCGCCACCTTCGGTAAGTTGAACGGGCTGTCCTCCTCGCTAAAGCGCTCTTGGTCCTGAAGGATCTGAATTCGCTCCGCCCGGGTCAAGACATTCCGATGCCTCGACAGAGAATCCTTGATCTTAAGCGAACGGTCCACTGACATCTGACTGACTCCTCGGTCTATGCCGGTTGCCCGGCCATGCTCTGCGAGTAGCTCACAAACAAGGGGTCCCTGAATCGGTACAGACCGCCGGCATCACGATACTGCTTGCCCAGGTCCTCGATTCTGCTCCGGAAAGCATCACGCTGAGCCTCAGACTCCGGGCCTGGCGGAAAGCCCTGCTTGCCGAATAACACGTAGCCATTGCCCAAACGCCGGGAGAACGTCTCCACGCCCCGCTCCGCCAGAAACGACCGTACCTCTGCAAGATCCTCCTTGATCTGCTCGCCACTCCGGTCGCGGGTGATCCTGAACGATTCGATCTGCAAGTAATTCAGCTTCGACGCGGCCACGTTGTCCTCAGAGGCCGGCGACGCCACGTTGGCGGGCTGGTTCGGATTGACGACGCTCGCGTGCCTGGCCGCGTGGACCTTCAGCAACTCAGACAGGTCCGGATCGCTCGGCTCCGCGAAGCCTGCGCCATGCATGCCGCCCGCTGCCCCACTTCCGTTTGATAACAACGGCGTCCGAGCAGATGCCGAGGACGAAACGGCCGCGACCGGCGTGCCGACAACGGAACGCCGACCGAGCGAGTAGGCACCGATCATCAAGACGCAGATGCACGCGCCCGCAACAACGCATCCCACCGTGTTCAGCGACAGCATCAGCCTCCCGCCGGCAAACCGCATCAACGGACCGCCGGCACTGCTCTCCGCCCCAGCGGCCGTCGCCGCGGAGGACTTTCGCGCCTGCTTGAGCTGCTTGGCGGCCTGCTTCGCCGCCTGTCTGGCCTCGCGCCGGGCCTGCTTCGCGCGTACCGCCTCTTCCTGGGCGGATCGTCGAGCCGCAAGCTCCGCCACCGCTTCCTCTTCGGTCATTGGCTCCGCCACAACCAGTGACGCCGACTCCTTGCGCCGCCGCCCAAACAAGCCACGCCCCTGCTGCGGGATCTGCACCTGCGGTGCCTTGCTCATGACCTCAAACAGATTGGGACCACGTCTCGTCCGACTCACAATGTGCAACCTCGATCAGGGCACGGGACGATGCCCCGCTCCAACAGCAGCCTCAGACAACACTCGCAACGAGCGCCGCACACCCGTGCACGGCGGTCGTGCCAACTGCGCAGGATAACCGATTCTCTGCAGGTTTCAACGCCCTACCGGCGAATCGCGGCTACGACGGGTCCATGACAGTTGCGGTGGCTCGCGAATGAGCGGCGTGGCGCCAGGTTTCGCTCGCGATAGGCACTCGATCCGAGCCCCGAGCGCGAGCGAGTGGGTCTGTCTGCCGACAGGCAGGTCTGAAAGCCAACGGTCCGCCCACGAAGACCC
>JAFGQA010000484.1 GCA_016935885.1 Phycisphaerae bacterium | reverse complement strand
TTCCAGGCAAGATTTGAGCGAGGCGAGCAGCTCGGAAGGCTCCGACATTCCGCTACTCCCTCTGCACCTTCGAAATCGTAAACTTGCGCTTCCCCGACGGGGTCAACGGAATCCGGTCCACGTATTCGATCGTTAACGACGCATCGGCGCCAACCGCTTCAAGAATGCGGGACCGCCAGCAGGATTTTCTCTCCGCAACCCCGTCCTGCCTTGCGAGCAGCAGTAATCGGTACGTGTGCAGATCCTCCTGCACGAACTGGAACTCCCGAACGCCGCGCACGCCATAGAGCAGGTGCGTAAAGAATTCGCCGTGGATCAATTTGCCGCTTGCCGTGCGAATCAGATCCGATTCGCGGCCGATCACGGGCGCCAGCCGCAGTGTCGTTCTTCCGCAGGCGCAGGGCTCGCGCGATTCAAAGCGCGCCCAATCGCCGGTGTCGTAGCGGATGAACGGCATCGCGAAGTTGCTGAGGTACGTGATGATGAGCGGCCCGGGTTCCCGGAACGGATCGCGACTGTCGATTTCCACCAGGCAATCAGTCTCGTTCACATGCAATCCGCGGTGCTTCCCGCATTCCGCGGCCACAGGCCCCAGTTCGCGGCTCCCGTATCGGTCGAACACCGGCTTCCTGAACACACGCTCCACCGCTTCGCGCATGTCCGAGGTGATGACCTCCGCGGAGCTGACGATACTGCGAAGCGGGAAGGAGGGCGTAATTCCTTTCTCGCCAAGGTAACGGGCGAATGTGTGGATGGCCCCGGCGTACGCAACGATCAGATGTGGTTGGAATCTGTTCATCGCGGTGTGGAATTCCGCCATCTGGTCGGGCCCCATGTCGAAGGCGTTGTACCACCGGATGTTGTCGATCAGACAACGCAGGCCGAAACGGCGGTTGGTTTTCGTGTCCCGCACGTCGCGGTCAGATCCCCAGAGCATGGCGATCCGCTCGCCGTAGCGCCACCCGGCCAGGCTGTTGGACCAGTAGTGAGAGGCATCGCCGGCCAATTTACGTTCCATGTCGATCTTGAAGGTCATCGGGGTGCCCGTGGAGCCGCCGGTGGCGTTGTCCCACATGGACCGGCCGTCATCGGCAACATAGTCGAAGAGCCTGGCCTGGATGTCTTCTTTGCGCATGACCGGCAGGGACAGGAGGATGTCTCGGGCGTTTTCGACTAGAATGTCGGCGGCCGCAGGAAGCCTCTCGCGCCAGGCCGGGACATGTCTCGCCGCATGGCGCAAGAGCGCCGCCAGGCGGGTTACCTGGCGCGATTCAATCTCCTCGCGCGGCAGATAGTTCGCCTTCGTCCTTTCTCGGAAGCCCTCGAGAACGCGATGCCGGTAGCCCCCGGCGCGATCAAGCAGGCAACGGGACAAGAACGCTGAAAGCGTGGGTTTCATACCCTGTCCATTCCGTGAAGCTCATCCAGACGCGCGAGGAAATCCTGGACTTGTGCTTCCTCGGGCCACATGTGGCCATCTATCCAGATCAATTTGCCCTGTTCTGGATCACCCTCCAGTTCCCAGTGCCCGGGACACTCGCGCACTGCCCCACTCGCGAAGGTGTAGGTGATTTCGCACGTGACGGGCTGTTCATCCCGCAGAAGTCCGTCGATCGCGCAACTCTGCGCACGTATGGCGCCGGCAGCCTTGAAGGCAAGCCGGATGAATCGCGGGTCAACGGCCGTGACATCCCAGTCGATCTTCCCGCTGCCACTGGCTCGAAAATCGGCATCCCGGTTGAAACGGCGGAAACCAAAGGCCCGGCGCCCGATGACGGTTATCCGCGTATCGAAATCATTGCGCGGCACGAATTCCTGCAACATGATGTAATTTTTGTGCAAGTCCCACCATGTACCCGGATCCCAACGCCTGCCGACTAGAACCCACTGCACCGCTCTGCGGACGCGGCCGATGGACAGACGCAGGTTGAACCCTTCGGGATCTGATAACCGGTACACGCCGGGTCCAAACAAACGATCAACCCAACGGCGGGCTTCTGATAGACTGCGAAGAAGGGTTACGTTGTTCGACCCCGCCCCACTCCACAACTTCAGGACGAGCGGGTACTCTGCTGTTCCAATGTATGTCTCGGCTTCCTCTTTCTTCCAGAAGACCCACGTTCTCGGCATCGGAATCCCTAAACCGTTGAGTAGGTAGTACTGAGCGATCTTGTCGTCGTAGTGCCAGCATGTATGCTGGTCGGGATATATGCACAGGCCTTTGTATTCGAGAGCGGGCAGAAGTCTTCGCGCAATAGCCCTGTGGTCGGCATAGTGACCATGCCGCCACATGAACCCGTCGCAGCCGTCGAGCTGGTGAAGAATGTCGGACCGGAACACGTCTACCGTCCTGACCTCGTGCCCGAGCTGACTAAGCAACTCTAGCCAACGCCGGGATGAGGATTCGGTCCCGTTCTTCATCGCGTACTCGTCCGGTTGAATTCCAATGCTGTATTTCATGGTCGATCTGCCTTTTTCTCAATCCACCTGCGGCATTGAGCTGTCGCGCTGAGTCCACGAGCCCATGAGGACCCGGGTCAGGATAGCCTTAAGTTCACGTGCGGTTGCTTCTCTGCTGTAAAACCGCCCGCACTTCTCGCGCGCCGCCCCCCCTCTCGCCCGAGCTGTGTCAGGCTCCCCGAGGACATGCTCGATGGTCCGGGCGAGAGCCCCCGAATCCCCGGGAGGCACCGTCCAACCGCAACCATCGAGGACCTCGGGAATATCCGACACGGCGGATGCGATAATCGGTTTTGCCATGGCCATGGCCTCGAAGATCTTGCAGGGCATCTGCGACTGCGCCAGGAGGCTGTCATTCTGAGGCAGGACGATGAGGTCGGCCATATCCAGATACACCGGCATCGACGCGCGCGGTTGAGGGCCGGCAGCGACCAGGTAAGGTCCGTACTCCGCCTGCGCTTGCAGGCTCCGCAGGTGGTCGGTTATCGGGCCGACAACAACCAACCGCAGGTCCGAACGCTTGATGCGGGCGAGCGCATCAAGCACCACTTCAAGCCCCTTGTGTTTGTGGACGACACCGCCGAAGACAATCAGTTTCAGCGATTCCAGTCCCAGCGAAGACTTCATGCGCGCGGTTTCGTCCGGGGGCCGAGGTTTGAAGACATCGCAATCCACTCCCAGATGCAGAACCTGGCCGCCAAACTTCTTCTGCAGGAAGGTGGTTGTGGAAATCACGGCGTCGGCGCGATGGATCATCCGTTCGACCAGGGGGAAATAGAGCGGCTGCATCGGATGGTGCCAGTGCGCCGCGCACATGCGGACGCGCTCCCTCGCCGTCATCTGCCGGAAGACTGCCGCATCCCATTCGTCCAGGTAGACCACGACCTTCCTCCCGTGAAGCTTCCGTTCCCGCAGGGCCACCGGGACGGTGTCCGCAAACGCCTTGACAGCTATGACCACATCCCCGCTGATGGCGTCTTCCAGCTTGTGAGTTTCCCGGAAGAAGTCCGGAATGCGGTACAGTCGCGGCGTTGACACCACCTTGTAGGGGTAGATCCCGCGGCATGACGGGGACACCCCTTCGCCCAGGTCCGGCCCGATCACCTCCGATTCGAAGTCCGGCTCAGCGCACTGCGCCAGCACCGTGCCTGCCCACAGGATGTTCGAGGAGATACTCGGAACCAGGATGGAAACGCGCGGTTTCACATTTCACACTGCATATCGCCCCGGTGGCCTTTGGCGCGCGTCGCTGGCTTTGCGGACGCGCGGGAGTGCTTCCCTCCCAAGCGGGGCCGCACCGTCGTACCGCGAAATCCCTCGCAGGGGAGGGACGGCCTTCCGGCCGTCCAAAGAGCCAGTAGAGGAGCATGAAACAGCCTTAGTGGGACGTCGCCCCGCGGCAATCAGCCCTTGCACCAGTAGCGCCCGGCGATATGATCCTCCGCCATGAAGAAGGTGCTGATGATCCTGACCAGCCACAGGCTGGATTGTTTCAGGCTGACGATGGATTCGCTGTTCGCGTCGGACTCGCTGGGGCTTTTCGATCACGTGGCCCTCATGCTCAACGGCGTCGAGGGCCGGCACCTGGCATACGTCCGTCAGCTTATGGCCGATCACCCCGAACTGCCCTGGGATACGATCGCCGGGCCGCGCGGCAAGAAGGAGCGCGTCGCGAACCTGCAGAACGAGTGCGTCAGGAGATATCCGCACAGCCTGTACTTCAAGATCGACGAGGACATGGTGCTCTCGGCCGGATGGGCGACGAAGCTCGCAGCGGCGTACGAGCACCTGAAGAACGATCCGGACCTCGCGCTCATCACGCCCGCCATTCCGAACAACGCCGTCGGATTCTACTACCTGCTGAAAGCCTTCCCCGAACTCGAGGAGGAATACGGCCGGAGGTTCTCATATCCCCTCACCACGGCCTGCGATGGCCCCATTTGGAACCAGCCCGCCCTCGCTCAGTGGATCCTGCGCAAGTTCATTGACCTGCGGGCCGCCAACGAGAAGCTGGAGGCCCGTTTCCCGGCGGCGGACAACAGAACCTACGTTCCATTTGCGTACCGTTTCAACATCAACTGCCTTGTGTACGACTACCGGCACTGGGAAGAGATGGGCGGCATTCCCAATGACGAGGAGCCGGCGTGGGGCCAATGGGTTCCCGACCACGGGAAGCACAACATGCTGGTCATGAACACGATGGTCCACCACTACACCTTCTCCGTCCAGCAGGACTGGATGGACCGCAGTTCACTGCTTGAGGATCTCCGGCTCGCCAACGCACCGTCCACGCTCCGCTCGAAGCATTCTCTCTTCTACCACGCCCCGCGGCTCGCCCGTCTCGCCCGGCAACTGCCGAGGGTGATTCCCAGAAAAGTGCAGGCATTCCTCGGCCGGGACTAGTGTGGTGTCCCAGAAGTCCTATGTCACGACGTTGGCCGTAGGCGCGAGCTCCAGCTCGCGCCATGGTTCGAGCTGGAG
>JAFGQA010000483.1 GCA_016935885.1 Phycisphaerae bacterium | reverse complement strand
TGCTGGGCCGAGAAGCTTGCTGGGCCGAGAATCCCTTCGCTTGCTGGGCCGAGAATCCCTTCTCGGCCCCACGTGCAGCAGGATTCCCATTCCTGCGACGCTTCGAGGAAGGGATTCCTCTGCGTGTAGGTGCGAGAAGGGATTCTCGCACCAGCGGCCGTCACCCACACTCGTGTCATGCTTGCGATTCGTGTGTTCATGGAATCGCTCCTGGCGTAAGCCCCACCCGCAGGCGGCCCACGCCATGGTCCACGCTTGCGCGGCCATGTCTGGCCCTGACATTCTCAACATGCTTCACCCGCCCAACATGGCGTTGACGAACGGCTGGATGTCATTGCCGTCAGGCGTGCCAGAGCCGTCCATGTCGGCGGCGGTGACGTGATAGGGGTCGGTGTCCAGACCCAAGAGGACAACGATGAACAGCTCGATGTCTTCCAACCCGACCTTGCCGTCGTCGTTCATGTCGCCGAGCTGAATCCAGCGATAGGCGCCGCTTGCCGTTCCGGCATAGATGACCCTGTTTGACACAGCAGGATCGGGGCCGGGCCTCGGCGGGCCGAGCGCAACGGCGTACGCACGCCGATCTTCGAGGCCGTTGTTCATTTCCTCCCATGTGTCCGCGTCGCCCCTGCGAAAGACGCCGCCACCTTCAGTGCCGGCATAAAGCGTGACGGGGTACTCGTCCCCGGTGACCACGGAGTCAATCGCCAAGGACTCGACATCGAGGTTGTCGAGCCCTTCGTTGTATCGCTCCCACTGCCCGCCGCCGTTGTAGCTCACGTAGACCCCTGTGGACTCCCATTGGTTATCGCCGGCGTACACATGCTGGGGATGCTGCGGATCGACCACGATCGAGTTCACCATGGCGCTGTTGATCTCAGGCCCGGTGGCGTCCCACGTGCTACCGCCGTTGGTCGTCTTCCAAACCCCCTCCCAGCCGGAGCCCGCGTAAACGACCTGCGTGTCCGTCGGGTCGATCGCCAAGCCCATGAACTCGGCCCAGACAATGTAACTGGCGACGGGGCGCCAACTCTCCCCGCAGTCTTCGGTCTTGTAGATGTCAGGATAGGAGGGCTCGTACCCCGCGCCTGAGACGTAAGCAACCTGCGGATTGACCGGATCCACCACAACGCATTTGAGCCAGTAACCATCGATCCCGTTGGACCATCCTCGCCACTGCCAGGTCCGTCCTTCATCAATGGACTTGTAGAGCATCCACCCGCAATTGGCCGCGTAGATCGTCTCGGGATCGCAGAGGGCCACGGCGACCGAGGCGATGGACAGCGAATCGCCGACGCGGATGTCCTTCGGCCTTGGCTCCCAGTTCAGCCCGCCGTCGAAGCTCACGTACACGCCCGCGCCTGCCGGGGAGAATTCATCAAGGTATGAGTCCGTCGCGGCGTACACGATATCCTCGTCCAACGGATGAACGACCAGCGAATTGATGTGCAGGCGCTCCAGCCCCGTGCTCCAATGCGCCCAGTTCTCCGCTGAATCCGTGCTTTGAAAGACACCGCCACACTCGCTCCCGGCGTAAACGACGTGAGGATCGGCAGGGTCAACGACGACTGACAAGAAGTTCGGGAAGGCAAGACCAGATGCCGACCGCTGCCAGCTCTCACCGCCATCCACGCTCTTGTACAACCGCGACTCCCACGTGCCCGGCGGCTGTGGCAAGTCGTAGCCGTATGATCCCGCCGCGTACAGAACGGGGATGTCCGTGTCATCCTCGTACACGACGGCGATGGCGCTGAGGATGTTGTCGGAGGGAAGCCCGTTGCTGATCCAGGTCCAGTTCGCACCCGCATCGTGGCTCACGTACACCCCGCCATAGGGCACGTATTGGTTCCCGTTGGTCCCGGCGTAGATCGTCTGGCTGGAGGTGGGGTCAAACGTCAGACACTGCACTTGGTTATTGAGGAGCCCGCTAGCGCTCTCGAACCACTCCGCTCCACCGTTCACCGACTTATAAACACCCACTTGTCCGGACGGGCCGTAGGGATCGTGCATCCCCGCGTACACGACGTCGTCGTTGGACGGATCGACAAGGATGCACGGACAGTCCAGTCCGCCGGGAATGCCCGGCCCGCTCGGCTCCCAGGTCTCCCCGGCGTTGACGGTCTTGTAGATCTCCCCCCACCGTTCCGCGTACAGGATCTGGGGATTGTTGGGATCAATCGCCAGCGCCTCGACATGGACGCCGCCGCCGATGCCCTGCGTCCTGGGCTCCCAGTGCAGGCCTCCGTCGGTGGTCCAGTACACGCCGTCTCTGGTTCCAGCGTACAGGATGTCCGGCTCATCCGGGTTCTGAACGAGGGCCTTGACGAATAGATTCCCCAGGCCGTCGCTTCGTCGCTCCCAAACGTCCGCCGTGCTGCATCTCCTGTACACCCCGTGGCCAAGGACAGCAGCATACAACCCACCTTCTGGATGGTGCGACGGGAGCAGAACCGCCGTTGAGCCCCCGTATGGTCCGCACGAGACCCAGCGACCCGCGGCCCGAGACTCACGCCCCGTCGTCAGCAGAAGCGCGACCAGCCAAACACAACCCGCTGCCAATGCCAACGGTCTGGGATTCATCGTTCTCCTCCTGAATCGCGGCCCTCGGGCGGCTGAGAGTCTTACCGCCACTGCCCCCGGAATCGCTGACAGGAGACTGCACGGCGACCGATGGCGATCGTCCGAAGCTCCCAACTCGCCGTGCCGCCTCCGCGCCCACCGAGGCCATCGATTCCGATACGATCCACCCATAGTAACGACCGGCCCCGGCAGAACAAGCGATCGCGTGCCATTCTATTGGCCTTGCCACCCTTTCCAGGCTCCGAGTCGCCCCTGCGAGCCAGCTCCAGCCAACCAATCAGGCTCTGACCTGCACCGGGTGGCCTGGACTCCCGCTGATCGCACCTCAGCCCCAGTTCTCGCGGCGGCAAGACAGAATCACGTAGCAAGACGCCCCACCCGCCGCTTTGGGATCGCCTCCAGCATCCGGCACGCCAGGACGCAGCCCCCTGTATCCCGCTGCGCGCCGGGCGAGAACAGGCCGCCGTGTGCTCAATCTCGGGGGGTGTACTCCGCCGAACGCTTACAACATGAGTCAGGGCGTTTTAGGGTTGAGCGTGCATGCTCCATCGACGCTTCGTTGTAGCGTCGCCCCCCTGTGGCCGACGGAGATGACCAGTCTGCCGACGTTCTTCAAGGGTGAAGGCTGATCGCTCCCTCACGGTCGCGGTTCGGATCGGCGTCGGCGGCATAGGCAATCTCAAGCTTAGACTGCTCTAGTGGTGGATGTTGCGGGTGGTTCACTCTGCTTCCCAATCTGGAATCCGCCCGGGCGTCCACGGCGCGCCGGCTGCCTCCAGCTTCTTCTCGAGGTCAGTCAAATCTGCTTCCATCAGCGTGCGCAGATCGCTCAACAACTCCGCGAATTCCACTTCCGCGTGTCGGTATGCATCACGCTGGGTCTGGGTCGGTGCCGACGTCGCATTCCACGCGCTCACCACGTGGTGAATCCGCTGGTTGACCGATGGTGGCGTGGGCTCGTTCCTCTTGCTGCGCGTGTGGTCGCCGCGGAGCTTCGTGAGCAGCCGCTCGAACCGCTCTTCGAGGCGTTGGATCTCGGCGAGCAGCAATGGATCCGCGGCCGGCGTGTCAAGGTGCGCCTTGCGAAGGTACGCAAGGCGTTTCTGCGCTTCCTCGGCGGCTTTGACAGCCCCACACACTGCCCGTTGCAGTCGGGCAGATTTCTTTTGGAATCTCAGGACCTCGGCGCGATCCTCCGCCGCAAATGTGGCGACTTCGAGCGGTACGACGTTGAACTCCTCCGGTCCGGCGAGTTGTGTGATCACGCCGTCGACTTCCTTGGCCAGCGTGACCCGATAGGCGCCTGGCAAGGCAAGCGGCCCCGCCGGTGGGCGCCACCACGGTGGGCGATCCTTCTCAGGCTCCAGAACGGTCGGTGTAGAAGCTGGGTAGCGCAGGTCCCACGCGACCCGGTGGATACCCTTTTCTCGGGGGCCAGTGATTCGGCGAATCACCTCACCCGATTCATCCCGTACGATCAACAGGACCGTTGGTTCCTTCTCCTCGTCTTCGGCGCGCAGGTCAGCGATTGTCGGGTACGGCGCGGCCGTGCCCTCCTTGTCGGCTTTCTTCTCGGTTTCCTGGCGCCGTTCCTTTCGCGTTGTGATCTTGTCCTTCAGATAGAAGGTGAACACTGCCCCGAAGGGTGGATTGGGGGCGGCATAGAATGACGCGCCTTGCGAACCCATGCCCGCCTCACCGCCGAGTCGGCTGTTCTCGATGTAACGCAGTGCGTCCTTGACCGGGAACAACACGGCCTCACGCTCCAGGAGCTCCTTCGTCACAACCCGAAGCGGCGTGTAGTCGTCGAGAATGTAAACGCCGCGGCCGAAGGAGCCCAACACGAGGTCGTTCTCTCGCCGCTGGACGGCAATGTCGCGGATGGAAATCGTGGGGATGCCGCCTTTCAGCCTGATCCAGCGCCCCCCACCGTCCCCGGTGAAGTACGCGCCGAACTCGGTGCCCACGAAGAGTAGGTTGGCCTTCACGTGATCCTCCGCCATCGCAAGGACGATGTCGCGCTCGGGGAGATCGCCCACAATCGAGGTCCAGGTCTGCCCGCGATCGCAACTCGTCAAGATGTATGGCTTGAAATCACCGTTCTTGTGGTTGTCAAATGCTGCGTAAACGGCGTCCTCATTGTGCCGCGAGGCAAGCAGACAGCTCACGTAGGTCATGTCCGGCACGCCCGGGAACAGCGCAATGCGGCGCCAAGTCTGGCCACCATTCTCCGTCACCTGAACGAGTCCGTCGTCCGTCCCGACGTAAATCAGCCCTTCCACCAGCGGGGACTCGGTCAAGGCTACCGAATTCCCGAAAACCGACGTGTCGTTGTGCTTCGCGACCACATCGGCACTCTGGATCTTGCCCATAACCTTCAACGCATTTCGGTCCAGGCGTCGTGTGAGATCGCCGCTGACGACCGCCCAACTGTTTCCGCCGTCGTCGGAACGGAACAGCTTGTTGCCCGCGAAGTACAGACGCCGGTGGTTGTGCGGACTGATGATGAAGGGTGAGTCCCAATTCCAGCGGAACGGTTCCTCGCTGGGGGCCTCGCGCGGCTTGATATCGACGATTTCACCGCTTCGCCGATCATGCCGGACGAGTCCGCCATACTGCCACTGGCTGTACACGATGTTGGGGTCTTCGGGATCGACTTGAGTCTTGTAGCCGTCACCGCCAACAGTGACGAACCAATGTTCATTCGCGATGCCGATCCGGTCGCGCGTCCGCGACGGGGCGCCCAGGGTATTGTTGTCCTGGGTCCCGCCGTAGACGTAGTAGAAGGGCTCCGAGTCGTCCACACTGATCCGATAAAACTGAGTGACTGGCAGGTTGGGTTTGAAGTCCCAATTTTCCCCCCGGTCGTAACTCTCGTAGACACCACCGTCGCATCCCACGAGCAGATGGTCGGTATCATTGGGGTCGATCCACAGGGCATGGTCGTCCACGTGTCGGAATCGCCTCGGAACGCGCTGGAAGGTCTTACCGCCATCCTCGGTCACATGAAGGAATGTGTCCAGCGCATAGACACGATCTGCATTGATCGGGTCGCAGACAATCTCGTTGTAGTACTGCGGACTTGTCGTCATGTAGTCGTTGCGCTTCTCCCAGGTTTCGCCTCGATCGGTGGAACGGAAGAACCCACCCTTCTTGTCTGCGGCTTCAATGATGGCGTAGACGATGTCAGGATCTCCCGGCGCGACACCCAGACCGATCCGCCCCATGTCGGTCTCGGGCAGGCCGTCTGTGAGCTTCCGCCACGTGACGCCGGCGTCGATGGATTTGTAGATCGCCGATTCGGGTCCACCGTCGATCAACGTCCACACATGCCGCCGTCGCTGGTAGGCCGACGCGTAAAGGACGTCCGGGTCGCGTGGGTCCATGTGGACTTCGTTCACGCCGGTGTCGTCGCTGATGTGAAGGATGCGTTCCCAGCTCGCGCCACCGTCAATCGTCTTGTACAGCCCCCGGTCACCGCCCCCGCGCCATAACGGTCCCTGGGCCGCGACGTAGACCGTGCTTGAGTCTCGATGGTCGATCAAGATCATGCCGATGTGTTCGGATTGGGACAGCCCCATGTTCTCCCAGTGCATGCCCCCGTCGCGTGTGCGGTACACACCGTTGCCGAAACCCACGCTACGCTGGCTATTGTTCTCACCCGTGCCGACCCACACGACCGCCGGGTTGGAGGGATCCATGGCGACACAGCCGATCGAGTACGAACCTTCGCTGTCGAATACCGATGTCCACGTGGTGCCCGCGTTGGTCGTCTTCCATACGCCACCGGACCCCGCCGCCACAAAATAGTTGGCCCTGTCGTGCGGATTCACTGCGAAGTCGACGACACGCCCCGCCATCAGGGCCGGACCGATTGAACGCAGTTTCAGGCCGACGAAGGTCTCCGCGGACAGCAGATCCTCCTGCGTCACGGCTAGTGCTGTGCCAGCGGCCAACGCCGCCGCCGCGAGCGAGGGCCCGGCTATGAGCGCGAGCATAAGGCTCGACGACACGATCGGGTGGAACTTCATGTTGGTTCTCCTTTTCTGATCCTGTTCCTCATCGCGGCGCAGGCACGGGCCTCTTGATCTTCTGTAGACAGTATCGGACGCACCCTCCGGGACTTTAGGGACATCCTCCAGCCGCAGGGACACTACGTGAGAATCGTCCACCGCGCGGTCACCCGGCGTGGTATGCACTAGGCCCTGTCGGAAAACTCGTCGCCTGGTGACCCAAGCGTGATTTTATCAACAAACCACCGCCTCTGGTGGTGAGACTCGACAAGGCTCTGCCGTTTCAGCGTCTTGTGGCGTGCGCCGCGCAGCTGGGGTGCGCGTCCGCAGAACATGTGTCCGCAGAACGCGTCTCTGCAGAGTGCGTGTCCGCAGAGTGCGTCTCCGCGGGGTGCGTGTCCGCGGGGCGCGTGTTCGCGGGGCGCGTGTTCGTGGGGCGCGTGTCCGTGGGGCGCGTGTCCGCGGGGCGCGTGTTCGCTTCGGCCCCAACGGGGCCGGGGATCGTAGCCGGGGGTGGAGCGCAGCGGAACCCCCGGTGACCGGGCCACC
>JAFGQA010000482.1 GCA_016935885.1 Phycisphaerae bacterium | reverse complement strand
TCGGAGCAGCACCAGTGGCGCTAGAGGTCGCCATCCTGTATCGCGGGCCACTGGCTGGCTGCAACTACCGCTGCACATACTGTCCGTTCGCCGCCCAGGTTGTTGCGCCCGACGTTGTCGCGGAGGACCAGCGTGCACTTCAACGGTTCACGGACTGGGGGGCCGAATCCTCGCACCGGATATCTGTTTTCTTCACGCCGACGGGCGAAGTGCTGAACCGACCGTGGTACTGGGATGCGGTACAGCGATTGAGCCGCATGGCAAACGTCGTCCGTGTCGTGGCCCAGACAAACCTGTCGGGTGCGCTCGATTGGCTGGAGCGCTGCGCTCGGGCGAAGATAGCCCTTTGGTGTACCTACCACCCCTCACAAGTGGACCAGGATCAGTTTCTGGCCCAATGTGCCCGCCTGGACGAGCTGGGCATGCGGTACAGCGTCGGCTGTGTCGGCATTATCGAAGACATCTCCCAGATCGAGAGTCTGCGGACCCGATTATCGCCGGAGGTGTATGTATGGGTGAACGCCTATAAACACCAGGCGGGGTACTACTCGACCGGGCATGTCCGTCGCCTTGAGGAGATCGATCCTCTGTTCCGCCTGAACACCAGGCGCTATTCGACACTGGGACGGCCCTGTAGAGCGGGGCAATCGGTGATTTCCGTGTCCGGAGACGGGACCATCCGGCGATGCCATTTCATCCCCGCGCCACTCGGCAATATCTACGAGTCCGACCTCTCGGCCGTCTTGCGCATGCGCCCCTGCACCGCGGAGTCCTGCCACTGCCACATCGGCTACGTGCACTTGGATGAACTGGGCCTCCAGAACGTATTCGGAGGTGGGATGCTGGAGCGGATCCCGGCCCAGCCCCTGTGGCGGGATCCCCGCACACGCCAACAGGCCAGCCAGTTCGTGCAGTCCGTGTTGCGCCGGGAAGAGGGGCCAGACGCTGGTTCCATCATCGCGGCCGGGTATCCCGGCTAGGTCTCGACCGCGGGCACGTACCGCTTCGGGTCATCGAAACCGGCGGTCCACGCCACCGCCGCGTGGCAGGTCGAGATGGTCGGAGGAACCCGCAACAGATACTGCCGGCCGGTAGAGGGGCACCTCACCGAGACCACCAGCAGATCTTCATCGCCTTTCAGGGGCACGCGGAGGAGCTTCCGAGGACCACCCGCATCTTCATCCTCATCGACGACCTCGGCGTCAACCTCCTGGAGGAACCGCTCGGTGCCGACACGCTCCAACATGACACGCCGTCGTTCGGCATTCCGCTCCGCCAGAATCTCGTGGCCCGCGATCGTCTCCGGGCGAAACGCGATTCGTTCGTCAATGGGCACGCTGCGCCACAGGATCTGAGCATGTCGGGACGGCTCCGGGATGGCCGAGATCTTCGTGCCCCCGATGTCGAGTGTCGACGTCACCTCCAGGGCCAGCGGCAACGCTTCGATATCGGGGCACCCCGCCAGGTCCAGTTGTGCAAGCGGGCCGATCGACGCCGGAATGTTGTGGATCTGCTTGCAGTCGCGCAGACTCAATCGTCCAATCGTCACCGACAGGTCGGCGGGAAGGGACGTGAGATTCACGCACCCTTGCAGGTCGAGGAAGTTGGCGCGTAGCCCGGGTGGTAGCTGTTCAAGTCCAAGGCAGCCACGCAAATTGAGGGACGACACTCCGAGTCCTTCAGGAAGGCTGCGCAAAGCGATGCAGTCCTGAAGATCGAGCCGGTCGCGAACTCGCATCGAGGACGGGACGCTGGAGATGGACGTCCCCGACAGCACGAGCTCACGGCAGTGCAACTCCTCCGGAAGCTCGGCGAGCCCCTTCCAAGTGACCGTCATCCGACCGATCCGTAGACCCGGCGGAAGATCAGTGCGCTTGGCGACCTCAACAACGTCCATGTGGCAACCGGGCTGGATCCGTGCCGTCGCCGCGGTAGGTGCTTGTGCGGGCGTACCGCGGTTACCCGTCAAAAAGCTCAACAAGCTTTTCCACACGACTAATCCCTCACCGTGCGGATCTCCTCCGGCGTGTACTCTCGCTGGCGCCAGACGCGGTACGCCCCACGATCAAGTGTCACCGAACCGTGTTCCTCGTGCGTGATAACGGCTGTGTCCGCCGTCACTTCGAGGTACAAATCATCTTCGTCCGCGTAGAGCGTCGCGGTGCTGCTGTCCGCGACCCGATGCGCATGACCGGTGATCTCGCCCTCCGCGAGCGTGAGATTCGGCCGCACCTTGGCCGAGCGGGGTATCGACTGCACACGGTCAATGAAAACGTCGCCCTGGCGCCACATGCTTCCAGCCTCCGTCATACGCTGTCTACGGCCGCTTCTCCTGAATGCAACCCGTTTCCATCGTACCCGATCGCCGTGCAGAATGAACTGGCTAGCCACTTACGGCGTCCGGGCAAGTGAAAGCAAAGTGGAATCGAATGATCCTCGGTTCGGGTTTGCCCGAAGCAGTTGGTCACTGAGTTGGTCAGTCATCACCCGGCGGTGACTTGTTATCGAGTTCTCAGTAACTTGCGAGCCAGCTGCAAACCTCGTTTTCGAGCAGAAGACGCGATGTAAACGCCTGTCCTGTCAGCGGTTGCGCGCCGAGCAGCGAATTCCCAAGCTGGACGTCGTCGGTTCGAATCCGATCGCCCGCTTTTGAATGCAAGTGCTTGCAAGGGCTTGGTTTACGAGTCATGGCCCTTTTTGCTGGGAAGGGCCAAAAACAAACGCCAGCCTCCGGAGTTGATCAACAGTTGGTCACTCGGAGCTGTTTTCAGTCTCCGTCGCCTTGTCGAGCGCCGTCTCCAACGCCCGACAGGCACGCTGCATCAACGCCGGCTCCACCTGCACGTAGAAACGCCGCATCGCGCGGATGGCGAACCTCCGGCGCAAGACGACGGGCTGACGACGCACCGGAGCGACGCGTCTCGCCAGCCCGTTTCGTTTTCTATGGCACTGCCTTTCGCCGACCGGCTCCGACTACCGGCGGCGTGCCAGGAACGCACCGGCCAGGCCGAGCAGCATCAGCGACGCCGGCTCCGGGACGGGCGCGAGCACCACGTCGTCAACGTACAAGCCCTGGACGACGTTGTCGATCGGCCCTGCGGAGAGCTGGACGCGGACCAGGTACGAGTCAGCGCCGTCGGGAATGTCGATATCACTGGCGCCGAACTGCTGATAGTCGGTGTTGATCCCTTGGCCGATCAGAGAGGTCAGCATCTCGCCCTTGACACCGCCGCCGTGGCTGTTGTCCTGGTCGAGCCAGAGCACCTGGTAGAAGACATCCACGCCGGTGAAGTCGGTGGAGTCGACCTTGGCAAACAGCGACAGGTCGTAGTTGAGCGTGTTGTCGATCGTGCCGGCGCCCATGTTCTGCTCGAAGAAATAGGCGCCCGCGGACGGCGTGTGCGTGACATGGTCGACCGACATGTAGGCGTGGTAGCTGCCGCTGTGGGGCGCGGCGTCGCTGCGGATCGTCATGCCGCTGGCGCCGCTGGTCATCTCGTTCCAGTCGGTCGCGTCGGCGCCGGTCCCAAGTTCAAAGCCGGGATTGGAGAGGATGTTGGCGGATGCCGTGGCGGTCAGGGCAGCAGCCAGAACAACGGCGGCAAGCGTGTAGCTGAGTCGAGTCATGATTCCGATCTCCTCCTGTTTCGTGTGATACAAGGACGCTGAGCACCCCGTGCGCAATCATCCCGACGCAACACGCGCCGGGCGCCGCACGAACCATCGAACCCAAACACTTGGTGACTCCTCGGTCCTGACGACGTGCCGATCGATTGCTGCACGTGCGTACGAACAGATGCTCTGTCAATGTACTTCGTTTGGTCGTCGGACTCAATGGGAACCGTGCTTGGCGCGCGGCGATTTCGTGTTTGTATGAAACAGTTGCACCTCTTAGCGAGCAACTCGGACGTTGCGCGGCGCGACGAGTCACCGGAAACAGTTTCATTCCGGCCAGTTGGACGTTGGCGACTGGCATAATGGCGCGGCGATCGACATAATGCAGAAAATGCCGCCTTCTGTACGGGGCGCATTTCGTTGTCGGGACGAGAGGACAATCGCAGATGAGAACGCATCACGTGTTGAGCCTGGGCGCCGCGGTCGTCGCGGCAGCATTTCTTACAACAACGGTTCACGGCCAGACGTTGGTCTGGTCGGACGAGTTCGACGGCCCGACGATCGATCGATCGACCTGGACCTTCAACACGGGGGGCAGCGGCTTCGGTAACGGCGAGTTGCAGTACTACACGGCCCGTCCGGAGAACGCGTACATCGACGCCGGCAACCTGGTCATCGAGGCTCGCCGCGAGAACTACCTCGGCGACAAGGCGTTCACTTCTTCGCGCTTGGTCACCAACGGCCGCTTCGCGTTCAAATACGGCACGATCGAAGCACGCATCAAGCTCCCCAACGTCGAGTACGGCCTGTGGCCCGCGCTGTGGATGATGGGAGTCAACTACGGCGCCGTCGACTGGCCCGCCGCCGGTGAAGTGGACATCATGGAGTTCGGGCGCAAGGACGGCTACCTGGCCGGCGTCGTCAATCAGCGGGCGCTGGCCGCCGCCCACTGGGAGCTCAACGACGAGCATACATACCAGGATGGCTTTATCGACTGGTCCGCCAACCTCTGCGACGATTATCACCTGTTCCAGATGGAGTGGACGCCGGCGCACATGCGAATCTACGTGGATGGCGTCATGTTCTGGTCGCTCGACATCAGCGACCCGGTGGGCGACGATCTCGAGGAGTTCCACGGGCCCATGTTCCTGCTCACCAACGTGGCCGTCGGCGGCTGGAACTTCATCGAAATCACCGATCCCGGCGCGATCACCGCGACGTTCCCCGCCCGGATGTACATTGACTACATCCGCCTCTACGACAACGGGGACACGGAGTTGTATTTCGGCGAGGATACGCAGGAATCCGGCGATTTCGGCATCTTCACGGAGACCACGCCGGTCAACAACCACGTCCAATACGAGACGGACGCCGAACTGTTCCTGTGGAACAACCTGACCGAAGTCGCCGACATACCCTACGAAGGCAACGAGGTCTGGAGCATGAGCGCGGCGCCCGGCGCGTGGTGGGGCATGGGCGTGCTCTCCACGCAGTTCGATCGCAACCTGAAGGACTACTCCGACGGGCACATGCACCTGCACATGAAGACCACGTCGACGGATACCTTCAAGATCGGGCTCAAGAGCGCGACTTCCGGCGAGAGCTGGGTCTATCTGAACGACGAGCACTCATACGGGCTCGAACGCGACGGCGAGTGGCACGAGGTGGTCATCCCGCTGAACGCCTTCCTCAACATCGATTTCCAGACGGTCAGCCAGTTGTTCATGATCGCCGGCGACCCGCCGTCATCCACCGTTGCATTCGCGATCGACAACGTGTACTGGACGCCGGACGTCGCGCGGCCCACGCCCGAGAACGGCAACTTCGGCATCTTCACCGAAGACCCCGCGCACAGGACGGCCGGCCACTATCAGCTCGGTCCGGACGGCGAGTTCTACATCTGGGAACACACGCTCCAGGAAGGTGCCCAGACGCCGTACGAAGGCACGACCAGCCTGTCGCTCACGTCGGCGCCCGGCCTGAATTGGTTCGGGGCGGCGTTTACGCCGACGATCAAGTACAACCTCTCCGCCTTCCGCTACTCGGAAAGCAAGCTGCACTTCGCGATGAAGACCAGCTCGACAACCACGTTCCGGATCGGCATGCGCAGCGGTAACGTGAACGACATCGGCCAGAAGTGGATCGAGTTCGCCAACGGCAGCGATCCCTACGGCTTCGTGCGTGACGGCAACTGGCATATCGTCGAAATCCCCATGTCCGACTTCACCGACTCCGTGGACCTCACCGAAGTCAGCATGATGTTCGAACTCCTCGGCGTCGTCGGCCCGATCACGGGAATCGAATTCGACGACGTCTGCCTGCTCAACGGCGGAGAGGCCCTGTCCACCGGCGCGGGTTACCCCGACGCGGATGCAGGTCCCGATCAAGTCGTGATCCTGCCGGCCGACAGCGCCGTCCTGGACGGTTCGCAGAGCAGCGACGACGGCATGATTGTCGATTACCACTGGGAGCAGGTGAGCGGTCCGTCGGCCGCAACGCTCAGCGGCGCAGACACGGCGATCCTGACCGTATCCGACCTTATCGAAGGATCGTACGCGTTTCGCCTGACCGTGACGGACGACGATGAGCTCACCAACAGCGACATCGCTTCCGTGCTCGTCGCGACGCCGGATCCGACCGCGGATGCAGGTCTCGATCAATCGGTCGCGCTGCCAACCGATAGCGCGACGTTGTACGGATCGGGCTCAGACGTGGACGGCGTCATCGTCGCCTACGACTGGGTGCAGTTGAGCGGACCGGCGACGGCTCTCATCGCCGACCCGACGGCGGCGATCACGACGGTGAGCCATTTGTACGAGGGCATCTACGTCTTCGAACTCACCGTCACCGACAACGACAGCCTGACCGATAGCGACCAGGTCGTCGTCGAAGTGACGAATCCGCCGCAGAACATCGCCCTCGGCAAACCGACCACCGCATCGTCGTCCACGGGCAGTGTGCTGCTGCTCAACGGCGGCTTCGAGCAGGGCACGGGGACGGACGCTGACTACTGGTCGCTGCTCGAATACGTCGCCGGCAGCTCGACCGCCACCGCGATCCGCGATGCAACGGTGCCCTATAGCGGCGCGTGGCACGTGCTCCTGAGCGTGACGGGTGCCGGCGACGCCGGTCCCGCGGCTCTGGCACAGCAGGTCACCGCACCGGGCACGGTTGTTCCGGGCAGCTCGTATGACCTGATCGCGCAGGTGCGTCGAATCGGCTCGCTCGGCCCCGGCGCGGTCGCTCAACTGTACATGCAATGGCTCAACGCCAGTGGCGGCGTGGTGGGCGATACCGGATATCTGGATATCGGCGGCGGGCTGTCGGAGGACTATGCCCCGTTCGGCTTCCTGGGTGTCGTCGCCCCGGCGAGTGCGGATAAGGCGCTGGTCATGCTCCGTGTGGCGGGCGGAGCGATCGCCGGATCGAACGCTGATATCGCCTTCGACGACGTGGAGCTTACATCCGCCGGCGGCGCACAGGACGGCGACAACGCCGTCGACGGGAACATCGGCACGGCCTGGGCCAGCGAACCCGGCGACCCTCAGTGGATCGAAATCGCCCTCGGCGATCGCTACGAGATCCACCAGATCGTGCTCGAATGGGCGGATGCCCACGCCCAGGAATACGACATCGACGTGTCCGACAACGGCGTCGATTGGACCACCGTCCATTCCACCACGACCGGTGCGGGCGGCACGGAGCCGATCAATCTCTTCGCGGTCGCCCAGTACATCCGGCTGTACGCGCACGTCGGCGGCACCGCCGGCGGCTGCTCGCTGTACGAGTTCGAAGTGTACGGCCGGCTTCAGCCGGGTGACATTGATGGCGACGGCAACGTCGATCTGGATGATTTCGACTTGCTGGCCGACTGCATGACCGGTCCGGACGTGGAAGTGCTGCCGGGCTGCTACGAAGCCGACCTGGATCGAAGCACCGCGGTCGACCTGCTCGACTTCGCGAAGCTCCAAGCTGCGTTTGGCGCGGGTCTGTAGCAGGGAATGACAACAGCGTGATGAAGCCTGCCCCTGCCCGGGGGACAGGCGGACCCGGGACAGGGCTCACAGGGGAGAACGCGAAGAGCAGACAGCAGAGCCTCCACACGCGGCAAGGACTGCCCGACGACCGCACGCGACCATCGCGGCTCTGCTTTCCCCTTTCTCCGCTCTCCTCCTCTACTGCCGCCGGGCAGCGATCGAAGTGATTGGACACGGTTGCGGCCTTTCACGGCAGGTGCCATTCCGCTGACGCGGGACATCCGCGACGCCTCGTGCGTCACTTCACCGGCGGTCCGCACACTTCGTAGCCGTGCTGCGCTCGTCGGCCAAGGGAATCCCTGGCATGCCTGGCTACCCCTCAAAGGCCCGCTGAAACGCCGCGAAGTCCGCGAGATCCACGTCGGCGTCGTCGTCCAGATCGTGGCACCAGCAGCCTGACGCGGGTGTGATGGCGGGACCGGCAAGGCAGGCGGTCAGAGTCTGGAAGTCCGCCAGGTCCACCGCACCGTCGGCGTTGCAGTCGCCGGGCGCGGGATAGGCGTCGCTCGGCACGATGGCGTAAATGTTGTTCTCGGTGATCAGGCCGTCCAGCAGGTCGCGCGGGTATTCCTGCCACTCAATTGTGTACAGGCCGAGCCCCAGGGCCGCCCATTCGTTTGCGGCGACCCCGCGCCATTCGAATTGCAGGTCCGCGCCGCCCGAACTGTCCGTGATGAACCAGCCGTAATCACGCATCGCTCGGGCGATGATGCGGGCCGAGGTGACGGTCTCGGCGGGAAGCTCGCCCGGCAAGCCGGCGATCCACGTCTCGATCTCGGCGTCGGTCACATCGAGCGCGAACCGCATGCCTTCGGGGATGCCGGGCGGGTTGCCGGGGTGCTCGAGCTTCGTAGCCGGCGCGACGAAAAGCGTTCCGTCCGTGTTCTGAATCGGCATCGAAAACGCGTGCCGGATCGCGCCCTGCGCGATCTCCTCAGGTCGCACCAGCATGGCGAGGTATTGGATGCCGACTCCGCGCGACGGCACAAACCCCCCTTCGTAGCTGTGGTAGTCGGCGACGGCGTCGGTCACTTCGTAAATCGGGTTGCCGTACGGGTCCGTCTGGCTCGTGCGGATTGTCTCCATCACCAGGTTGCCGTTCGTAGCGTGGATGGTCTGGCCGTCAAAGCTGACCTGCCAGAGGTTCCACTCACGTCCGGTCGGTGGATCGATGAGGATGACCTGTGCGTCGCTGCCCGTAGCCGGTTGCCAGTTCGGGTTCCAGGGCAGCAGCGTGCCGTCAATGTTGGTGGACCAGGTCGTGTCGACCGGATACTCGCCGGTGGCGTCTGCAGTGCAGTAGACCGGGTACGTGTACGAGTCGAAACTGAGATTGAAATTGCCGGCGTGATGTGCAGGGGCATCGGACCACAGCGACGAGGACAGTGATACAGAGTCGGGATGAACCAGAGTCGTCCCCATGGCTTCACGTAGACGCCGGATCGGGATGTTCCAGGGCGCGTCGGGGCCGTACGGCCGCGTGTATCCGCCCGGATCGTCGCCAGGCGCCGCAACGGCAAGCGTCAGAGTCAGCACGACGGCTGCTCCAGCGATGCCGTGGTTCCACGCGCGCTGTGGTTGCAGACTTCGCGTCATCGTCTCACCACCTTCTTGTACGGCCCTCGGTTGAGCTGGCATGGGCCGCGTGGCCGGTATGCGGTGACTTTCACGAGCATTCCAGTACGTAACCGTTCACACCCTGCTAGGCAAGAGTGAAGGGGCGGGGTGTCGTTGGAAGTAGGCATTGACGGCGTCGTGCAGGTACGCGAAGGCGGATCGGCCCTGCTGGGCGCACGTGGCCAGCACCGTCCAGATCCGCTCGCACCACTCGCGGCCTTTCACGCTCCGTGTGCCCTGCGTGATTCGCCGGTCGATCACCACGAACCGAATCGCCTGTTCGGCCAGGTTGTTCGTCGGCTCCACACCCGGGGTCGTGATAAACCGGAAGTACGCATCCCCATGCTGCCGGAACCGTTTCGCCAGATTCTGCGCTTTGCTTCGTGACGGCGCCCGCCTGGCCACGGCCAGCAGCGCCTGCCGAGCCCGCCCCAACGCCTGCTCGAACCGCGCCTTCGACATCGTCTCCCGGCGGTGGATGACCCGGAACAACCGACGCAGCCCGTCCAGAACCCGTTCCCCATAGGCCCGGGTCACCCGGTCTCTCAGCGTGGTCAGGAACTTCACGTCCCGGATCAGATGGGCCAGGCAGAACTGCACCCCCGGCGCGCCGGGGTTGAAATTCGTCATGTACTTGCGATACGCCGAGAAGTAGTCGCAGCCCAGAACGCCGTTGAACTCCTTCCCCAGCGTCTCCACCAGCACCTCCGAACCCCGCGATGCGTCGATCCGGAAGAGCGTGTACATCTCCGCCCGAAAGCACCACGTCCACAAGTTCTTGCCGTTCTCCTTGTGCCCGGTTTCATCCACGTTCAGCCGGGATTCGCCCGGCAGGCACGTCCGCAGCGCCTCGTACCCACCGGCCAGCGCCTCGCTGGCCTTGCCGATCAGCTTGGCCAACTGCCCCCGCGAGATGGGAACCTTCAGCACGTCCTGGAAAGAGCGGCGAATGGTGGAAAACGAGGCGTGGCACACGCCTTTCAGGTACGCCACCAGGGCTGTCAGATGCGGGCGAGCAACTGGTAGACCAGCGCGATCAGTTCTTCTCTTCCTTGGTGTACGATTCCAGCGGCTTCATGTTTCCATTGATCGGACGCAGCCGCCATTTCACATCACCCCCTCAGCCGAAAAACCCGTGAACGGTTAC
>JAFGQA010000481.1 GCA_016935885.1 Phycisphaerae bacterium | reverse complement strand
GTAGCCGCTCCCGGGAGATGGTCGTCTCAATAGTTATCGGATGCTTTGCAACATTGTAGGAGGCGTGAGCGGGCCGCCCCGCGGCGTCCCTTCCACACGCGGCGAGACCACGCCGCCCTCCATCATCCCCGCCTGCAAGTACCGGCGGATCAGACGGAGCACCCGTTTGTCCTTCACCCGTCGCGTCACACGCGCCATCAGCACGTCGTGGTTCACGCGGTCGAAGAACTTCTCCAGGTCCAGGTCCACCACCCAGCGGTGACCCGCCGCGATGTGCTCGCGGGCACGCCTGACCGCGTCATGCGCACTCCGACCCGGCCGGAAGCCGAAGCTGTCCGCGGAGAACGTCGCGTCAAAGATGGGTTGGAGAACCTGCAGCAACGCTTGCTGGATCAACCGGTCCAGCACCGTCGGAATGCCCAGCGTCCGCACGCCCTTCCCGTCTGGCTTGGGGATTTCCACCTTCCGGATTGGCGATGGAACATACGTGCCGTCAAGCAATTCCCGACGAATGCGCGCCCAATGCGCCCGGCAGTAGTCCATGAGCTGCCCGACGGTCAGTCCGTCGACACCCCGTGCTCCGCCGTTACGCACCACACGCTGATGCGCCGCAAGAAGGTTCCCGCGTCGCACCACCTGCTCCATAAGCAACGAAGCCTCGTCCCCGGCTGTTGCGGGTCGTGCCGTATCCGCTTGACGCGCGCACCGCGTATCCTCGGCGATTCCGTCGCCTGCTCTCCGCGGCTGCTCGGGCATCTCAGCCTTCTGGTCTGCGCCTGTCTCGGACATCGAACGCTCGCGCCGGTTCGGCTTCCTGTGTTCGGCCCTTCATCCCGGTGCGACGGGACTACTATGGCCTCGGCTGACTTCTGCCGATCGAACGCCGCGCCTCTCGACGCGGTTCGCCCTCGGCCTTGCTCGTCTGAGCGCGGCCTTCACGGGCAGACCGACAGATCTCCCGGGGTAAGACACGTGACCTTCGCTCCATCCACCCGTCGCATCTACGCCCGTCCGGTCCGGATCGCTTCGGACTTCGAGTCTCTTTGCCCTCTCGTCCGCCAGACGGCCGCCTCCTATGCGCTTCGTGTTCCTCGGGCCGGAGCTTTGCCTGCCGCTTCCTTCCCACGGCACCTCGCGATCCCGCAGTTGCGGTTCAGCTAGGGATACCCGCGATCAGGGCTCCCAGAGGACCTCCAAGTCACGCGCCGTGCCCGGCGCACAAAGGGCAAGCCTGAGGCCTCAGGCCTCAGGCCGCAGGCCCCCGGCTTGAGCGACTGCGCTGCCGGGCAACACACGCAGTCACTCGCACCGGAGGGGCTGATGGGACACCATTTGTATCCCACCGGGGGGGTCTATCTCACCGGCGACAAGTCATCCGGTCACGGGCACACCGTGGTGTTGAGCAACTCGGCGACGAATCCAGGTACGTCCCCGATGTCCACTGTCTTCGAGCAGTTGAAGTCACCGCACGGACAGTTCCACGTCCCCGGGGCGCCCACGGGGTCTAGCAAGCAGTCCACGAACCCTTGGATGTCCTCGCCGTTCACGATGCCGTCGCCGTTCATGTCGCCCGGGCAGGTCGGACACGGGTCGGGTTCCCCCGTCAGCAGCTCGAACGCCATGTGCACCGGCTGCGGTGGCGGCGGCTCATCGCACAGCCACGGCTGCTTGACCCAGTCGCCGTAGTCCCAGCACTCGGGCGGATACGGGCCGAAGTCCACGATCCGTCCCGTGCACGCCTCCTTGGTCACCGCCTCGCAGGGGTCGCCGGGCCCAAAGCCCGTGTGCCAGCCCCAGAAGTGCCGGTCGACCGCTGTCGCCGACGGCTCGTGCCCCGTGAGGATCCTGTCGTTGTATCCACACGCCGGCGGGACCCAGGTCACCCCAACGACGGCCTGGATATCCAGCCAGTAGCCGAAGCTGGCGACCTCAAAGAACGCCTCATCCTGGGCCGGCGTCGCGCCATCGCGCGGATCGGTTTGCGCGCACAGCAGGCAGCACTGCTCAAGATCGACAAAGTACTGGTACACCTCCTCGCCGAAGCAGTCCAAGTAACCCATGTTGAACCACTGCACCGCGTTAAACGGCGCGAAGTACACGCCCAGCACCGTCGGATGCGGATCACCCGCCATCAAGTCAGGTGGGCAGTCGGGGTTCACCACCGGCTCGGCGTGGTGGAAGCTAATGAACCAGCCGTCGACGACGTACGGCTCCACCAGCTCCTCGGGCTTGAAAAGCTCATCGAGGTAGCTGCCCCACCACCGGACCGCCTCGATGGGGCGACCGTCCGAAATGAAATCGTCGGCGACGACCTTGTTGACCTCTTCGTGTGTCTCCTTCGACGTCACGCGGAAGGCCATGTCGCTGTATCGATCATCGGCCCACGTGATCCACTGCCAGTACGGCGCGGTCGGGTCGATCCACTGCGACGCCGGGCACAGCGTGTGGCCCGGAGGCACCACCCGTGCCGACTCCTGCCACAGCCAGACGTGCGGCTGCATCGGATCCACCGATATCGCCGAGACGTTGAACCAGTACGTCTGGCCTTGCTCCTGGTAGAACCATTCGGATTGGGGAAGGTCGTAATCGTACCGGATAATCTCGAGGCCGACGCTGTTGAAGATGCCGGTGGGCGTCTGCGTGATTTGCGTGATGGGAACGTTCCGCCACCAGTACGGCGGATCGGCGGGCAGGCAGTTCCCGGTCTCGTAGTGAATACTGAGCCGGAACGCGGCAACACCCGCGCCGGGATCCTCGATGGCGCCCCACCAGTGGAAATCGGTCACCACGCCACCTTCGCAGAGCCAGTCGTCGGCCAGGATGATCCGGTACATGCTGGGGTCCTGGAACCAGTCGTGGGCGTGAATACCCGGGAGCTCGGGATTAGGCAACTGCTCCCACTTGACCGTCGAGCCGGGCTCCTGCCACCAGAGGTCCGACGCCGCGTCGAAGCCTTCGTAGGGGCCGTGGGGAAGTTGTGACCACTTCGGCCCAAGTTCGTGCGGAACGTCGGGGAGGAAGTAGTAGTCCTCCGTCTCACCGTAGGTGTATCCGCCCGACGGACCGCTCCCGCCGTAGCCCTGACCAGCAGCCGATTGCCATCGCTGCTCCGAGATCGTGATCCGCATCCAGATCTCCTCCGGTGGATCCGTCGGATGCCACGGCACAAACGGCGGCGTGGTGATCGTGTACTGCCCAGGGGCGGGGAAACCCGATAGAAGCTGGTTTTGCACTGCCCACTCGGGGGCAAGCGTGGCGTCTGGGCACTCGGGCGTGTCGTCCCAGTCGCCGTCACGAAGCCAATCGAACCAGACGTTGACGTACAGATCTTTCGTATTGTCGACGATGGTCACCGTGTAATCGAACGTGGTCTGCGGATCGCAGTGGGGCAGGGTCAGCGGAACGGTGACGCCGTCGTCCGCCAGATCGAGGTCCGGTGTATCGTTCTGCGGATCGATGTTATTCGTCGGATCCTGATCCAACCCGATGTCCGCTTCTTGTTCGAGTGTGACGGCGTCGCCAAGGTACGCCACCGCGAGCGGCTGCCAGTGAATGGGGCCATACGGCGGGGATCCGGCGCCAAAAACGGTTGGGTAGCCGGCCATCACGCCCGTGGGCGGGTAAGCCGTCATCACTGCGGCGAAGTTGTTGCTGCTGTCCGGCGCGTCGCCTAGGTCGCTGGTGGGTTCCTCCTCGGTCAAGACGTACAGGAGGTAGTCCTCCGTCTCGCCGTCCTCGAACGACCCCGATCCATCCCAGCCGGCTCCCACCGGGATCTCCGTGACGGAGAACCGACTCCAAACGTAGAAGCCGGTGGTTCCTCCGGTTCCTGGGTCCGGGCCAATCAGGAATGGCGGCGGATTCAGGCCGGAAAGCGGCCCTGCGTATCCCGCCGGCACGGGGAAGTCGACCAGCACATGCTCAGGAGCAGGCACCGGGCCAGGGCATGTCGAGCCGCCCGCCCACTGGCCGTCCTGATTCCAGTCCATCAGGACGTTGACGAGGCCGTCGACCGGCATCGTGTTGGTGATCAGGATATCGATGTCCGTGCCCCAGACGGCGGTCTGGCAGGCCGTGCCGAGCGGTGTGCCGTTGCTGTTGGGGCAGGGGGTGACAGCTCCCGCCTGGATCGTGAACGCCTCGGGGAACAGCAGCCCCGCGTCGCCGTCCTGGAAGCACTCGTCGTTGTCATACGGGGCGAAGAAGGGGCACAGGCCCCCATTGCCATCGGGCTCGAAGTCGGCTGACGGCCCGAAGTAGGCCCAGCACAGCCCGTGCTGGATCCATCCGGCCGGCGGGACGTACATGCAGGTGGGAAACCATCCGTTCACTCCCAGGGACGGATACGCCAGCACGCCTTCGGGCGCGTCACCGAAGTCGAGATCGTCTTGTTGCCCTTGTCCGGTGATCACGAACGCCAGGTCAATGGACTGGCCGTGCATCTCATGCGTAGGCGGGTAGATCAACTCGGACCACGGGCCTGGGTACGGCTCGATGCCTTGGCCCCAGACGGCGTCGTCGTTCCAGTGGTCCAAGGAGGTCTTCCAACCGAATTGGGCGTCTGCGTCTTCGGGAACCGCCTGAACGTCCAGCCAGTAAACGACTGGCTCCGTGGAGGTCCCTTCCTGGTGGAACGCGTCAGCGGCATCAATGAAGAAATTGTACTGCCAGCAAGTCCAATCCGCCGGGAACCAGTAGCCTGCCGGGGGATTGAGCCAGCCTTCCTCGATCCCGCCTTGCCAGATCCGAACCGCAAACTCACCGGGGTAGAACGTGCGGACCCACAGCACCTCACCCGGCATGCTGTAGGTGTCTGGATTGCCGGGTTCGGGATCGGGGATGTCCTTGTGGATGCTCAGCGTGAATCTGACCGCGTCCGGGAAGTCCCCGAACGGGATGTGGTCGTTCAGCCACGAGCCCCAGATGTGGATGTCCGTGATCGGCCCCGTCACCGTGCAGAGGAAGTCGTCGGCCAGGATGTACGGCTGTGTCGCGCTGACGTCGATGCCCATCGGACTGAGGTCCGGCATCTGAAGCCATTTGTACGGCTGCTCGGGATTCCAGTCTGCCAACGCGGGTATGGCCATCAAAAGAGCCAGACCCACTCCAAGCGAAATGACTTTTCTTCTCATGCTTTCATCTCCCTTTCTGTTCACTTTACACCCAATACTGCTTGACCAACCGAGGCCGGCGAAGCGAGTTGCGAACCACGCACTGTTCGGCCTCCTACTCGTCAGGACTCGTGTCATGTGAGGCAATGAACTCGCCTGTGTTATTCCCGGGTTGGCTGGCCCGCGCCACGTGTCCATCGCCGTGGCATGTTCATTCCGCCTCCCACATCGAGACGTAGGGTCCGCCATGCGGACCAACATCTGCACCCTCATGAAGACGGACAACTCGGATGGATGGCCATCGGAAGATTGAGAAGTGTCAGGTGAAGCGGTTCCGTGACAGTTTGGGCTGGTGCCACTGGCGGCTTGCCTGCCAGTGCGTATGCGCGCGGGTGCCTCTGGCAGCTTGCCTGCCAGTGCGTATGCCTCATACGCACAGCGGAGAGCCTGCACTGGCGGACAAGCCGCCAGTGGCACCCAAGCCGCCAGTGGCACCCAAGCCGCCAGTGGCACCCAGAATAGAATGCCGCCGGAAGTGTCACGGATCTCGGCGAAGCCGCCTGTCAGGTCTTCAGACGCCCAGGGGCCGTTCTTGTGCTAGAATAAACAGGGCACATCCGCCGGGATGGCGGGTGTGCCGGGGAATGGCGTGCAGCTTGCGACGCCGGGAGAGAGGAGGAGAGGAGAAGGAACCGGTAACCCGTAGGCTCGCACGGACCGGAGGGTCGTCGCAGGCAGAGGCGAGACGTTCATATCCTCCAACTGGATGACGTGTGAGACCTCTGCGCGGCTACAAGGAATCGAGAATAATGTCATACTGGGGTTGCGGTGGTTTTCCTGTTGCTGCCGATGCCGATGTACCTCTCCCTTTCTTTGGAATGGAGTTTCTGGGATAGGCATTCACTGAGGTCTGGATCTTGCCGGCCGATCCAAATGACGAATTGATGGCCCGCCTGCAAGGGGGCGACAGCACGGCGATCGCGGAGATCGATGGCCGCTTCGGAACCGAGCTGCGCGCGTTCTGCCAGCGGATGGTTTACAATGAGATGTTGGCCGAGGATATCGTCCAGGATGTGCTCGTGACGTGTTGTCGTTCGGACGGGGCAACGCGGCCGACCGGCAGCCTGCGCGGCTGGCTGTATAAGGTCGCCCGAAACAAGTCGATCGACGAACTCCGGAGAATGCACCCCAAAGCGCGGTTATCGGCCTTGCAGTCCAGCCGGCAAATCTGGATGAGCTCCGCGGTACCGATAGACCCCTTGACAACGCCAGCGGGCCGGGCGGTCAAGCAGGATCGGACCCGGCGCGTGCAGCTTGCCATTGACGCGATGGAAGACGACCTGCGGGAGGTCGTCATCATGTACTTCTTCCAGGGCCTGTCCCGGGCGGAGGTCTCGGAGGCCATCGGTTTGAGCCTCTCGGGCACCAAGGCCCGAATCGCGAAGGCGACGCGTCTGCTGCGTGAGAAGCTTCGCGCCTTGGATGATTCCTCCTTATGAGCTTATGAACTGCCAGACCGTCGAAGAGATGCTGCTCGATTTCGTCGAGGGAGAGCTCGACGAAGAGCAGGCGCAAGCACTCCAGTCGCACGTCGATGGCTGCGCGGCCTGTCGACGGAACGTCAAGGAGACCCGGGATCTGTTCGAAGCGATGGAGGATGTCAGGCGCAGGCAGGAGCAATCCTGGCAAACGACCGGGCACGGCGAGTCTCCCGCCGCCGGGGTGGAGCCCATTGCCTGGCGCCCTGGCCGTGTGCTGGGTGATTTTGAGATCCTCGGCGAGATCGGCCACGGGGGAATGGGGATCGTCTATCGCGCCAGGCAGGTGTCACTCAATCGCGTGGTCGCGCTGAAGGTGCTGCCCGGCACAGTGTGCCAATCCAAGAAGGCGATCGCCCGTTTCACAAAAGAGGCCCAGGCGGCGGCGAGACTACACCACACCAACATCGTGCCGGTCTACGCCCAGGGCGACCACGAGGGACATTTCTACTACGCGATGGAGTTGATCGACGGCAAGGGCCTGGACCGCGCGCTCCAGGAGAACCCGTCGATGATCGTGCCACGGTGGACGGGCTCCACGACCAGGACGGGCGTGCCACAGCCGGCCGACTCGGTGCGACGCACATTGGGGCCGGAGCCAGATGCCGCCGCAGGCAGCCTCCGCGCGGATTACCACAGGTTGGCATTGCTTGTGGCGGGTGTGGCCGAAGGTCTGGAACATGCCCACCAGCAAGGCGTCGTTCACCGCGACATCAAGCCGCAGAATCTGCTGCTGGGGGCCGACGGACAACTGCACATTGTGGACTTCGGGCTGGCTAGATTACTGGACGAGCCGAGCGTGACGGTGACCGGCGAGATGCTCGGCACGCCTGCCTACATGTCACCGGAACAGGTCTCCGCGGATCGCAAGAAGATCGACCACCGAACGGACATCTACTCGCTGGGTGTGACCTTCTATGAGCTGCTGGCGAGGCGACGGCCGTTTCTGGGGGCGAGCCGGGAGCAGATCATAGCCAGGATCTGCACGGACGAGCCCCGTCCGCCGCGGAAGTGGAGGGCCGACATTCCGGTCGATTTGGAGACCATCTGCCTGCGGGCAATGGAGAAGGACCAGCGGCGTCGCTACCAAAGCGCCGGTGACATGGCCGTGGACTTGCGGCGATATGCGGCGGACCGGCCCATTCTGAGCCGCCGCGTCGGACAGATCGAAAAGGCGATCAAATGGGTCCGGCGGCATCGTGCCATCACGACGATCATCGGGCTGAGCCTCGCTTTGGTGGTTGTGGCATCGGTGTTTACGATTCAGGCGATCGAGGCGCGCCACGCACGGGCCAGCGAGTTAGTGAATCGTGCCTTCGACACGCTCGCCTATGAGGATTACCGGGCTCCGGAACGAGCGCGTCTGTGGTTGGCGCAGGCCGAGCCGCTTGGTCCCGACGAGACGGCCTATGACAAGGCCTTCGCGCTTGCACACTTGCTGGATGATCCGAAGCTCGCCATTAGCCGTTTGGAGCAGGCGCTTTTGCGAAGGCCTGACGACGCGGAGACCATGTACCTCCTTGCCTGGTCGCTCCGCCGCGACCAGCAAAACCGCAGGTCCCATGAGTGGATCAGCCGAGCCGAGGCGGTCAGCGGCGCCACCACGGCCGCCGGGCATTTCTTCCATGCCCAGGCGGTGGTTCGCAACAATCCCGAAGAAGCCGTCGCCGCCTACCGCAAGGCCTACAATCTGCGGGAGAATTATACGCAGGCCTACGTGCATCTTGGACGCGCGCTCAACCATTGGATGTATCACCATCGCAAGCACGAGTGGTTCAGCGAGCAGAAGAACGCCCTTCAAAGCGCGTGTGTCTTGCAGGCGAACAAGGCCTATCCGAGGTACCTTCTGTCGATCGCCTACCGTCTCTCAGCGGAGATATATGAGCATGCGGGAGATCAGGATGCGGCGGACGAGCATTTCAGGTTGGCACTGCTCTATGCGAAGGAAGCGCAGCACCTGGAGCCCGACAGCCCGCACGGTTATGCGTGCGAAGCGGAGTACTGGGAAGCTCGCAAGGACTGTTCCAACGCCATCGCGGCCTGGGATCGAGGGGCGCAGTGCTGCGACACGCCGAGTTCGCAGGTCGAATTGCATCAATACCGCTGGCGTCTGCGGTACTGGGATGGTCAACTCGCCGAGGCGATGGAGGATCTCGATGCGCTAAGACGCGACTGCCCAGACAGCGATGTCAGGAAGATCTGGTACGCTGCGGCGCTGCCCGCCCTTATCCACGCGGAGATGGGCCGGATGGAGGAAGCCTTGCAATTGGCCCGATCGATGGCCGCATCGGAGCCGACCGATTTTCGGGCCGTCACGTCGTCCGCGTGCATGCTTCGGATCCTGGGTCACGGTGATGAGGCCGACCGCGTCTTGGCGGGACACGCCGGAGAGATCGACTTTGACGTCTTCGATGGCGAGTCTTGTGCCGAGTCACCGCCCGGCTGGATCAACGCAACTTACGCCCTCTGTCGGGGTCACAGGACCTTGCAGGACTTGGAGCAGTTGGCGGGCGACCGGCGCGGCGACAAGTTGCTTTGGCCGGCGGCGTACTTCTTTGCCGCCGCGGAGGACCTTGGCCGCGGTGACCGCCGGCAGGCGTTGGGCCACCTTCGTCGGTGCGAGCGGACCTTCGACTATGATGACTACAGCTACTTGGCCAAGGTCTTCGTCCGAAAACTGGATGGCGATCCGACGTGGCCGAATTGGCTGCCGTAGTGCTCCGACACGCCCGGTTCGACGGGTCGCATGAATGTCGGCATGTTTGCCAGCGTTCTGTCCCGTATGCCCCTGCTTTGCAAGAAGTGCGTTGCCTCGGCTGGTGTGAACAGAAACCACTGAAACCGCTGCTCGCAAGGCAGTGGCACCGGCCCACCCACCACTTGAGTCCCGTCACAGCACAAGCGGATCGAGACCCAGCTCGGCCGAATCCCGGAAAAAGTTGTGGCCGCCCGGCAGTCTCATACGTCCTCCACTGGGAGAGATCGAGTATAATGGAGCGCGTCGAACACATTTGGCGTGACCTATGAAGCGTCGGGCGAGAGACGCTTCACGAGATACGCTTGATCGGGCGGGGGAATGGCGGCAGGGAAGCTCCTGACACCGGCCGACCCGGGAGTGAGAAGCGATGTCAGTCATCGAAGATTCCGGTTTACCTGATTTCGGCCTTCGTCATTTCGTTAATCGTCGATGGCCAATCCACCTGATGTCCCTCTTGCTACTGCTCTTATCTCCTGCCGTCGTGGCTCAACCACACGCGGAAGACCCCCTGCCAGCGCCTCACTTCTCCGTCGATCGCGATTCACCTCTATCGGTTAACGGTTTCGTTACCGCGGCCGACGTCCTGGAGAAGCCGGGGCCGACCGTCAAGTATCCTGGCACGAATCTCGGACTGTACGACGGGGATGATGACCTCGACGGCATATCCTACAACCGTGCGGAAACGGTGGGATTCACACAGGACTTCCTCCTGCTGTTCGGCGTCCACCGACTCAGCGTGGGGGCCGTCCCTCCCGATTCAGGGCTCGTTGGCTCGAATCGCCCCTTCAACGTCTCCGACCAGGCGCTCCGCCACCAAGTGCCGGGCGACCTGTACATGACGTTGGACGCGTTCAGGCGCCAGGACCGCCATGCACCGCGCGGTGGTGACCGTTCGCAGAACGTGACCCCGTGTGTCAACCTGCCCCAGCGGCTCGATCGAGGGCGGGCCAACAACAACACGCTGTGTGTCAACCAGGGTGACACCGGCGGTGTGGATAAGGACTTGTCGCCCGAGGCGGCGCCGGTCCAGCAAGGTGGCGCCAAGGGCAGGTCGTTTCTGTGCCTGCGCGACACCGGTAGCGGCAGTAGCGGTGGCGCCGACAATTCGGATGCCACGGCATACCCGCCGGGTTCCGGCAGGGGGGGGAGCGATCCGGGGCTTTTCTTCACCGTGACCGCTGACAGCCCATCACTGCAAGGTTCGCTGCCTGGTGAGAGTGGTGCCGACGTCTTCCTGGCCCATGATCCTTCCATCGCCGACGAGCCGGTCCTTTACGCTGATGCGGTATTCGATCTGGGCTTGATTGGCCCCCCTGGAGGAGATGACATCGATGCCCTGATCGTCTTCGACGAGGATGGCGACGGCACGCTTGATCCTGGCGTGGATCAGATTCTGTTTTCCTTGGCGCCGGGTTCTCCGAGCCTCAACGTGTGGAAACTCAGCGCCGCGGATATCCTCGCCTCTTTCGGAGAGGGTGGTTTCTATGTCTTCCTGCCAGCGGTCGCGCTTGGCCTTGAGGGGATGGCGGATAGCGTTGATTGCCTGGAATTGACCGTCACCAGTGACCCTGTCGCGGACGTCTACGACCACGCCATCTTCCTGGTTTGGCCCGGCGACTACGACAAGAACGGCACGCTGACGAGCGCCGATTGCGACGCCTTCGAGGGGTGCTACAGCGGCGATGGCGTGTCGTACGATACGAACGGTGTCGCCACGTTGGACGTCGAGGTCGGACCCGGCCCTGGCTTCACGCCCGATCAGATCACGGTCGAGACCGGCGACACGATCCATTGGATCTGGATCGATGGGCCACACAGTGTGGTCAGCGGGGAGGATGGTACGTTCGATGGTGTGTTCCGCTCCGGTCCGCCGGAGTATCCACCTACCACGTTCGACGTCACGTTCGATGAGCCGCTCCTGAATCTGTATCCGAGAGGTGGCAGCATCTATCACTACTTCAGCGACGCACCGGGTGATCTTGTCGCCGGCATGGTTGGATTGGTCACGGTCGAGCCGCACGAGTGCGCGACGTTTGACCTCGACTTCGACGGCGACGTGGATTGCGAAGACTGGGCTGAATTCAAGGCGGTCTACCGCGACGCCAATGGCGGCGCGATCTGCGTCCCCCTGACCATACCCGACTTCGTCGCCGCCCTGCTGGGCAACCCTGTTCATCCCGCCCACGTCTGCTTGGCGGACATGAACGACGACGAGAAGGTGGACGGCCTCGATATCCAAGGCTATGTCAATGCCGCGCTATTCCCCTGACTCAAAGCGACCGATTCGTTTCTGAGCCAGGGCATGACGCCAAAGAGCCACGTGCTTCAGCTCGCTCGTGCGGTCATTCACAAAGGCTGAGCGTCCGACACGTATTCGATAGACCGCGCGAGACCTCGCGGGATGGACCTCGCGAGACGTCGCGGATTGAAGCGCGCGGCTCCACGTCCGAGCATCGCCCAGGCTTCGGAAGAACGTCCAGTACAGAGCACTTCACGGTTGGATGCACCTGTGGCACCGCCGCCAAAGGCGGTGGATTCAGGGGCGAGGCGCCCGTGCCACAGTCGCAGGCAAGCGTGAACTGCTTTGGGCAAGATCGTCGCCATGGGAGGCAGGCCGGTGCTACCTCCGGCGGCATTCGATCCTGCGTGTAACCTCGAAGCGGGAGGGCGAGCCGGTTCACGGTGCCAGGGGAGGCATGTCCGTCTGTGCGGTCTCTCCGGCGGGCGCATGGGGCAATAGACACTGGCAGGCAAGCTGCCAGTGGCACCCACCCGAACCGTCACGGATCTACGGGGAGCCGGCTTGATCCGCCACGCGAGGCCGGCTTGATCCGGACGGTTGTACACTTATGCTGACGTGTGATAGCATGAAAGCCCCTGTTGGGTCGCTATAGCGGCTTCGCGTTTGGATAGGAGCAGATCGTGGGAACGACGTTTCCGTGTCCGGCGTGCGGGCAAGTGATTTCCGCGGACGTCTCAGCCGGGACGCAAGTTCAGTGCCCGCTTTGCAATCAGGTTGTCTCGGTGCCCGGCGACGCGTCGATGCCGGCCGCGCAGAAACCGGTGACGATGCCATATTCCACCGGGCCGGAAGGGCCAGTCAGCAAAGGTATGGCGATTGGCGCGTTGGTCTGTGGGATCGTAGGCATTGTCGCCTGCATGCCCCTTGGGATTGTCGGCATCATCCTGGGCATCGTCGCGCTGAACAGAAGCTCGAGCCACCCGGAGCGGTACGGCGGTCGCGGGCTGGCGATCGCCGGGATCTGCACGGGTGGGGCAAGCATTTTTAGCGTCGCGCTGATGATCTCGATTCTGCTTCCTTCGCTGTCTCGCGCCCGCGAATTGTCGAAGCGGACGGTCTGCGCGGCCAATCTTCGCGGCATCGGGCAGGCGATGTATATCTATGCTCAGGATGAGCCGTACACGTTTCCGGCGATTGGCGCGGCGCGCGAGCAGAACGACGGGGCCATGGTCGTCTTCGATCCGGCGATGCGCACCGGCGGGCCGTCGATCTATGAAACACCGTCTCCGACGGTCGACATGTGGGCCGTCATTCGTGCGAACAACGCCATGCCCAAGCTGTTCATTTGCCCGAGCACGATCGACGTTGAAGACACGGCATGGGCGTGGGACACCGAGGCATACTACGACTTTCTGAGCCCGATCAATCTGAGCTACGCCTATCAATACCAGCACGACCCGAATCGCCGCACCATCGGCACTTCTTCAGACCCCGCGTTTCCGATCATGGCCGACGCCAATCCTTACATCAAAGGCGGCATGCCGGGCGGCACGTTCGCGTCTGACCGGCAATCGCAGTTCCGTGGCAATAGCGTGAACCACACCAACCGCGAAGGTCAGAACGTCCTGTACCAGGACGGTCACGTGGCTTTCGAGAAGGGGCCGGACGTCGGCTTGTCCGGAAGGGTTGCCGCGGCGTTGAGGCTCTCTCGCGGCCAGGACAACTGTTACACCGTGCACGCCGGCGGAGGGAGCACAACCGTCGACCCCGGCAGTGCCGCGCCGACCGCCACGTCTTGCAATCTGGGCGGCAAGTCCGACGCGTGCCTGGTGCCGTGAGACAACGGTTCCTTTGCGCTATTTTCCCCTGCCGCAGCAGTGTTTGTACTTCTTGCCGCTGCCGCAGGGGCACGGCTGGTTGCGGCCGACCTTGGGTTTCTCGCGGCGGATCGTCTCCACCTTCTGCTCGCCCTGGGCCCGCATGGCCGCGGCACGGTCCCTCGCGACACCGCCGCCGCCCGGTCCCACGCCGGTGAAGCCCTGGTTCGTAGCATCTGCGTGTTGGGCGTTGGCCTGCCGATAGCGGCTCCGGACCTCGGTCTCGTCCGAGAGTCGGGCGCGGAAGATGATGCTGGTCACCTTGTCCCTGATGCCGTCCATCATCTCCTGGAACATCTGGAAGCCTTCGCGCTTGTAGGCGATCTTGGGGTCCTGCTCCGCGTAGCCGCGTAGGCCAATGGCCTCCTTCAGCAGGTCGATGGCGTGCATGTGTTCCTTCCAGGCCTGATCGTAGATCTGCAACAGGACATAGCGCTCCAGCGCCGTAAGCTCGCGGCGCAGCAGGTCCTGACCGAAGGTGAGCAGGGCATCGCGGGGGTCTTCGGCGGCGTCGAAGGTCTCCTGGTCGAACGCGGGACCGAAACGATCCCGCCCCCACTGGGCAAGATTGCCTTCGCGGGCGATCTGGGCCTTCTCGATCGCACGGTCCACTTCGGCAACGAGTCTGCCGTTCGTGGTGTAATCCTTGTTCAGCGCGACGAGTTCGTCGGCGACCTCCTTGATCGTTCGGTCCCGGATGTTGTCGACGGTCCAGCCGAGGTTGAACTTGAGGTTGGCCCATTGGGCAAGGGCGTCGGCGGCGTAGGCATTGTCCGCGGCAGCCCGATCGTGAAGGATGGTTCGCTCAAGGATCCACTCGACCGGATAGCGGATCTCGCGATCGCGATACGCCGCACGGACGGCGTCACCGAGTTTGTTCGTGATCTCCTCGTTGGGCAGGTTCACGAAGTCGTCCAGGCTCAGGTCGATGCCGAACTTCTGCCGGGCCCAATTGACGAGCGTGATCTGCCCGTAGAGCGGATCGAGGAACTTCTCCATGGGTGTCAGGTCGCAGTGGTCGATTTTTCGTCCAGCAGCCTCGATCAGGTGCAGTTGAACCTCCTCCATGGACATGCTGCGAAGTTGGTTTTGCGTGATGGTCGAGGCGAACCGCGTCTCCGACCAGCGGGCCAGGCCACGGATGTCCCACTGCTTCGGATCGAGATCGGGATCCATGTACTCTCCGACGGTCATGGTGATCTGATTCTGGGCTTCCTCCTTGGCGGCCTCGCGGATGCGCCGCTTGGTGTCGTCGGCGTCGTGGATGTCAACGTGCTTTGGCTCGATCGAGCATTCGAGCTCGCCGCGGCTCCAGTCGCAAACGCACTGCGCGCCGTAGTCCGGGGCGAGGAACTTCCTCGAGGCGGCGTCGATCGTGTCGTCGATCATCCGCCAGATCACCTTGACGAGCAGGCTGGACCTACCGGGCCGGGCGGCTTCGAGGATGTCCTGGCGCCGTGAATAGAAGGTCTTTCGCTGGTGGTCCATGACCTCATCGTATTCGAGGAGGTGCTTGCGGATGCCGAAGTTCTTCTCCTCGACCTTCTTCTGGGCACGTTCGATGCCCTTGTTGATGGACTTCGCCTCGATGGCCATGCCGTCCTGGAAGCCCATCCTCTCGAGCATCTTGAGCATCCATTCACCCATGAACATCTTGAGCAGGTCATCGCCGAGGGAGAGGAAGAAGCGACTGGAGCCGGGGTCGCCCTGCCGGCCGGACCGACCGCGGAGCTGGTTGTCGATGCGGCGGGACTCGTGTCGCTCGGTGCCGACGATGTGCAGGCCGCAGGGGACGTTCAGCGGGCAGACGGTGCGCCCCATCGCCGGGAACCGCGGGTCTGCCTTGGGCTTCCAACAGTGGGCGCAGTTGGTCTTGGGGTCGTAGTCGGGGCACTTGATGCAGCACTTCGTGCCGATCACGCCCCGTTCCCGCCAGACGTATTGTTTGCCGTTGCCGTTTTCCGGCGGGCCAAGGTCGCCGATGCACTTCTTGTAGACGACGCCCTTCTGGAGCTTGATGTCGGTTCCACGACCGGCCATGTTCGTGGCGATGGTCACGTTGCCACGCACTTCCTTGCCACGCGAGGTGTCGTGGGTCTCACCGGCCTTCTTGACGATCTCGGCCTCACGGGCGTGCTGTTTGGCGTTGAGGACCTCGTGCTCGACACCGTACTTTCGCGTCAGGAGGTTCGAGAGCTTCTCGGAGTTCTCGATGGACACGGTGCCGACGAGGATGGGCCTGCCGCGGGCGAGGTCTCCCACGGCGTCGTCGTAGGCGTCTGCCATGTGTCCGCCGTCGCCGCGGCCGCCGTCGAACTCGCTCAGGGCCTTGTCGATCAGCTCGGTGGACTGGCCGTTGCTCTCCAGGATCGGGCGAAGATTGCGCAGGACCGGCTCCAGGACATAGGGATCGTTGGGGCGGCCCTTCGTGTGGATGTCGTGGATCTCCTCGACAATGGCATCGTATTTGTCGTCAACACTCTTGTAGATGCGGTCGTGGTAGTCCATCCGGTTGACCGGGCGATTCGTGGGGATGGCAACGACGTCGAGGTTGTAGATCTTCATGAACTCGTCGGCCTCGGTCATGGCCGTGCCGGTCATGCCGGCGATGTTTGTGTAGAGCTTGAAGAAGTTCTGCAACGTGATCGTGGCAAGTGTCTGGGACTCCTCCTTGACGCGAACCGCCTCCTTGGCCTCGACCGCCTGGTGAAGGCCGTCAGACCACTGTCGGCCGTGCATGAGTCGGCCGGTAAACGAGTCCACGATAATAACCTCGCCCTCCTTCACGACGTAGTCCACGTCCAACTCGTATGTGACGTGGGCGCGAAGGGCGTTCTCGATCAGGTGGGGCCATTCCATGTTGGCGCCGACGTAGAGCGAGCCGACGCCGAGCTGTTCCTGTGCGACGGTGACGCCGTCGTGTGTGATGGAGACCTGCTTGCGCTCACGGGCGACAACGTAGTACTGTTTGTGGCCGATGGCCTCCGCCTCCTCCTCGTTGATCCAGTTGGGATCGGACTTGAACTTCCTGAAGGCGTCATGGAACTTGGGCAGCGCGGTGTATGCCTCGGGTGGGTTGTCGCCCCACTGCTTGAGGCGCCCAGCCGTCTCGTTGTTGGCGGCGGCCTGCTTGGCGAGCAACGCCCTGGCGACGGTATCGGCCGTGCGGTAGCGGTTTACGTCGTCCTCCGCCGGGCCGCTGATGATGAGCGGGGTCCGCGCTTCGTCAATGAGGATGGAATCGACCTCGTCGACGATGGCGAAGTCGAGCCGGCCCTGGACCTGTTCCTCGAGCGTGGTCTTCATGTTGTCCCGGAGGTAGTCGAAACCGAACTCGTTGTTGGTGCCGTAAGTGATGTTGCATGCGTATTCCCTGGCGCGGATGCCCTCGCGCCCGCCAGGGTCGACCTGGGACTGGATGTAGCCGACGGTCATGCCGAGGAGTTCAAAGATGGGCCTGGCGAACTCGGCGTCGCGCTGGACGAGGTAGTCGTTGACCGTGACGATGTGAACCTTCAGCCCCTGGAGGCACTTCAGGAACGCCGAGAGGTGGCAGACGATGGTCTTGCCCTCGCCGGTCTTCATCTCGGCGATCTTGCCCTCGAAGAGGACCCGCCCGCCGATGAGCTGGCAGTCGAAGTGGCGGTGATTCTGGGCGCGACGCGACGCCTCACGGAGGACCGCGAAGGCATCGGGCATGACGTCCTCAACCGGCTCGCCGTCCGCGAGGCGTTGGCGCAGCTCCTCCGTCCGGTCTCGCAGGTCCTGGCTGAGTTCGACGCGAATCCTCTGCAACACCGCCTCGCGATCCAAGCCCTCGTGGTCCACGCGCCCCCGACCCTCGTCGGGGGGTGCCTCGCCGCCAGCGAGGTCTTCCTCCCATTGGGCGACGGCTTTGGCGAACCGTTCGTCGTAGTCACCGCGGCTGTCATCCTCCAAGGTGGAGATAAGGTCCGCCTGTTTCTGATAGCGTTTTAGCAGGCGCTCGTTTCGGGAACCGAAGACCTTACGGAAGCCTACGCCGATGGTGGTGAGAACGCTCATGGCAGCACCCTGTCAGAAGTCGGAAACAGAAAGCCGAAGACCGAGAACTGAAAACCGAAACCTGGATCGTCGGGACATCAGGTCAACTGGCCGTGAGACTGTGGGCAGCCGGCCGCCTGAGTGAAGACAGTGCACGGCGGCTACGGGCCGTACAGGCCGCCGGTGTAGTATGAGATGGAGGTCTTGCGTCGTAACAGCAGGATCCGGCCCACGTTGTCCACGGGCCGCACGAGGCCGGCGGCGGCAGGACGGAGAACGATCGAGACGATCTGCCGCCCGAGGACCAGCAGGACGATCAAGACCGTTGCGGTCCAGCTCGGTTGGTGTGCACGGGCGCGAACGGCGGCACCGGACGGCACCACTGCGCGAGCGGCGACCGACGTGCCCCTGTGCACCCGTTCGGCGGCCATCGAGGCCGTCATGACGTAGTCCACGCCGACCAAGGCCAAAACGGCAACGAGTGCACCCGGCAGGATGGCCGACGGAGCAGGCCTGTCGGTGCAGGGTCGAGAACGCGCGTCAATCCGCAACACAGAGGTCAAGGGGCTCGTCCCATTCCTTGTTGTCTGGTTCGCATTCATCCGCGATTGAAGTGTAGCCTCAACTCGCCGGTGGGGCAAGCGTGGACTGAGGACATGCGGTGCGATCCCAGGGCAATCGCAAGGTCGACGCGTACCCCGCAAGGCAATACTGAAAACCAGCCCGACGCGCGAGCAAGGCAGTCAGGAAACGGCCCTCCGGCCGTTCTTGCGATTGCCATGGGGGGGCTCCGACTTGGGCCGGCTTACCGTCGCAGGGCAAAGCCGTGGGTGGGCATGAATGCTGGCTTGTGAGACTGCCTACACCTGTTCCACCATCAGCGTGCGCTTGCTCCGAGCACCGTGGACATGGACGCGCAGGGCCTCGGCAACCTCGGCCGGAGCGCTGACCGACTTCAAGATCACAACGTCATCCGTCTCGTCGGTGCCCATCACCTCAACGTCGCCGGTGTTCACCAGCCGATCGATGACACCCTGCCGCAGACGGACGTCGTCAACGCGCATCAGTTCTGTCTGGTCTGTCGTGCGGGAGAGGATACCACGGTGGATGAACAGGCGTTGCGTGGTCAGCCGGTAGCGATAGCTCAGCACGAACATGGCCTCGCGCACCAGGATGGCCACGGCGGCCCCGAGCACGCATAGCAAGGCCAGCCAGACGGCGGGCGAGTCTGGTGCCTTCCACTTGTACGCCGCCCCAAGGACGACCGCGCTGAGCAGGGCCCAGGTTGCCCAGATGCCATAGTACGAACGCCATGCCGGCCGGCCTTGCCAAACCTGTCTCTCGTGCTTGGGGTCGCCGTAGACATCCGCGCCAACACCACGGGCATCGTCTGCCGGGGCGGTCAGCTTGCCAGCAGGTTTCGACGGGCTGGCGGTCGCCGCGGGCTCGGACACCGCGGCGCCACAGTGCCTACAGAATTTGCTGCCGTCCTCGATCGTGCCGTTGCACTTCGGGCAGATCATCGCCGTCGCTCCTGATGTGTGATCATCACGGCGGCATGATATCGCCGTGTACCGGGATTGTCATCCGCCTGGTGGTTGTCTCGTCCAGTCCTTGACGTGGTTTGCCAGGATTTCCGGTTTGCGCTTGGCAAGGATGTGCGCGGCGATTGATTCGTTCACCTTCAGGTTCTTCATCGCGGCGGCGACGCGATCCCAGAGGCGGTCGCGCTTCTTCTCGCTGTCGGCCAGATACAACTCACCGACCAGCTCGGACAGTTTCTGCAGCATGATCGCGCCACGATTGTCGTAGTAGCGCCCGATGACTTTCTTCTGGTAGGGAGTGTATTCCGCCATGGTTCGGCCTTGCCTCCACGCGCCAACGGAGTACCGCGTCACGCCTGCCGTTGGCCTGAGTGCCTGCGGTGGTGGCTGGTCGGTGCGGCACCCTCTAAGCGCCCGAAGATCATTCGACCCGCGGACGTTTGCAGCACACTGGTCACCGAGACGTCCACCGTGTCCCCAATCCGATCGCGCCCATGTTCAACAACCACCATCGTGCCATCGTCGAGATAGCCGATGCCCTGTCCCGGTTCCTCGCCGGGCTTGATGATCTTGACGGACATGGCTTCACCCGGCAACACAACCGGCTTCATGGCATTGGCAAGATCATTGATGTTGATGATCTTCACCCCCCTGAGCTTCGCGACCTTGTTCAAGTTGTAGTCATTGGTCGCCACGTGGCCGTTGAGCTGCTGCGCGAGGGCAAGCAGCTTCAAATCGACCGATTCGGCGGCCTCCGCCTGGGCAAGCCGGGCCTCTATGACTTGGATATCGATGTTCTCAGCGGTTTGAAGCTTGTGCAGGATGTCGAGGCCACGGCGGCCCCTGGCACGTTTGAGCTTGTCATTGGAATCGGCGACGGCGTGCAGCTCACGCAGGACGAACCGTGGAACGATGAGCTTCTGATCCAGAATGCCCGTCTCACAGATGTCCGCGATGCGCCCGTCGATGATCACCGACGTATCGAGAATCAGAGGATGCTGTCCTTTGACCTGCTTCGCGAACTCGACGTACGGAATGACGAACCGGATGTCGTCCTTGGTCTGCGTGATGAAGCTGACGCAGAAGTAGCAGCAGACGATCCCGAGCAACACCTTCGTGATCGACACACCGGGTTGGTCCTTCTCACCGATCCGAACCTTCGATCTCTCGATGATCGGCCGCCCCTCCTCATCGAGTTTCACCTTTCCATCCGGGGTCACCAGCGTCTTCTCCGTCACCTGATAGATAGGCTCCTTCGTCAGCTTCTCCGGGATGAAGGCCGAGAGCAACAGATTCAGGACGAGGGCCAGGACGTAGGTGATGAGCAACCCTGCCACTAGGCCGAAAAAGAGCCCGGCAAGCGCCTCCAACGACTTCCGCGGAATCAACAGGTCGATCGTGACCACCACGACCGCCAGGGCCAGCGCCCCGAGGATCAAATACAGTCGCGACTCCGCCAGGAGCGTGCCGCTCTCCGCATAGCTCATCGCGACCGCGAGAAGGGCCAGCACGAAGAACGTACGCAGAAGATGCTGCAACATGATGAAGTCCTCCCAATAGATGAATCGGACACTTGGGATTCCTGACGACAATGCCGCCGGAAGTTTTGAGATAGGCTCTTATGACAGTATCATCCGTGGACAGGCCGCTCGTTAGTACGTATGGACTACAGTATATCGGGAAACGCCGAAACCTCGGAACCCCGGAAGATCAAGACGAATAGGGAACCGATCGAGGAAGCCTGCATGCGGTCCGCGTTCCACTTGATTCTGGTGTTTGGCCTCCTCCCCGGTGGTCCCCTCCACGCCGAGGACCCCTCAAACCCGAACGCCGCTGCCGAGCTGCGGAGGACCGTGACTGAGCACCTCGCCACTGGCCGGATCGACGCCGCCCTGCGGGAGGCACAACGCACCCTGGAGGATCACCAGGACGACCCGGCCGTACGGGCCGAGTTCGTGTCCCTCCACCTCGCATTGGCGCGACAGATGTTGACCGAGGAGGAGTTCGCCACTGCCGATAGGGCCCTTCAGGCCGTGGTCAAGGTCGCCCCGAATCATCCCGAGGCGTGTCGCCTCGCCACCGGGATCCAAACGGCCCGACGAGAGGTGCCGAGTCGGGTCCAGCAGGCGGAGCGATGGCTGATCCTCGAACGGTTCGAGCCCGCCTTCAACACATTCCGGCAGGCCCGGGCCCTGATTCCTGAACGCGAAAACGAGTGGACCGCCGTGTTCGTCAAGGCCGCGACCGGTGCGGGCGATGATCACTATCTCTGTAAGAACTTCCACGAAGCCTTCTACTACTACGACGCGGCGACGCGGCTGAGCACCGGCCAACCCTCGCGAATACCACCATCGCTGGTGTCACGCTGGCTACAGTCCATGGTCCACGCCCTCGGCGAGGACGTCGATCGCGTCAGCTATCCGCCCGATTATTGGAGGATGACCCTGCAACGGGCCGACGCGGCGCGGCCAGGCGGCCCCGAAGGCGAGATGATGCGCACCGTGTTGCGAGGCCTGGCCTACGAGAACGCGGGGCTGCTGGATCGGGCGGCATCCCAGTACGCCGCGGTCCTGGGTGGACCGGTGGGGGCACTCGATCCGGACGTTGTTCGTCGAGGCCGGCAGGCCGCATTGAAGAGAATCAGACGGTGGTACGATCCCCGCCTGAGCGATCGGCGGAGCGGTCTGTGGGCCAACAGCGAGCCAGGAGACTGGCGGGTCGTCGAGACGGCGCGTTTTCGCATTCACCACCACAACGGACAGGCAGCACAGAGAGTGGCCGACGCACTGCCGTTTCACTTCGATCGCGTGGCGGCCTTTCTGGGGCGGCGCGGCGACCAGGTTCCATGGGAACGGGCGTGTGACGTCTATCTGCACAGGGATGCCGAGGCGTTCCGCAAGGCGACGGGGCAACAGCATGATGTCCAGGCGATCAGCGTCATTCGTCATCGCGGCCACCACCTCGAAGGACACGAGATTCACGCAAATCAGGCCGATCCGATGCTGTTGGCCACCCATTTGCCGCACGAGTTGACCCACCTGATGCAGGCGGCGATCGTCGGCTATCGACCGACCGTTGCCGCGATCAACGAAGGCATCGCACTCCATGTTGAGCCCCGGTGCCGCCACGTTCAGTTCGCCAGACTGTTCGGCCAATCGAGCAAGCCGCGCGGCGTCTCGGCGCTGTTGGCAGTGGGCGAGGTACATCCCGCCGAGCCTGCTTTCTACGCGGAAGCGCACCGGCTCGTCAGCATCCTGCTCGAACGGAGCGACGGCGGCACCGTCCTGGCTCGAAGCCTCGCGCCGCTCGACCGCGGGCGGCTGGCTGAGCTATTCGGGTTTGAGAGCAGTCGGGCTTTGGAAAGCGCGTATCTGGGGCATTGACAGCAGAGAGCTTCCGGCCTTCCTACGGCTCGACGAAGCTGTAGTCGATCCGGAAGCCGCCCGGCGCTTGGGCGTCCTGTTCAAACGTGAACAGGAGCAGGCCGGTCCCGGTGGTGTCCCGGATGTCCGTCCGCTCGCACGTGAAGTCCACGCCGCTGAGCACGACCACGCCCTCCGCGGTGCCCTCGGTCGGCTCGGCCTCGAGGGGATCACCCAGTGGGGCGCCTGAGAAATACACGCCGCGCACCAGCGCTCGATCGTCGGTGACGTTGATGCTCGGATCGGCCTCGTTGTCTTGGATCAAGCGTATCAGATCGCTGCCACCGACCGAGAACGACTGGCGGCATGGTTGGCGGACCTGCGCGCTGGATGCGTGCCCCTCCAGCCGAAGTTGGCCAAAGTTGGTGGGAATCGTCTCTTGATTGTACTGGTCGTAGGCACCGTACGTGAAAACTGCCCGAAACGACGTGTTGTTGATGAATCCCACCTGGATGGCCCGCGGCGTGGGAAGGCCGACCCCTTGGACGTAATCACTCGTTGCGGCAAACACGTTGTACAGGGCGGTGGTGCTGCACGATGTTACGCCCGCCGCGATGCACACGAGGAGAGCGGACAACAGGATGTGGCATGCGGCGCGTCGTAACGCCACGGCGCCAGACCGCCTCACCGGCGCCGCAAGAGCCTTCAACGTGGGTCGGGGGGTATCCGTGCGTCCTACTCGAGCAGACCCTCCGGCCGACGTCGGGGAGCCTTGGAGGCCGATACCCATTGCTCTGAGCTGAGCTGCTAAGAGAGCCTTCGTGGCACAGGCGTTTCTCCTTTGCAGCCGCCGCCGGGACGGCGGCGCCACAGTCGGTCCAAACAGCCGGCCCAGGACCGACACAGAGGTTTCAAGGAGCACTCTTATAGGACGTCGTCCGGACATGGCGAACTCCAGAAGCCGGGCAAGGATCTCACCAGGGCGACGACGCATCGTCACCACTGGGCTTCGCATCCCTTCAATCGGCAGGCGTACACGGGAGCCGATAGCACAATTCTCCATTGACCACTTGGACCGCATGGAGCAGACCCAGTTCCTTGAGGAAGGTCTCGACCCCACCTGACCCAATACAACGTATCCGCTCGCGGAGCAGTGCGGGATCACGCCCGATGTTGCCGGTCGAGAAGGCACCCTAAAACCGCCTGTGGCACGGACGCCCCGCCCCTGATGGAACACCGTCGAGACGCCGGTGCTACAGGATGAGTCTTGCCCCAAGCTCGGCCACGCCGCGAATCGGCCCCCCGGAAAAAACAGCCAAACCGCGTCAGGACCAGCGATCCTCTGTGTACTCCCTTTGAACGCGGTCGCACGAATGCGGCCGGTTGGGAGAATGATGATGACCGCCAAACGAGCCAGACATATCAGACGCGGCTGCCAACAACGCTCTCAGAATCGGGACGGCTTAGGCGTTAGCGAGCTGTTCACGGCACCGCAGGAAGACGCGAGAGACATCCTGGATGCCCAAGACCTTCGGCTCAAGCGGTACCTGTTGGGCTACGAAGAGTACCGATAATACAAACGAGACGCCACCGTTCTCACCACGCCTCCTTCATCCCGCCTTTCTGAGGACAATCCGTCCGTCATGCACGTGCAGCCTTCATGAACGCCCGCACGCGCCTTTCGTCTGGTGGAGCCGCCGTCTTGCCGCTGCGCTTCAGGCAGGTCCCGACGATGACGGCATCCGCGACGTCTAGAAACTCGGCCACCGTGGCCGCCGTTACGCCGGACCCGATCCAGATGGGGCGGTCGGGCACCGCCTGCCTTACACGCCGGACCGCATCGAGATCCGTTGGGCTGCCCGTGGCGTCGCCGCTGACGATGAGCGCGTCCGCGCCGGCGCGGTAGGCCGTCTCCTCGGCGGCGAGGGCAATGTCTGGCTGGCTGACCGGAACGGCGTGCTTGACATGGACGTCCGCGGCGATTTCAACCTGCGGGGCGACTTGCGATCGACGTTCCAGAAGCTCGCGTGCGCGGCCGGTGATCAGGCCCTGATCCGTGGCGTACGTGCCGGACAAGACGTTGACGCGGATGAACGCCGCACCCGCCGTCGCCGCGACTGCGAACGCCGCGAGCGAATCGTTCCGCAAGACGTTCACTCCGACCGGAATCCTCGTCGCGCGGACGACTTGAGCCACCACGATGCCCATCGAAGCGACAGTCTCCGGCGCCACGTGCTCGGCGGCAAACGGCGCGTCGCCGAAGTTCTCCACCAGCACGGCGTCGAAGCCTGCCTTCGCCAGTAGCGTCGCCTCGCCAACTGCGCGGTCGAGGATCCTCGCCATCGGCCACGCCGCTTGCGGCGAGCCGGGGAGTGGCCGCAGGTGCACCATCCCGATCAGCCTTGCGCCGCGGAGCCGGCTCGGCTCACGCCTCGATCGTTGTCGCGTTTTGTTTGCCGGAGGCATGTTCAGGCTGGCTCGCGCGGTTCGTCACTTGTCCCGCTGATCATCCTTGTGCTTGCTGGCACGATAGTCCCGACAGGGCGGCAGACGGCGGGCCTTGGCCTCGTTGATCGTCAGCGTGATCCTGCCGGTCAGGTGTGCAACGTGCGGGCACTCGGGGTCGTGATAGTGATGGGCGTGTCTGCCCGTCACTACTTTGCGCTTGCCGGCGGCGCCCTTCAGCGGTTTCCAAATGCCCCGCGCCGCGCGCCAAGCCTGTTCCTCCAGCCGGGCGTATTCCTGCCGACGAGCGGAACGTGCTTCGCGATCCAGCCAGCCCAAACCCTGGAAGATCAACTCTCCGCCCAGGTCCCGACCGCCCGGCTCTGCCATCACGTAGACCAACAACCTGCCCAGGGCGTCCCGACGGTCGGCGGGACCCGGTGCCACGTCACGCTCCAGCCGCACCAGATGTCCCTTCGTCCGCTCCTCGATAAACGCAGCAGCCTCCTCGGCCAACGACTGGCCTTCTCGCGGACAGACGACGCCCAGCAGCGTCACCTTTTCGCCGATGTCCAGTTCGAGCGTGCCACCTGGCAGCACGTTGGTCACGGATGCGAATTCCGGTAGTGCCGCGATTGCCTCCCGCGCCGGCACTTCCTTGCCGCGTTCGTCGCCGCCAGAACGTTTGCCGTTGAGCCTGATCTGACCCGTTCCGTCGGTCCCGTTACCCGCCTTCTCCTTGATCTTAGTCTCGCGTCCAGGTTCGACCTTGTCCCCGTCCTTCCCCTCGCTTCCGCGAGCGGCGTCGAGCGTCGCGCACCGCTTACACAGCCTTCGGCCGGCCTTCTCCGCGTCCTCGGCCGAGTCGAAGTAAACCCTGTTTTCCTCGCTGATCCTTTTGGCGTGGCTGCATTCTTCGGGGTGTGTATGGTAGACCTTGCTGTTCTTGGCCCCCATGACGCTGCCCGTCTCCGCGGGAGGATCCGAGCCCCACGTCCAGGCGCCGGACGCCAGCACAAGAACGGCCAGACCTGACAACAGAACGGTACGCCTGCTCAAGCTGCCTTCCGCCGGGAAACCCCAACACCGGCAAGACATCTGGGCCTATCTCCTTTTGTCGGGTGCCCTGTTGACGTGAGCGACGGGGCCCGACCTCAATCCTCTCCCCTTCGGAAAACCGCGACTACGTCTTCGACCGGCACCACGAACAACTGATTGTCGCCCTCGAAATCGACCGGAATCGCCTGCTTCGGATTGAACAGCACCTTGTCATAACGGTGCAGCGGGAAATCGTCGTCGTGCTCGACCTGATGCGACACCGCCACCACGCGGCCCGTGATGGTGGGGATCTCGATGCTGTCGGGTAGTTGAATGCCGCCTTTTGTCTGCTTCTTGTCCGCGTCCTTGCGGATGAGGATCCGCTTGCCCAACGGCTCCACCACCTCCAGTTTCGTGGTCCCTGCTCGCGGCTTTCCTGCTGCCATGCCGACTCTCCATCCGCGCCATCGCCGAAGCCTGGCTTTGCATCGCCTCCCTTCATTCTACTGCCCCATTCGTGGACTTGGCAACGGTCCACGCGAAGACTATCATGACTGCGTTCGCTAGGGGCGCCCCAGCGTGGGCTGAGATCCGGCCGTCGAGCCAGAACCCTCCGAACCTGATCACCGAAGCGCCGAGAGAACAAGGCGACGAGGTGCGTAGGGAAGCGACGAACCATGCCCACCAACACGATCCGCAAGCTTCACGAGCACAACCGCTGGGCCAACGACCGAGTGATGAGAGACCCGCACGACGCGGCTTGCCGTTTGGCGGACCTGAGGGCAACCTGGCTCGATTCGCTCGGCACGGCCGATCTCGGCCAGCGCGCCACCCACGCCCCCGATCACGGCGTGACCTACACTGACCGCCTTGGTGATACCCTGATGCGCGTCCGCAACCACCGTACGCGCCGCCGCGCTCGGGGGTTGAACATGCCGCGGCAGGTGGGCGCAGACGTGCCGGAGGTCGACCCCATCGAGTCTGTTTGGGAGACAGCCGGAACGCACGGTGCCACATGAGGAACAGACCGGCCAAGGAAACCGACCTGCTGTTGCGCTATCTCGATGACGCATGCGGCGGGGATGACCTGGTTCGGCGGCCAGGACACGCGCTGCTTTGATGAAATTGAGAAAGGAGGCGACGATGGCTCGATCCACCATCTTCCTTGTTGCCGGCACGTTGCTCGTCCTGCCCTTGGCGTGCGACAATCGGGGTCCAGGGAACACCGCTAAGAAGGAAGGCAAGCAGTCTGGCGGTGATTCGGGCACGTCGGCCGGTGGGACTCTGTGGCACGAGGATCTGACGCTGGACAAGGCTCGGGAGAAGGCGAAAGCCGAGGACAAGACGGTGTTGGCCTACTTCTACACTCTGTCGTGCCCGGCATGTCGCATTCTGGACCAGACCGTCTTGAACCAGAAGGACATCCGTGAGCTCCTGCACAAGCAGACGGTGCCTGTCAAGGTGGACATGAGCGACAACATGTTGCTTTGCTTGCGCTATCAGGTCGTGGCCGCGCCGACGCTTCTGTTTGTCCGGCCTGACGGCGCCGAAATCGACCGCATCGTCGGTGCTGTGCCACGGGATGTTTTTCTGAGTGTCGCAGCGGATTTTGCGGCCGGCAGAGACCGGGTCGCCGTGGCTCGGCGAGACGTCGTCAATGCCCATTATCAGTTGGCTTCGGCGCTTGCGGCGCGGAACCGGCATCGCGATGCGCGGAAAGAGTATCTCTGGACGCTAAACGCCTGCATGGACTCCGCGGAGTTGGTCGACGAACTCGGCCCCTACCTGATTCACGACCTCCTTGCGATCGGCGAGCATGACGCGTCGGCCAAAAAGGCCCTGCAACGCCACTACCAGGAAGCCAAAGATCGGCTGTCGGCCGGTTCGCCGAACGCAGCCGACTTCGGACTGATCAGCATCTTCAACCGCCAACAAGACCAGCTAGCCGATACCGTGGCGATCTACGACAAGATTCGAGGCGAGTGCTCCGACGAGAAGCTGCTGAAGGCGTGGACAGAGGATGCCTTCGATGGATTGCTGGAGGCCGAGCGCTACGAGGACATCGGGGCCCACGCCGACCTCGAGGGAATGATCGACCGCCTGTTCGCGGAAGCCGAAGACTATGCGCCGCAGAGCGATGATTACCCGACGAAGCAGGCGTTCAACACTGCCGAAGATTCCCACAAGGGCCAGCTTGCGTTTCGTGTTTGTCGGCTCTATCAGGTCCTCCTCGCGCTCGATCGCCATGAGGCCGCGAAGCGCGTGGCGGCCCGCTTGCTGAAGTCGGCGCCCGGCAGCCGCACGTTGAATGGACTGGCCTGGTCCGGTTACTTGACCGGTCGGCCGACCGAGGAACACATGCACCAAGCCCGCGAGGCCTATGAATTGGCGTCGGGTGAGGAAAACGCCGCCGTCGCAGACACCCTGGCGCGGATCATGGCGGCCCGTGGACAACGTGACGACGCCCTCCGCTTTCTGGAAGAAGTGCTGGCAAAAACGACATACATTCGCCACCGAGAGCTCTTGGAGCAATGCCGCAGCGCGATTCAAAACACAGGGCCGCAGGAGTAGACCGCCGGCTGGCACGTCCTCACATGGCAAAGGGCTTCCGGCAACGATTCGACGAGGCGCGCGACCGCATGTGAAACCGAGCGTATCGGGTAATGGCTGTGCAATCCGCAAGCCGGCGCGGACTGTGGGAGACCGTGTGATGGAGGAGCGAACGTACGGCGAGATGGCACTGTTGTTGCGTAATCTCGACGACGCCTACGGCGGCAAGGCATGGCACGGGCCGACCCTGAGGGGCTCCATCCGGGGGGTTTCGGCGCGGCAAGCCGTCTGGCGGCCACGTGCCAAGCGGCACAACATCGCGGAGATCGTCCTTCATGCCGCGTACTGGAAGTACGCCGCCCGGCGGCGTCTGCGAGGTGACAAGCGCGGCTCGTTTCCGCTGAAGGGCAGCGACTGGTTTGTCGTGCCCGCGAGCCTGACGGAGAAGACTTGGCGGCAGTACGTCAGCCTGCTCGAGACCGAGCATCGCATTCTGCGTGAGGCCGTTGCTGCGCTCCCGTCGGCGCAGTTGCACAGGCCGCCGCGCGGGAGCAAGGTTGAGAATGCGAAGTTGATCTACGGCATCGCGGCCCACGACGTGTATCACACGGGGCAGATTCGGTTGTTGAAGAGCATGTACGGTTCCATGTTATGAGATGGGGCTATTCAGGCAGCCCAGATGAGAGAGGACCGATGATCGATGTCAAAAACCGGGCTAAACCGAGCGCGTGAACAACGTATCACAATGGAGATCGTCGTCGACGCGTACGACGAATCGGAACGTGCCATGGGGTGGTACTGCTATCTTGAGAACACGCTCAACTTCCCGTTCACCGCCAGGTGTTGTGCCAAGCGGGCCATCTCCCCGCTGAAGGTGGGGGACGATGTGGAGGTCATCGGCATGGCTCCTGGGGAGGAATGCGAACGCGAGATGTTCGTGATGATTCGATGGGATCGCGACCGCCTGGCTGTCCCGCTGGCTCAGTTGAAGGCAGTCAAGACCGACCGCGAGACAGGAACGGCGATCGAGGATTGGCATTACTGGGTTGCGAGGGGATACTGTTTCTGAAAGGCACATGCACAGGCAAGGAGGCTGGACTTCGAGGAAGACATTTGACTGCGTGGAGATGAAACGGAACGTCGAGCAGCAGATTCACGAGGAGACCCGCAACCTCTCCCGAGAGCAGGAGATCGAGTACTACCACGCGGCAGCCGAAGCGTTCTGGCGCGAGATCAGATATGTCAAGAAGGCGGGGAGTGTAAGAGCTGCAGCGAATACTGGGTGACTGTCTGTTTTTGCCCTGTTTACCCCAGAATCACGACTCGACGTAGCACTGACAGGAAGACACCATGAATGAGGCTCGCCGATTTTTAAGATACATAATACCTGGAATATCGACTGTCTGTCTGACCTTGCTTTATTGTGTGATATCGAAGTCGCCTTTGATAGACGCTCTGGCACGCGCCGAAGAGAATGGTAATACAATAGGGACCGTGCTTGCGGGCGTGCTCGCTTCTGGGGGGCTAGGATATCTGTTGAGTGTCTTTCACCATTTTCTCTGCAGTCTGCCAAACGGCGTGTGGCACAATCTTGGATTGGTTGTCGATCTTCGGGAGGCGATAAAGCTTCCTTTCACGAACGGGCAACTGTGTATCTTTGATGACAGCGAGTCTGGCGAGGACGTGAAGATAGACAAACTTTGCGTACATGATGCATGGGTCATCCTAAACATAGTCTGGCACTCACGGATGAAAGAAGATTCACCTCAGGCATTGGCAGAGAGCCGCCAGCAGAGTATCTGGGACCTCATGCACAGCGCTGGTGCTCTCCTGATCGGATCCATATTGTCGCTCGTCTCTTGGCTCGCTATTAGCGCACAGTATGGCACCCAGTCGTGGTTGTGTTTCGCTTGTGCGGGTATCCTGGCCCTCGTGTTGGTCGTCGTGATGTGGAAAAATCTACAGATCTTGGCCCTTAAGGTGCAACGTCTCACACACGGTCTGTTTCTTGCATTCTTTGAAAATGTAAAGGAGAACGATCCGGTCAAGATCCACTATATTCTAGGCAAATGCTGCACTCCTGAACCGCCATTGCAGAAGACATCGGGAGAAGATAAGGCGTCAGGCAGGAACCGCACATCAGGTATTTCAGCATAGGAAGCATGCGAATGGCCACCATGCGTGAAATCCGCATGTTTGCCCGGAAGATCGCCGAGGAGTTCAGGCCGCGGCGGATCATTCTGTTTGGCTCGTACGCGTACGGCAATTGGCCGAGATGAGAGGGAGACGGATGTGATTTCGCTCGGAATTCAAGAGCATCAGCTCGCCGATCTTTGTCGGCGCCATCGTGTCAGGGAGTTGTCGGTGTTTGGGTCCGTTGTGCGCGGCGAATCGCGTTCGGACAGCGACGTTGACGTTCTGGTTGAATTCGAGCCGAGTGCGCGGATCGGTTTCATTGGCTTGTCCCAACTGTCACGGGAACTGGAGACTCTTTTTGGACGCCCGGTCGACGTTGTTACCAAGCGCGGTCTGAACCCGCTCATTCGAGACCACGTGTTGGCGGAAGCGGAGGTGCTCTTTGCGGCGTGACGATTTGTATCTGGCGGATATAGTCTCAGCGGCGGACGCGATTGCGCAGTTCCTGGCCGGGCTGACCGAGGCGCAGTTTGTCGATGATGATTTGGTTCGCAGTGCCGTCCTTCAAAAGTTGACGGTCATCGGCGAAGCGGCCGCGCGCATCAGCCCGGAGCTTCAACAACAGCATCCCGCGATTCCGTGGCGTGACATCATCGCATTTCGAAACATCGCGGTGCATCGATACTTCGGCATTGATTGGCAGATCGTATGGAATGCCGCCACCCTAGAAGCGCCAAAGCTGCTCAAGGAGGTCTCGAGGATCATCGACGCGCAGGCGGAAGGAGATACGCAATGACCCAGCTTGAATCTGCCCGAAAGGGCATCACGACGCCCGATATGATCCGAGTCGCCCAACGCGAGAACGTGACGCCGACGTTCATCAGAGAAGAGCTCGCCCGGGGACGGCTTATCATCCCGGCGAACGTTCGCCACCTGGCAGGTTCGGCCGGGCAGGCGCCGGAGATGCGAACGGTCGGCGGCCCCGGCGCCACCTACGAGGTCGTCGACGCCGAACACTTCGACCAGCCGGCCGGGCATCCCGGGCACGGCACAGACGCCCGACTGTGGGTGAATCAGACGGTCGGGCAGCGCTGGGCAGAGATCAACCAGCCCGGCGTTCTGAAGGGCCAGGCTGCGCCCAGGCGGCTCGATCCCATCGGCATCGGCCGGATGATCACGACGAAGATCAACGCCAACATCGGTGCCAGCCCGGTGGCATCGGGCACCGTCGAGGAGGTCGAGAAGCTCCGCTGGGCCCAGAAGTACGGGGCCGACACGCTCATGGACCTGTCCACCGGCGGGAATCTCGACGAGTGCCGCCAGGCGATCATCGACAACAGCACCATTCCCATCGGCACCGTCCCGATCTACTCGATGATCATCGGCCGGACGATCGAGGATCTGACCTACGACGACATCCTCAGGGAGGTGGAGAAGCAGGCCCGGCAAGGCGTGGACTTCTTCACCATCCACGCCGGCATCCTCCGGGAGAACCTGCACCTGATCAACCGGCGCCTAGCGGGCTTGGTCTCCCGCGGCGGCTCGCTGTTGGCCACGTGGATGATCCACCACAATAAGCAGAACCCGATGTACGACCTGTTCGACGAGATCAGCGCCATCATGCGTGAACACGACGTGGCCTATTCGCTAGGCGATGGCGTGCGGCCGGGCTGCCTGAAAGACGCCGGCGACGCCGCCCAGATTGCGGAGCTCGAGGTGCTTGCCGAGCTGACCCACCGGGCCCGCGAGGCCGGCGTGCAGGTCATGGTCGAGGGGCCAGGCCACGTGCCACTGCACGAGGTCGCCTGGAACATGCAGATCGAGCAGCGGATGTGCGACGACGCGCCGTTCTACGTCCTCGGCCCGATCGTGACGGACGTCTTCCCCGGCTACGACCACATCACGAGTTGCATCGGTGCCACCGAGGCGGCTCGGGCCGGCGCGGCGATGCTGTGTTATGTCACGCCGAAGGAACACGTCGGCCTGCCGAAGGCCCAGGACGTCAAGGAAGGCTGCATCGCCTACAAGATCGCCGCCCACGCCGGTGACATCGCCCGTGGCATTCCGGGCGCCATCGAGTGGGACAACGACATGGGCCGTGCCCGTGCGGCACTCAATTGGCCGAAACAGTTCGAGCTCGCCTTCGACGGCGAGACGGCCAGGGCGCTGCACGACGAGGACCTACCCGATGACGCGGACTACTGCTCGATGTGCGGCCACGACTGGTGCAGCATGAGGATCAGCAAGGAGATCACCGACTTCGCCAGCGGCAAGGACGCGGCCTTCCAACCGGAAAGCCCCGCTGACGAGTCGCCAGGCCTGACCGGCGGGCGAGAGTGAGCGCCCACGAGAACCGTTGTTGAGAAGCGGGCCGTCCTGTTGTGCGTGTTGACCGGCATAGTCCTCACGGCAGGAGGTGCGGCTTCTATCTGTTTTTGCTGTACCGCCGCCATGGACCGCGAGGACACAATTTCGGGCCCGTGTGCCATGTCCAATCGCTAGAGCAGTTTAAGCTTGAAATCGCCTATGCCGCCGACGCCGATCGGAACCGCGACCGTGAGGGAGCGGTCAGCGTTCACCCTTGAGGAACGTCGGCAAACCGGTCATCC
>JAFGQA010000480.1 GCA_016935885.1 Phycisphaerae bacterium | reverse complement strand
AGGGAAAACAGCGGTTCGGAAACGCCGTTCCTGACCGTGAAAACCACCGGCGAGACGCCGGTGCCACAGTTTTGCCACAGGCTGCTAGCGTTCCAACGGTGTGCATGGGTAACGAACGACACGCCCCACGGGGTGGGTCGTTCGTTACCCGTGAATACAGGCTCAAACAGATGCCCACGTGCAAGCTCCGCCGCGGTGGCGGCTTCGCGTACCCATGCCACACTGCTAAACACGCACTTACCTGCCCGTGCGCCCATCACCTGTGCGGGCACTGGCGGACAAGCCGCCAGCGGCACCCGCACTGTTCAAACATCAACAGAAGCGGCTTAGGCGTGGCGCAGGAATAACATGACCGATGGTGCCACTTGGCTGGCCTGCCGGCTTGCCGTTTGGCGGACCTGCCCGCAGGCAGACGGGTCAATCGTTTACGTCATTCCTGCGCGATTCCTTAGAAGCTCTCCTCGGGATGCTTGAGGTGACCGTCCTTGTCGAGGAAGCCCTCCAGCTTGCGGGCGCGCACCGGGTGCTGCAACTTGCGGATGGCCTTGGCCTCAACCTGCCGGACGCGCTCGCGCGTCACCTTGAAGATCTTGCCGACCTCCTCGAGCGTGTACGTGTAGCCGTCACCGATGCCATACCGGAGCTTGATGATCTCCCGCTCGCGATACGTCAGCGACTTGAGGACCTGCTCGATGCGATCCTTCAGCATCTCGCCGCTTGCCGTCCTGACGGGGCTCTCCGCCGAGCCGTCTTCTATGAAGTCGCCGAAGTAGGAATCCTCGCCCTCGCCCACCGGCCGATCGAGCGAGATCGGATGCCGGCTGATCTTCATGACCCGGCGAACCTCGCTGAGCGGCATGCGAGCCCTCTTGGCGATCTCGCCGATGCTGGGCTCACGCCCGAGATCCTGCACCAACTCCCGCGAAACGTTGCGCAGACGACTCATCGTCTCGATCATGTGCACCGGAATGCGGATCGTTCGAGCATGGTCAGCGATGGCTCGCGTGATCGCCTGGCGGATCCACCATGTGGCGTACGTGCTGAACTTGTACCCGCGCCGATACTCGTACTTGTCCACCGCCCGCATCAGTCCCGTGTTGCCTTCCTGGATGATGTCCAGAAAGGACAGACCCCGGTTGCGGTACTTCTTGGCGATGGAGACGACCAGACGGAGGTTTCCGCCCGACAGTTTTCGCTTGGCATCCTCGTATTCGGAATAAACACGCCTGATCGTAGTGACGCGCTTGCGGAGCATCTCGGGTGTTTCCAGGACGAGATCCTGAAGCCCGTCAAGCTCATCACGGATGGCCTCCACGTCCTCGGCTGGCATCGAGGCTTGCCTCCTCGGATCACCAAGGACCCTCTCAAGTTGCGTCATCTTGTCCGAAAGCGCGTAGAGCTTGCGCATCAGCGGCGTGATTTTGCTCGTCCGCAGGGCAAGCTCCTCGAGCAGTGTCACCGCCTTGCGCCGCCTCTGATTTATCCGGCGCCATATCGCCGTCACCGCGGATTCGCTCAGCCGGTCTTCGCGAAGCTTCGCCCAGTCGGCTTGGTTCAGGTCCATGAGCTTCTGAGCCGTGCTCAGGTTCCCGGGCAGACGCCGCAATACCGTCGCCTTGGCCTGGTTCTCACCGCTGGAAATCTTCATCGTGCGATCAAAGGGCAGGCCGCCCTCGCTGACCAGTTGCATGATCTCCAATGCTGCACCGAGGCTGCTGTCCGACTCGATCACCTTACGCCGGAATGCGGTCCGCGTCAGTTCGATCTTCTTCGCGAGGGCAATCTCCTCGGAACGAGTCAAAAGTGGAATTTCCCCCATCTGGGTCAGATACATGCGCACCGGATCGTCGATCCGCCGGCTTGGGGCCTCGACGGGGAACTCCTCCTCGGTGGCAACCGCTTCGGCGGAAGAAAACTTCTTCTTGGCCGTGCCGCTGTCGTCGCCGAACGAGAGTTTCTGCGCCTCGGCCTCGTCCACCATGTCGATGCCGAGCTCATCCAGCCGCTGCAGAATCGCCTCGAGCCGGTCAGGCAGGACGGCCTCGTCCGGCAACGTGTCGTTCATCTCTTCCCACGTCAGGTATCCACGCTGATGACCTTTGGCAATCAACTCATTGATGCTGAGCTCCACCGGATCGGTGAACTCCTCGACACGTGGTTGCCTCGGTATTTGTACGGGTGTTTGCTTAGCCATCATTCGCGTCATTCTCTTGGGGCTCCAGTACGTCAGATTCACGTGCGGTGCCGGTCGGCCTACTCGACGGCTCGCTCCTTCTTACAACCATTGCAATCGTGCAATGGCCGGCGTCCTACTCCCCAATAACGGATTGCCACATCTCGGCAACCCGACCTCGTGTACGAGACATCCCCCCCCTACCAACGAAACCTATTCGACACGTTGCGACCCACCCTGCCCGGCATCCGCTGCCCTCGACGCCGACAAGTGCCGGCGGGCCGCAAAACCATGCGCGTTTCGGACGCCCTGCCTCAGGGCTTGCGCGATGGACCGCTCGTCCATCTCCTTCCCCTCCGGCTGTCCGCGCGGCACCCCCTCCTCCACTTCGCCGGCTGCTTCCGACGGGACGCGGCTCTCGACTTTCCGCAATCCCGACTCCAGATCGTCGTTCCTTCGTTGCTCGCGAAGTCGCTGAAGGCACTGCACCGCTCCCTCGACGGTGGCCGCTACGTTTCCACGGGTCTCAGCGGCGGTTTGCAGGGCGACGATACGCTTGGCGGTCTCCACCGATTCAAACCGGCTGATCAATGCCGGCAACGTGAAGTCCGGATCCTCCTGTGCCGTTTCAACCACGGCTTGCGCGATCTCCCTTGTTGCTCTGTCCGGAATCAGTCCGGGATCGAATTCTGTCGCGATCGAAGCGTAGTAGCTCGGCTCATTGAGGAGCACGCCCAGCAACTCTCGCATCGCGGCGCACGCGGCATCCGGTGTCACCGGCGCCCTCTCCGACCGTGGCCCTCCGTCGTCGACGCCCCTCACCGGCCCGGACCGTCGCGCAACGATCCGCAACTGGCGATGCACCTCTTCGCTGGACAGGCCCAGCAGCTTGCCTACCTGATTGAGTATCAACCCCCTTTGGATGGGCTCGCAGGCGCCCAAATCAGCCGAACTGGCGATCAGTCCCAGGAACTCCTCGATCGCCCGTCGCCGCATAGGACCCGTGGCGTCATTCCGATAACGCTGCAGAACCTGCTTCCACTTGAATTCTAGCGCGTCCTGGGCGGAGGTCAAAACATGCTGAAAAGCCTCCGCACCGGCGGCCAGCAACAGATCAGCAGGGTCCTTCGCTTCTGGGACCTCCGCCAGCCGGACGTCAAGCTGCTCGGTCAGAAACAACGACAATGACTGGTCCGCCGCACGCCGACCCGCCTCGTCCGAGTCAAAGACCAGGATGACGGCGTCCACGTAGCGCCGCAGCAGACGGACGTGCTCGATGGTCAAGGCCGTGCCCAACGTCGCCACGGTTTGGCCGAAGCCGTACTGCTGGGCCATGATACAATCAACATAGCCTTCGACGACAACTGCGGTCCGGTGCTCGCGAAACGCCTCCTTGGCGGAATCCAAGCCGTACAGGCAACGCTTCTTGTCGAACAAGGCGCTCTGTGGAGAGTTCAGATACTTAGCCGGGTCCTCGCCCAATGTCCGACCCCCGAAGCCGATCGTGCGGGCCATGACATCCTGGATCGGGAAGATCAGTCGATTCCGGAAGGCGTCATAGCAATTGCCCGTGTCCGGATTCTCCTTCGTAAGTCCTGCCATAGAAAGGAGTTGCGACGGAATGCCCCGCTCCGCCGCGGCCCGGCGGAGCGAGTCCCAACTGTCCGGAGCATACCCCAGCGCGAAGCGGCGGACCGACTCCTCGCTGATTCCTCGGTTCTCAAGGTAGCCCCTGACATTCCTGCCTGCCGAGCCCGCAAGCTGCTGCTGAAACCAACGAGACGCCCAGCGGTTTGTCCGCTCAAGATCTGTCTTGCTTGGTCCGGCGGGCCGGTCGTTAGGCCGAGCCTCCTCCTCAATCGAGATTCCCGCCCTGGTGGCTAGAATCGTCTTGGCCTCCATGAAGCTGACGTTCTCGCGCATTTGAATGAACTTGAAGACATCCCCCCCGGCGCCACAGCCGAAACACTTGAAGATCTGCCTCTCGGGATTGACCTGAAAGGAAGGCGCCTTCTCGCGATGGAAGGGACACAGCCCCTTGAACGCAGTGCCCGCTCGCTTGAGGCGAACATACGAGGACACGACGTCCACAATGTCGCTAGCCTGACGAACCTGCTCAGTTATCGCCGCGGATGTTCGTCCGGCCACACAAAGTCCCCGAAGTTGCCTACCTTGTTACTCTGTTAAGAATAAAGTGAAACCAAAGAGCCGATTTCCGCTTCGTCCCTGGTCCCCTGCTGAATGGAACCCCAAAAGACCTTTAATTATAACACCAATACTGCAAACGTGCAAATTATCGGTGAAATAAGTTCAGAGATGGTCGGGGCAATAGCAAGCTCGGTGGAGCGGCAGCTTGGACAGACGCCACTGGGTCGGCGAATCTCGCTTGCAGTGTTCTATGAAGGGTGCGTGTCTTGAGCAAACGCGCAGTCCGTGCGAGCGGAAACACGAGCTAGCGGTTGCCCCGTAGATGTGGTGCTTGCTGCCCCCTGGGAGGCATGCTTACGCGGGGATACGCCGGCTTCTCACGGCCACGGGCGTCATTGCAGTCCAGCCGAGGCGGTGTCCACACGATTATCATTGATCCACGCGTACAACCTGTCCGCCTCGTCGTCCGAGTGGTCTGCACAGCGGGACTCAGGGACCTGCTCACACAGCGGTTCCGCTGGCCCCGACGCCGGCGGCTGTTGCAGGACCGGAGGTGCCTCGACATCCTCGACGATGGGGCTAATCGCGCTGTCCCGCGCCTGGAGGCCAGACTGCCGCACCGATGGCTCGCTCGAGGTCGGCACGGCCGCCGGCGCCATCGCGGGCACCCGGCGCGCTTCTCCGGGCTGTGCGAGCGTCCGCTTTCCACAGGTGGGACAGACGTACTTCCGACTGCTCAGGAGCACCACCGGAAGGCCCAACGGTCCCCAGAACAACCCGTGCATAACCCCCTGCAAACCCTGGCCGCGCTTGGCGCCCAGGAGGCCGCACAGAACCGGCCAGATCAACCAAAACAGAAGCGCTGACGACAACAAGCCGGTCAAATTGGATGCGGAGAATCGCTGAAGCACGTCGAGCACGAGACCACCCCCTAGGTTTCGGCGCATGATCATCCCCCGGGCCGCGCTGGATCGCGCCTCGGAGCAATGACCATGCCCGCTTATATCCTACGATTTGGGGGGCAACGAGTTGAACGCCTGATAATACGCTTCGTCGAGTCGAGAGCAGCGGCGTATGGGCGTAGAAGTCCGTCCCAAACGGGCGTGCCACGCACGCCCAGGAATGTGGCGATGCTGCTTCCTGCGGCGGTGCGATGAGCCATGCGATCCCTGCCGAGACGACGGCACCGCGAAGCTCCTGAGGCACACTGCGGTGACACGGGGCAATGTCGCCGTTAGCAGCCGTGGTAAAAGGGAGAACAGCCGTTTGGAAAAGCCGTTCCTGACCGTGAAAACCACCGGCGGGACGCCGGTGCCTGGACTTTGGCACTTTGGGGTCTTGATGGGGTGTCGGCTCAGGCTGACGACCTACCGGTGGTAACGATTCCGTCT